>NZ_CP032744.1:1880314-2193699 GCF_003641145.1 Lactiplantibacillus paraplantarum
TAGCAGAATCAGCAATTAAGTCAACGGCTTGGCGAATTGCAATGTCATGTGACAACATATCATCAGTTAAAGCACCACGAACAGCGCTTTCTTCCAGGTTGTATTGACTAGCTAAATCCTTAACTTCAGCAGCAATTTCATCCTTAGATGGTTTGATGTTTTCAGCTTCAACAACCGCTTCTAAGACTAAGTTAGTCTTAACCCGGCGTTCAGCATCAGCAGCAAATTGCTTGTGCAAGTCGTCTTCAGTAGTCCCTGTCAACTTGTAATAAGTCTTAGGATCGATTCCTTGTTGTTGCATATTAGCCAAGTATTGGTCCATTTGACGATGAATATCGTCTTCCTTCATGGCATCAGGAATTGCTTGAATTTCGGCATTGTCGACAGCTTGGTTTAAAGCTTCATCTTCAATGGCATCATGAGCAGCAGATTCCTTTTGTTCTTTAAGTTCATCCTTGATCTTAGCTTTTAATTCTTCAAGTGTATCAACGTCTTCGTCAACATCCTTGGCAAATTCATCATCTAATTCAGGGAGTTCCTTAGTCTTAACTTCGTGAACCGTAACCTTGAAAGTGGCTTCTTTATCTTGTAAATCTTCGGCTTGGTAATCCTTAGGGAAGGTTACCTTAACTTCAGTTTCGTCGCCAGCCTTAACACCAACTAATTGGTCTTCAAAACCAGGAATGAATGAGTTAGAACCTAATTCAAGTGAATAGTTTTCAGATTCGCCGCCTTCAAATGGTTCGCCATCAACGAATCCTTTAAAGTCGATGACCACCGTGTCACCATTAGCGGCAGGTTGGTCTTCCTTCAAAACTAATTCAGCTTGCTTTTCACGCCGTGATTCTAATTCAGCGTCAACATCCTTAGCATAGACCCGCGTGTTTTGACGAGTGACACTAAGTTCTTTGTATTGGCCAAGCTTAACTTCTGGTTTAACCGTAACAACGGCTTTTAAAACCCATGGCTTGCCTTTTTCCATGCTGTCAACGTCGATTTGAGGTTGATCAACTGGTTCAATTTCAGTTTCCTTGATTGCTTCTTCATATGCCTCTGGGAGCACGATGTTTAAAGCATCTTGATAAAGGGCTTCTTCACCGTACATTTGATTGAAGATTTGACGTGGAACCTTACCCTTACGGAAACCAGGAACGTTTAAGTTCTTTTTAGTCCGTTGGAAGGCCTTATCAATACCTTCACTAATTTTGTCAGCACCAATTTCGAATGTTAATTCGCCTTGGTTGCCTTCTTTCTTTTCCCACTTTGCAGCCATTGTATTCCCTCCGAAACATTATAATTTCTACAATTCTAGTCAATTGCATACTTGTTAAGTTTAACCTATCGTTCCCGTAAAGTAAACCGAATTGGTTAAAAAAGCGCGTAAGCACGCCATTGATTGTTAATTTCTTTAAAAAAAGCGACTTGGAAGAAGACTTCCAAGTCGCTTAGATCAATCAATGAAAATCAGTTAGAGATTAGTCATCAATTTCTGAAACAACACCGGCACCGACAGTATGACCACCTTCACGAACCGTGAACTTGGTACCCTTTTCGATGGCAGCTGGTTGAATCAATTCAACAGTGAACGTTACGTTGTCACCAGGCATAACCATTTCAACGCCGTCTGGCAATTCAATAACACCAGTGATATCAGTGGTGTGGAAGTAGAATTGTGGACGATAGTTTGAGAAGAATGGCGTATGACGGCCACCTTCTTCTTTGCTCAAGATATAAACTTCACCCTTGAACTTCTTGTGGGTTTGGATCGAACCTGGCTTAGCCAAAACTTGACCACGAACAACTTGTTCACGGTTAACACCACGTAATAACGCACCAATGTTATCCCCGGCTTCACCTAAGTCAAGAGTCTTACGGAACATTTCAAGACCCGTAACAGTTGACTTAAGAACGTCTTCGTGTAAACCAACGATTTCAACTTCATCGCCGACCTTAACAGTCCCACGGTCAATACGACCAGAAGCAACAGTCCCACGACCAGTGATTGAGAAGACGTCTTCAACAGGCATCAAGAATGGCTTTTCAGTATCACGAACTGGAGTTGGGATGTATTCATCAACAACGTCCATTAAGTGCATGATAACCTTTTCTTGTTCTGGGTCGCCTTCAAGAGCTTTAAGCGCTGAACCACGGATAACAGGAATATCGTCACCAGGAAAATCGTATTCTGAAAGTAATTCACGTACTTCCATTTCAACCAAGTCAACTAATTCGTCATCGTCAACAAGATCAGTCTTGTTTAAGAAGACAACGATATAGTCAACACCAACTTGGCGAGCCAAGAGGATGTGTTCACGCGTTTGTGGCATAGGACCATCAGTTGCGGCAACAACTAAGATTGCACCGTCCATTTGAGCGGCACCAGTAATCATGTTCTTAACGTAGTCAGCATGTCCTGGGGCATCGATATGAGCGTAATGACGCTTTTCAGTTTCGTATTCAACGTGGGCAGTGTTGATAGTAATACCACGTTCACGTTCTTCCGGAGCAGCATCGATAGAAGCAAAGTCTTGTTCTTTAGCCAAGCCCTTAGATGCTAATACCTTAGTGATTGCAGCGGTCAAAGTAGTCTTCCCATGGTCAACGTGGCCAATAGTACCAATGTTTACATGGGGTTTTGTTCTTTCATAATGTTCTTTTGCCATTAATGAAACCTCCTGTGATTTTCGCAAGAATAGTGCCGAGGCCAAAATGGTCTCAACAATTCTTTAGTTAGTATTATACTACATCCTAGTGAAAAGGCCAAATCGCGCACCCATCACTGAGAATCCTTAAATATTATATATAGCCTAATCTGATTTGTAAACAGATATTATTCAAAAAATTGATTTTTTGTTAGGAAATTCTTATTAAACACGCTTACTGCTGTAAATCAAGACTAAATTGCTGAATTTTTTGTTGAATTTTCATCATTTTTTCTATTTCTGCTCCCGTGACGGTCACCGCCTGTCCCGTCTGTTGCCAGATTAAAACATCGATCCACGCCGCTGGATCAGTAATAACTACTTTGGCTTGCGGATATAAATACATTAATTGCAATTGTAAAAGTTCCCGTAAGTTTTCATATAGAAAAACATCTTGATTGCCGAGGCGCGCTTTCAAAACTCGATAAACCGCCATACTAGTCTCATCCTGACCAAAGACTGATAGTTTCGCTGGACACAATGTTAGCATTTCATCGTTGAGTAGCCATTGCATCTTAACCATTTCTGGCACGCGTAAATTATATAGCGTATAAAGAACCTCAACCCGCGTTAAAGGGTGCAAAAATGGATCCACTAATAGAAATTTAGCGGCCGTTAAGTAACGTTGGTACGTCAAATGATGGGCTGCTTGTAAACTATCGGCATGCTGCCGCGCCGGCTGATCGGATAGATGATAGAAATGCCGCATCGTTGTCGTTAAAGTCGTTGCAACCGTCTGTTCAGCATTAGTCTCCGCTGCAGCTAGGGTGGCAAGCATCGTTTTTGTCCAACCACTTGATTTACGGGCCATGATCACGATGCGAGCCATAATGAAATCATGATTCGCAATGAGCGCCGTTATATAGAGTTCCGCAGCCCCATCGGTTGCTAAATACTGTGCTTCAAATTCACTCGCATAACTAGCAGCGGCCACGTATTGTTGATCCGCGACCAATGCTTGTACCAAATGATAATTGATTGGTGCCGTTTGTTGAGTTTGATAAACCTGCTCCCACAAACTGGCGGCCTTAGACCACTCCTGAGCTTGGCTGGCTCGCTCGGCTGCTAATTGTGTTTCAGATACCGTCACTTGATTTCGCCCCTCTTCATTGCTACTAAAAAAGTCGGAAGCAACTTCCGACTTTTTTATGATTAAGCTTTAGCGTCACTTTCAGCTGGTGTGGCTGGTTTAGCCTTCTTAGTCCGACGATGGTGCTGATTAACTTCCATAATGACTGGTAAGATAACTGGATGCCGCTTTGTTTGATCCCATAAATAATGGTTCAACTTTTCACGCACCGCTTGTTTGAGGTGACCCCAGTCAAACTCTTTGTTATCCAGATTTTCCTGCACCGTTGTTTTAACCAGCTCAGCGCTTTCCTGCATTAAGTCTTTACTCGTCTTGACATAAACAAAACCACGCGAGGTAATCTTTGGTGTTGCGATAATCTTCTTCTTCTTCCGATCAATCGTGACAACCGCCACAAAAATACCGTCTTCTGACAAGATTTTACGATCACGTAAGACAATGTTACCGATATCACCAACACCGATACCATCAATCATCGTATCACCAACTTCAACGGAGCCGGCTAAATGCATGGTATCCCCATCATAAAGTAATTGGTCCCCTTTAGCTGCGATCAAGACATGGTCATCTGGAATCCCAACTTCGCGGGCAAAGTCAGCATGCGCATCCAACAGTCGGTATTCGCCCTGAATGGGAATAAAGTACTGTGGCTTCATCATATTGATCATTAATTGTAAGTCCCGTTTGGCAGCATGGCCCGACGAATTCATTTCATCCGCAATTGCTTTGACGTCCGCGTCAGCGCGATAAATCATATCACGTGTCTTCGCGACCACGGTTTCCATCGAATGCGATGGCGTCGTTGTAATAAAGACTAAGTCACCTTTCTCGATATTAACCTTGCTCTCCTGCTTATTTGCCATCCGCTGTAGCGCCTTGATGGGTTCACCCATCCGGCCCGTCTGCAAGATAACCACTTGTTCAGGCTTAAGCTTGTCAATTGACTGCAAAGGAACAACGACATTTTCAGGCATGTGTAACTTACCCAGGTCAATAGCCGTCTTGACGATGCTCTCGACATCACCAGGCATCAGAGCAACTTTTCGATCCGACTTCGAGGCGGCATCCAAAACCTGCTGAATGCGCAAAATATTGGAAGCTACCGATGCCACAATAATCCGGCCAGGATGATACTTAAAAGTCTCTAGAACATAAGCCGCAATTTCACGCTCACTTACAGGCTGTTCGTAATTTTCAGCATTGGCCGAATCACTAAGCAGTGCCAAGACACCCTTTGAACCAATCTCTGCTAAGCGTGCAAAATCAGTCTGGTAGTCTCCTGCCGCAGTTGGATCAAACTTAAAGTCACCCGTATAGACGACCTCACCAGCACTGGTTTGTAACACGATTCCCATTGAGTCAGGAATTGAATGGGTCGTCCGGAAAAACGAAACCGTCACTGAACCAAAATCAATTTCGGTCTTCTCGTTAATCACGTGAAAATCATTAAAGTTTTTAGCCTTGGGATCCTTTTGCAATTGAATCTTAGCAAGTTCAATCGTCAATTCTGAGCCGAATACGGGCACGTTAAACTCATTTAAAAAGTATGGTAACGCACCAATAGCGTCAGCATGGCCGTGAGTTAAGAAGACTCCGACGATTCGATCAGCATTTTCCCGCAAATAACTGAAATCTGGAATCACAATATCAATTCCTAATAATTCGTTTTCCGGGTACTTTAGCCCACAATCTAAAATATAAATATCGCCATCGACTTCGACAGCATACATGTTTTTACCGTTTTCACGGACCCCGCCAAACGGGGTAATTTGAATTTTACTACTCAATTATTTCACCTTGATTCTTCTAAATGTTTAATGTTTGAAAAAGTTGTGTTGTCTGCTCAGTACTTAGCGGCAAAATCGGTAACCGTGGATTACCAACAGGTTGCCCTAAATGATTCAATGCCGCCTTGACGGGCGCTGGTGATGGTGCGCTGAATAATGCACTCATCTTCGGCGTTAAATCGCGTTGATACTTTGCCGCCATCGCAATATCGCCTTGATCAATGGCGCTGAACATCGCCGTCATTTCGTCACCATAAATATGACTAGCCACTGAAATAACACCTGCGCCACCAATTTCCTTAGCAGCTAAGCTTTGTGCGTCTTCACCCGTGTAAACCAAAAAGTCAGCTGGTGCATTCTCAACAATGGCACCAAATTCTTCCATCGTCGCACACTGCTTAATTCCAATAATATTCGGATGCTGTGCTAGCGTTAATACCGTTGACACATCCATTTTCACAACGACTCGGCCTGGAATATTATAGATAATTACCGGTAAGCCACCCTGATCAGCAACTGCTGTAAAGTGCGCAATCATCCCAGCTTGGTCCGGCTTGTTGTAATAAGGAACAACCACTAAAGCGGCCTCAATTCCCTTGATCTGACTAACCTTCTTAGTAAACGCAATCGTGGCAGCAGTACTATTAGAACCAGTTCCAGCAACGATTGGAACCCGACCATCAACGATGTCAGCAGCTTTCTTCAATAAAGTTAACTTTTCATCTTCTGTTAACGTCGGTGCTTCACCAGTGGTGCCACCCACCAAAATTCCTTGTGTGCCATGTGCTAATAAATGTTCAATCAAACTCGCTAACCGCTTTTCATCCAATTGTTGGTGATCATCGAAAGGGGTCACCATTGCGGTCATTAAATCAACGTTTGCAAAGTTCATGATCTAAAAACTCCTCTATTAAAATTTACAAGTACCAGCGTACCTGTTCCGATTAAGTAACTCTCCCCAGTTTACCACATTTTAAAGTAAAGCAATAGTTAGACCATTCTTAGACAATTTAATGAGCGCGTTGATGCCTAAAATAAATCAGCCATAAACCTAGCGCCATAAGCTGTAAGCCAGCAGTGACTAAAAAGATGGGTTGATACCCCCACCAGTTGGCAACTAGTACGGCCAAGCCTGGGCCGACGACGTTACCACACGCTTGTGCTGACTGGTTCAAACTGAAAACACGACCAAAAGCAGCGTGCGGAACGTGTTCAACGGTCATCACTTGAAGCGCCGGTAATAGTGCCGCATCCGCAACACCGAGTAGTAACCGTAGAACGACCAGCTGAGCCATCTGGTGAACCATACTGGTTAATAGTAAGTCAACGATTGCTAACGTCAAAAAAATAAGCAGACAACGATTCGCACCTAACCGATCTAAAATACGGCCAACCCGATTAGCCATTAGAATGGTAGCGATTCCCGGTGCAGCAGCTACTACCCCGGTCATCCAAACGATTGTTTGTGTCGATGCTTGGGGAGCCAAGTCCCCAACTAATAAACTTAACAGTGGCGTCACCGCGTTTGTCGTTGCTTGCACAACTAATAACGATGTTAATAAAGCAATGACAAAGTTTCCACCTAATTGTTGTAAAACTGGCCGTAATGGTAGTAGTTCAGCCCGACTAACGGGCATCACTGTCTCCTGCACACCCCACCATGTCATGACAAATACTAGGGCCATCAAGCCGCTGGTTACCATAAAAGCTCCCCGGTAACCTACTGTATTAGCAAGAACACTGCCTAATAACGGTCCCATCAATGTGCCACTAATACTGCCCGTCACTAACCTACTTAACCACTGTCCACGCCGTTCAGCCGGTGCTGTAACTGAGATCAGCGCATTGGCGTTATTGATATAGCCCGAAAAGGCCCCCTGAGCCGCTCGCAAAATTAACAGCACCGCTACGTTAGGGGCCAAGCCTACCCCTAAGATCGTCAGTGTCATCATGCCAGCTGCGCGTAGACACATCAATTTACGTCCCTTTTGATCAGCTAACCGCCCCCACAATGGTGCGACCAGCGCTTTACAAGCATAAGTAATCGCAAAAGCAGCCGCACCTAAAAAATTCAACTGATTCGTAGTGTAGTCTCCCAAAGTCTGAATATATAACACAATAAATGGTAACGTCATCGCATTACCCAAATCTGTAATCAAACTGCCAAACCATAGAACCCGAAAATTACGGGTCAACCTTACCGTCGCTTCCATGAAATCCCCTCAATCACTTTTGAATAAGCAAAAGTATACCGAACGGTTGTTTGGGATTGATAAAGTTTATGTATTGTTTCTGTAATTTTTCGAACAAAAAAAGAACCACCCGTAGGCAGTTCCCATAATCTTAATATTAACGACGAAGACCAAGACTTTGGATTAAGTCACGGTAACGGTTAACGTCTTCTTTACGAAGGTAAGCTAACAAGTTACGACGGTGACCAATTTTCTTCATCAACCCACGTTGTGAATGAAAATCCTTCTTGTGAACCCGTAAATGTTCGTTTAATTCGTTGATGTCTTCCGTTAAAACTGCAACTTGGACTTCAACAGAACCAGTATCGCCTTCGTGACGAGCATACTTGTTAATAAGCTCCGTCTTCTTTTCGCGTGAAATTGCCATGTGTTTCAACCACCTTTCAAATAATTGCCCTAAACTGAGTAAATCGTTGGTGGTGCACGAAAAACTAAGTAAAGGGTTGCTGAACACTTGATATAGTCTAGCAAACTAAGGACTAAAAAGCAAGTTTGAATACATATCAAGATAAATTACTTTACACATAACGGTTGCATTCAGGCCGGGGCTTATGTATAATAGCATTTGTTGAAAAAATGATGGAGGTGAATCTGATGCCAATTATCAAATCCGCTATTGAACGCGTGAAAACAAACAATAAAGCAAACGTCCGTAACACCGCCCAAATGAGTGCGATGCGGACTGCTGTTAAAAAATTTGAAGCTGCTAAAACTGCTGGTGCCGACAACGTCGACGATTTATACTTAGCAGCAACTAGCGCAGTTGACAAGGCTGCTTCTAAAGGTCTTATCAAGCGCAACAAAGCTGCCCGTGACAAGTCACGAATGGCCGCACGTTACGCTAAATAAGCTAATTTTACGCCCGAGCATTGCGACGGCGTTTTTTTGTACCTTCAGCCAAATAAAAGATAGACTGCCAAGATTTAAAAAATCTTGGTAGTCTATCTTTTTAAGGTAACCGCTATCGCCTACATTCATCTTGATAACAACCTTGCTAAAGTTTAACGATTAAACTTCAACCAGGCATCTGTCAGAAATCCTAGTACATTGGCTCAGTAATCCAGTGTGAGAATTAGCGCTCACTAGTAAAAACTCAGCCGTTGCTCGCAAATCTAGGCATGGGTTCCAGCCACCGCTCGCCGCTCATTAACAAATTGAACCATGAACAATTCAAAAAGCAATTCGGGATCGCGCTGAGTCGTTTTCATCTGTACTTCTGTTTGTAATAATCCCAAGTAAGCTGCTCGTAATGCGGCCTGATCAAAGTGGCGGACCGTCTGCATCGCCAACTTGACCCGATATGGATGCACTTTGAGTGTACTAGCTAAACTGCCCTGACTGTAACCGGCCCGGGCCATAATTTTAACTTGTAATAATAAGCGAAACTGTCCCAATAAAATGGCATTGATTTTTAACGGTGCTTCCTGAGCCGCCACGAGCTCGTGATACAGTTCAACAGCTGGTTGTGTCCGATATCGTAACACGTCGTTGACCAAATCAAAGACATTCTGTGTCAACGACTTAGTGACTAAGGATTGAACCGCCGCCAAATCAATTTGTTGGGACTGCGCCGCATAAATCATTAGCTTAGGCAATTGCCCCATAATCAATCCCAACTGTCCATCCGTTCGATTAACCAATTCTTGTAGCGCGTCAGCATCAATTCGAATCTGCTTTTCGTCCAGAGCTGCCTGTACATAACGTTGCGTTTCAACCTCAGACACTTGATTGATTTCAATCATTGTCGCTTGCTTTTTCAAAGTTTTAACAAGTTTTTTGCGCGCATCCAACTTCTCATAAGGCGCCATGAGCACCAAAATAGTCGTGGGCTCTGGTTGTTCAAAATAATGCTGTAGCGATTCTAAATCGTGATCAACTTTGGTCTTTTTATTCTCACCCGTTAAAAAATACGGATGGTTAATAAAAACCAAGCGTCGATCACCAAAAAACGGCGCTGACATTGCATCATCCAAAGCAACGGCTACCGGTGTCGTTTCCATGTCATAACTGCCGACGTTCATCGTTTGTTCTTCACTTGGAATTTGTTGCATCAACGCTTGTTTGAGCTGATCGGCTAGGTAGTCAACCGTTCCCAAAATAACATAGACCGATGCTAATTCACCTTTGCGAATCGATTTTAACGCTTGTTGTGCGTTGATGACGATCACCCTCCTTTAAAAATGTTTGCCAACGGCCCTTCCGATGATTAAAAAAGCGATACGTAATCATTCCTTGTAAAGCCGTTGAATAAGTCTCTATATGTTGAGCTGTTAATGTCGTCAAGGTTTCTTGATTGGGATGACCATAACGATTATGGCGTCCCACCGATAACACACCACGTTGGACGCCCAATTGTCGCAATGCCAGTGGATCAGACGCCGTTTTACTACCATGGTGGCCTAACTTGAGCACGTCCACGCGCAGTTGGGGATAGCGGGCGACGATTGCCCGTTCTCCTGCCCGGTCAAGATCACCGGTAAACATAAAACGCTGCTGTCCATAAACACCCGTCAGCACTAACGAATCTTCATTCTCAGCACGCCCAGGTTTAAACGGATGGACAGCCACTAAACCATCCGCAAATGTTTGACCAGCGAGGGCCTCAACCACTTTCGGCCGCTTTTTAGCTGGTAGCAACAATTTCTGAAACTTAGCTAAATGTGCCATCCCCGCTGGAACTACCACCTGATTAACTGGCATCAGTCGTAACAGCTCGCCCAAATCACCGATATGATCAACATCCTTGTGTGACAAATAAACTGTATCTAAGTGTCTAATCCCTAGACGATGTAAATAATTGACTGTAATGGTTTCAACACGTGATTTAGAAGTTAGGCCATCATCTTGCCAGCGAGGCCGTGGAAAATGCAATTGTCCACCGGTATCAATCAAACTGACCTGACGATTAAACGGTTGGCGAATCAAAATCGAGTCGCCTTGGCCAACATCGATAAATTGAACAGTGCCATGCAGTGGAAAGCGCATGCTGATACCAAAACATGTATATGCTAATAATAATCCCCAACAATACCGACGTTTTGGTGTTCGTAATAGCCATAAACTCAGCAAACTGAGCCCCCACGCCCACAGCGCATTCGGTTGACCAATGACCAGTAATCCCGGCCAATGACTGACCCAATCAAGCCAATTCTGAAAGCTCGCCAAAACCCACTCACACATACTGGTGACTAATGGAAATACTAAGCCCACGCTAGCTCCAATGACGGTCACTGGTAGCAATACCCAACTAAAAATCGGCGCCACTATTAAGTTAACTACTAGTGACCACAGGTGCCACTGGGCAGTTGCCACCAATAACACCGGTAAACTAATAACTTGAACCCAGACGGCTAGTCGCCACGTGGGCAAGCCCGGCATTAAGATGAGCAATAACGCCAGACCATAACTGAGCTGACCACCTAACTGACTCAATACTAAGGGATTATGGACGATTCCGATTATCAGTGCCATACTCCAACCACTCAACGAACCACTCGATTGCCGTGTCAGCAGTTGCCAAACAATCGGCAAGGCCGCCGTCACCACTGCTCGTTGTAAGCTATCGGCACCACCACCCAGCACAAGGTATGCTGGTAAAAGCCCTAGCAACCAGCAGTCAATGGCTTGGTGACTTAAATGTAACCGCAGCAACAGCCATTGTAAAAATGCAACCAATAAAATAACGTGCATCCCCGACAAACTAAATAGATGCAACAACCCCAGCTGTTGTACTGCACCCATAGTCGCCTGAAAATCCGCCGGCCGCATCCCCACTAATAAGCTGGTTGCATAGCGACTGAGCGTCGGTGGGAGCCGCTGACACGTCTGAAAAAACATTTGTCGCCAACGATGTAATTGGTCAAGCAGTCGTCCCCAACCACGCCGCGGTGCCGTCCTAACTTGCTTGACAGCCGTTACAGTGAGTTGGCGTGCAATCCCTTGACTACGATAATATTTGGGCGCGTCAAACTGACCTGGATTCGTTGGTGGTGCAATCGCATCAAGTTTGCCTTGCACCCGCCACGTCGTTCGTCGAGCAATCTGGCCCAATTGTTGTTTTTCAATCGCTCGTTTCAATTGGCCCTTGACTAATAATTTACCCACCGGACTCGTAGCAACCATCTGATACTGACTACCACGTAGCGTAATTGCATCCGGTTGAACCGTCAAATTAATCGTTACCATCTGACTGGGCTGCCGAACCAAGTTTGTAAAACGTTGGTTTTGCCAACTCAACCAACCAGTCATGGGTACTAAACAGAGTATCGTCACCAGTAAGCAATGACGATCTCGTAATCGTACGACTCGCCATAACCAGATGAATAATAATCCAGCCGCTAGCCATTGTTGGTCAACTAACCAACTACTAAGTAAACCGCACGCAATTGCGGCAAAAAACAGTGCCCGCAACTAGTCACGGTCTAATAAGATTTGATCAAGATTCAACTTATCTAAGTCTGATTGATCAAACTTAACTTGTTGCAACGCCACGTGTTTCCGTTCAATCAAGGACATCGCATAAGCATCATTATGATAATTACGCAAATAATGAATTTTTTGAATTCCAGCTTGTAATAACATCTTCGTACATTGCAAACAAGGAAAGTCAGTGACATAGATTTCGGCACCAGCCGTCGCCACCCCAAACTTAGCACATTGCAAAATCGCATTCATTTCCGCATGAATCGTCCGCACACAGTGCCCGTCAACCAAATAGCAGCCTTCATCAATGCAATGCACGTCACCAGATACTGAGCCATTGTAGCCACCCGCAATAATTCGTTTGTCACGCACAATCGTCGCGCCGACCGAAAGCCGTTCACACGTGCTCCGACTAGCCAGTAAGACAGCCTGCATCATAAAATATTGATCCCATGGAATTCGTTGATCTCTCATTACTTTATGCCTCACTTTCAATGACAGTAGTATACCAAATTGTTTGCTTTGAAACTAGACGGTCAGTTGGTCTTTATACTTCGCCACTGTTTTTTCACCAAAGCCACTAACATTTTTCAAATCATCAATCGTCTTAAAATTACCATGTTGCTGGCGATAATCAATAATTTTTTCCGCTTTCTTTTGCCCAATTCCACTTAATTTTTGTAAAGCAGCCACATCCGCAGTATTAAGATTAACCTTATCCGTCGACGAATGAGCACCACCAGACACTTCCAAATTAGAACTAGCTGATGGCGTCACCGGTGGTTTGACCACAGTTAAAGGCTGTTCACCCTTAACTGGTACGTAAATAACTTGTTGGTCAGTGACTTTAGCAGCCAAGTTAACTTGCTGAGCATCGGCTTGTGGCTGCATGCCTTGCGCCAACTGAATGACATCTGCCACCCGCATACTTGCTGTAATCTGATACAACCCCGGCTTATTAACTGCACCCTTAACATCCACATACCCTGGTAAATCATTGCCTGCCTGACTGCCAGCCGGATTCACTGATACTGTTCCCGTTGCCGACGTACTAGTGGCCGTTGTTGAACGTGCACTTGTCCTATCGCCTACTGATTCTGAACTAGCCAGTAACTCATTGGGAACAGCTGATTGCGGTTGTCTAAGCTGACTAAGGGCCCACCCCGTTATCAAAATAATGATAAGCGCACTACCAATTCCAACGATACGCCAATGTGCTTTAAGTAATTTGATCCAAGTCATCATTTATTTTCACCCCTTCGACTCATAGTTACGAAGAAGGTGTCTCAGACCATGAAAAAAGTTTGGGTTTTATCCCAAACTTTTTTTCTAACTTGAACCCAATCTTAATTCGGATGGGTCTGCAAATAATGAACCGCCTGTTTAAAAGACGTCACCGGAATGACTTTCATGTTCGGTGCGTACTTTTTAGCGGTCGCTTTGGCTAACTGATAATTAGTTTGCCCTTTTTCTTCAACGGCTAACAACGCTTTGGTTGGCTTGACATACGGTGCAAAGAAAATCGTTGCGCCCGCGCGTTTTGCGGCGATCACTTTCTTATCAATCCCGCCAATTTCACCAACTTGGCCATTCTGATCAATTGTTCCAGTACCAGCAATTTTACGCCCATGCCGCAAATTCTGATTGGTTAATTGTTGATAAATTTGTAAACTAAACATTAATCCAGCTGACGGTCCACCAATTTGGCCGGGATCAACCTTAACTGGGATGGCCGTTGTGACCTTGATATTATCAGTCAACCCAATCCCGATGCCGGCACGGTGGGTGCTCAACTTGACCAAGGGCGCGGTGGCCTGCTTGGTATCGCCATTACGCCGGTACGTAATCGTCACCCGGTGGCCCACCCCCTGCCGACCAATATAATGTTGGTAAGCACTCGCCGTGTTAAAATGGTGCCCATCAACTTTGGTAATGGTATCGCCAACTTTTAATTGGTGCTTAAACTTCGAATTAGGCTGAACGGTCAAGACATAAATTCCTTGATAAGTCTTATGATAAGCTTTATGGGCGGCCGAATACGCCGTCGCAATCGCCTCATTAATCGCACTACGCATATAAAATTTTTGAACGCGATTATAGGTCGCGTCATCTTGACCACCCGTCATATCCTGCGCACTAACCACATCATAATGTGGATTCAACTGTGCATATAACCACAGTATGGGTGTCGCCGGCGCTTCTGCCACCGAAGTCAACATAAATTTACCACGGTGATGATCTGGATGACGTTTAACGGTGACAAACGTTTTTAAGTTATCCGCACTTCCCGGCCCCTCTATATAGTACGGTAACGGTACCAAAAACAGGGCCAGAACCACCAGTACGACGACTAGTATGCCCCAATACCGGCTTAATAGCTGTCGTACTTTAGTCATGTTGATCATTTCCTAAACGTTGGTGTAGTTTTTGTGCCACTGCGGTTGGGACATACTTCGAAACATCGGCCCCCATCTTAGCGACTTCTTTAATTAAACTAGACGAAAAGTAAGCATACGGCGGTCGAGCAATTAGACAAATCGTTTCGATCGTCTCATCCAACGACTTATTCATCCACGCGATGTCACGTTCATAGCCAAAATCCTGCTCATTGCGTAGTCCACGTACTAACACGGTGGCGTGGACGCTCGCCATAAAATCGACGGTCAATCCGGTCGCTGCTTGAACTTCAACATTGGGTAGTTCCGCGACTTCATCGCTGATCATCGCTACCTTTTCAGCCATCGTAAACAAGGGTTGCTTACTCGTATTGACCATCACAGCAACGATCAGATGGTCAACAAACCGACTAGCACGCTGAATCATATCTAAATGTCCACGCGTAATCGGATCAAAACTTCCTGGAAAAACTGCTGTCACCATAATTTACCCAACCTCCGTTACTTTTTGGTAAATGGTAATAACTGTAATACCATAATCTTGTTGTCGAACCAATTCAAAACCTGACAACGTTGTTGGCAAGTTCGCATTGGTATCAGTTTCACAGACAATTCGACAACCCGAATTCAGTAATCCCAATGTATCACAACGTTGAATATCCTTAACAATTTGCTGTTTAGCATACGGCGGATCTAAGAATACCCAATCAAAGCGTTCATTTTGAGTTGCTAACCGGTCTAAAACTCGTTCAGCATCCCCCTTAATGACTTCAAAACGGTCGGGTGCCTTCGTGACGGCAATATTATCCTTAATCGTCTTGATGGCTTGGTACTGCCGATCAATCAAGACCGCCCGGGTCACCCCCCGTGAAACAGCTTCAATACTTAAGCCACCACTACCCGCAAACAAATCTAGGGACTGACCACCATCAAAGTAAGGCCCAATAATATTAAAAACAGCTTCTTTCACTTTATCTGTCGTTGGCCGGGTCTGCATTCCTGGTACGGCTTTTAACCGCCGGCCACCAAAGTCTCCTGCTACAATTCGCATCTCATCTTCACCAACTTAATCCTCATCATCGTCATCCGGTGCTCCGGTCGTGGTCGGTTTAAAGAACCCTTGATCCACGCGTTCACCAAAGTTCATAGCAACGTCCGGTCGGTATGACGGCTCAACCTTACGAACAAAATTTAATTTTTTGATTTTAGTGGTTGCCGCTGGAATCTGATTTTCATCCATGTACAAGACCACATAATGTTCCTTGCGTGATTGGTATTGAATTAACCCAAACCGCTTTAATTGGCGCACCTGCTTCATCGAATGCATATAGACGATGAGCGACCGGCGCGGTTTAACTGTAAAATCCATCGAACCTCACCTCTTCTACTAGCGTTGTTGTTTAAATGTTAGGCTAGATTCCGTATTTCGTCAACTAAGTTCTTTAGTTCCATATTGAATTTCAGCATTTCGCTAGCCTGTTAGACGACCTAAATTAAAAAATCACTAGCAGCCTGAGCCACTAGTGATCCACTGACAACAAAGTTATTGTGGTGCGATTTCTAATAATAAATCGTCCGTTTGAATCACATCACCCGCATTGACATAGATGTGTTCAATGACACCATCTTCTGGTGCTTGAATCGTCGTCTCCATCTTCATCGCTTCAGTCACGAGTAATGGTTCGCCCTTCTTAACGGTCTGGCCTTTCTTAACCAGTAACTTCAGAACGGACCCGCTCATCGTTGCGCCAACTTCATTCTCGTTAGTTGGTTCTGCTTTACGTGTGCTCGTTGCCGACTGATGAATGGCATTATCCTTGACCATAATCTCTTGATTTTGACCATTGATACTAAAGTAAAGTGTCCGGACCCCATCAACATCGGGATCACTAATTTGGTTGAGCTTAACAATCATGGTCTTGCCCTTCGCCAATTCAATATCGACGGTTTCACCCAGTCGCATTCCCTGGAAGAAAGTTGGCGTGTCCAACAAGGAGACATGACCATACCGTTTGTGACTGGCATTGTAATCCATGAAGACTTTTGGATACAGGATGTAGCTCAAAACCTCCTGATGATTAGCGTCGCGGCCAAGTTTAGCTGACAATTCCGCTTTAACGGCGTCAAAATCAGCCGGCTTAGCTAAACTACCTGGTCGAACAGTCAACGCTGGATGATCCTTCAAAATAATTTTTTGCATTTTCTTCGGAAAACCACCAACTGGTTGTCCAATATTACCAGCAAAGAAATTAATTACTGAGGCTGGAAAATCAAGTTTGGTTCCATGATCATAAATATCAGCTGGCGTCAAATGATTCTCCATCATGAACAAGGCCATGTCACCCACAACCTTTGAACTTGGTGTCACTTTGATGATATCACCGAACATATCATTGACCGTCGCATACATCGCCTTGACCTCTTCCCAACGGTCACCAAGGCCAACTGCTTTAGCTTGTTGTTGCAAGTTAGAATATTGGCCACCAGGCATTTGCGTCTGGTAAATATCCGTTTGGGGACTAGTCATCCCATTTGAAAAGTCTTGATAATATGGTCGGACACCTTGCCAGTAACGATTAATAGCTTCGACATTATTAATATTAACATCTGGTTGGCGATCATTGTGCGCTAACGCGTAGTATAGCGAGCTCATTGAAGGCTGGCTCGTCGTTCCTGACAGTGAACTGGCTGCAACGTCGACCACGTCAACACCAGCTTCAACAGCTCGCGCATAGGTGAAGATACCGTTGCCAGTCGTATCATGTGTATGCAGATGAACCGGCACGGCTAACGATTCCTTTAACGTAGCCACTAACTCATAAGCAGCTTCCGGTTTCAAGACTCCCGCCATATCCTTAATAGCAATAATGTCAGCACCGGTTGATTGCAAATCTAAAGCCAATTGCCGGTAGTAATCGAGACTATATTTCTGTCGATCAGGATCCATAATATCGCCAGTATAGCAAATCGTTGCTTCAGCAATCTTGCCCGTCTCCTTGACGGCTTGAATACTCTTTTCCATCTGTGGAATCCAATTCAAGCTGTCAAAAATACGGAAGACATCAATTCCACTCTTAGCGGCTTCTAAGATGAATTCCCGAATCACATTATCGGGATAGTTTTGATAACCAACCGCATTCGAACCACGAAATAACATTTGGAATAATGTCCGTGGCATCGCTTGCCGAAGTTCTTTTAGCCGATTCCATGGATTTTCATTCAAGAAACGGTAAGCCACATCGAAAGTCGCACCGCCCCACATCTCATATGAAAACAGTTGTGGCAATGCCTTTTGTGACGCAGCAGCAACGGCCAGCATATCCTTCGTCCGCATTCGGGTTGCAAATAAGCTTTGATGTGCATCACGCATCGTCGTATCCGTTAATAACACTTGCTTTTGTGCTAGTAACCACTGCTGCAAGCCTTGGACACCCTGGTTGTCTAAGACGTCTTTGGCCGTCACAATTTCAGGTGCGATCGGCTGGAAATCATCTTTGAATTCAACGTCAGGGTAGTATTTTTTTGCGTGCTGAGCAACATCGGCAAAACCATTAACAGTCACGTTCCCAATATACTTCAACATTTTATCTTCACGTTGCGTGTCATCAGGGAATTTGAAGAGCGTGGGCGTTTGATCGATAAAGCGTATCCCAGCTTCACCAGCTTGAAACGTTGGGTTGTCGATCACATTCAACATGAATGGGATGTTCGTCTTGACACCACGAATGTCAAATTCAACTAAGACCCGTCGCATCTTATGAACAGCCGCCTTGAAATTACGGGCCGCCACACAAGCCTTGACTAACAATGAGTCAAAATATGGGGTTACAATGGCCCCCGAATAAGTATTACCAGCATCCAACCGAACACCATTCCCACCTGGTGACCGGTACGTCTCAATCCGTCCAGTATCCGGCATAAAATCATTAGCCGGATCTTCAGTCGTGATTCGGCACTGAATTGCCGCACCCTTATATGTCAAGGCGTCTTGGTGTGGCAAATGCAAGTCTTCGAACAGATCGCCACCCATCGCAATTTTCAGTTGGGCGTGCACGATGTCAATTTCAGTAATCATTTCCGTAACCGTATGCTCCACTTGAACTCGTGGGTTGACTTCCATGAAATAGAATTGATCCCCTTCGACCAAGAATTCAACCGTTGCTGCGTTTAGATAGTGGACACTCTTCATCAAATCGACCGCCGCATTGCAAATCTTAGTCCGTAATTCAACTGGAAGTGCTACGGCTGGTGCAAATTCAATCACTTTTTGATTACGACGCTGAACAGAACAATCCCGCTCAAACAGATGCATCACGTTACCGTGCGCATCCGCTAAAATTTGAACTTCAATGTGCTTGGGGTTCGCAATGAACTTTTCTAAGTAGATTTCATCGTCGCCGAAGGATTGCATGGCTTCCGAACGGGCTCGGTCAAAAGCTTCTTGTAATTCTGAAGCTTCATGCACGATCCGCATCCCACGACCACCACCACCCATAGCAGCTTTGATCATAATTGGATAACCGTACTTTTGGGTAAACTGCAAGGCCTCATTCAGGCTAGTCACCGGATGCAAAGTACTTGGAATCGTCTGAACGCCAGCATCACGTGCCACTCGCTTGGCCGTGATTTTATCCCCAAACATCTCGAGATGTTCCGGCTTAGGGCCAACAAACGTCATCCCTTCTTCAGCAATCCGTCGTGCAAAAGTCGCATTTTCAGATAAGAAACCGTAACCAGGGTGAATCGCATCAACATGATTTTCTTTGGCAATGCGAATAATATCTTCAATATCAAGGTAAGCCGCAATTGGCGCCTTACCTTCCCCAACTAGATACGCTTCATCAGCTTTGAAACGGTGAACTGAAAACTCATCTTCTTTGGCGTAAATCGCAACAGTCTGCAAGCCTAATTCATGACAAGCACGGATAACCCGCGTTGCAATTTCTCCCCGGTTAGCAATTAATACTTTCTTCACCAAAATCCCTCATTTCCAAATAAAATCATTTTAGCCTGCCTGTCGAACGGTGTTGCGTCGGGCTATTTTTTCCAACGCACTGATATTTAACACCAACCCCAGTGAAAGGGTCAACACCATCATACTGGAACCACCATAACTCATGAACGGGAAAGTCACCCCAGTAATCGGAATCAGACCAACAATCCCACCCACATTAACAAATGCTTGAATGGTCAAATATGCGGCCACTCCGTAGCATACTAGTGCATTAAACGTATTAGTTGCACGTACCCCAATATATATGGTGCGCACCACAATCACTAATAATAATCCCATCACTAGCAGAATACCGATCAATCCTAGTTCTTCTGCCGTGATCGACATAATGAAATCAGTGTTTGGCTCGGGTAAGTATCCGCGCTTTTGCAAGCTATTCCCAATACCAACGCCTGTCAAGCCGCCATTCGAAATGGCATAGTAAGAATTGACCAGTTGCGTTCCAGCCCCCGAAGCCGTCTTGAACGGATTAAGAAACCCCAGAAATCGCCGGAGCTGATAAGAATTAGTAAAAGCACTTTGGGGTAGACGACTCACTAACGGTACTAAGACCCATTCAAAGGCCCCGACTGCCCCCGCAAAAACACCGACACCAACAAAGTACGGAATACCACTCGCAAATAAAATCACTGCCGCAATTGCTAAATTAATCGTTGCCCCACCAAGGTCAGGTTGAACAAAAATCAATAAAATCATCGCGAAGAGCATCACAAACTGTGCACCAAGTTCACGAAAACGGGCCACGCCAAAATGCGCCTCACGTTGGGCAATTATTGATGCCAAGTAAATGATCAGATAGAACTTACAAAATTCGGCCGGTTGAATTGAAACTGGCCCTAAAATAATCCAGCCGGCCGCCCCATTAATTGATTTACCAACTAGCCGGAGAAGAACCAAAACAATCAACATCGCAAACCCCAAAAAGCCGAGTAACTTAGTTTGCTTAAAATAGTCAATCTTCAAATTCATACAAACCAAAGTAATCAATAATCCTAAGACAACCCAAATCAGCTGTTTTACCAAATAACCGGTGGGTGTCGTGCCATTTTGTGCGGCTACGTATGAACTCGATGAATAGACCATGACAACGCCGATCCCGCTAACAATCAAATACGGGATAAACAGCACATAGTCCATATAGTGTAACTTTTTCCACATGAGCTTAAATCCCACCCTAATTAATATCTCAGTTCGCTATTGTTCCCCACAACAGCGCGAACTGCTTGCTTGCAACAATTATAGCATAAGTCGATTTTAACACAGCATTTTCACATATTTATTTGTTGATTTTTAATCAAGTCTTGATGATTCACTGACAAAGACACTTTATTAGTTCCACCTCACAAGGCTATCGCGCGGGGGCTGTTGATGAGAATCAGCAGTCCCGTCTGGCCCCACTTATCCACCGTCATTCAGTACCAATCACATTAAACTTACACAGCCGAGCTAGACTGTTAACTAGCAAGAAACGACCTTACCCCAGCAAAATACTAGAATAAGGCCGTTTAACGAAGTACAAAATTATATTATTTCATATGTCAACTTGACAAGGGCTAGTTCATCTTAAAAAACTGAGCACAATTTTTCTATCAATATTATTGTCGAGACGCGCGCCAAAAAGTTGCTTGAGCTTTCCACTACACCCCTCATTCCGCTTCATCTGCCGCAATTGCTGCCTTTAATTTGCGCTGATACCACCCAAACACACGCTGAACATTCGCAACAGCACGCTCAAATGAAAATGTCCCTAACAATAACAAACATGGTAAGTATTGGATCAAATAGCGACTCCGACCACCTTCAAATAGCAGTAAAAAGACAAAGCCACCAATCATTGACAGTCGTAGCAGTTGGATGACCCGCCACTTAGCCCCAGACCCCAACACAATAACCGTCAGTAGTGCGATCCACCACAGTTGAGCTGTAAAACGAAAATCGGCAATATGCCGGCCATATAAATAAATAAAGTTTTTCAACCAATTACTAAAACCCTGATTCGTCGGTTTTTGATTTTCACGAAAGAAATTACCTTCTTTCAACCAGCCAAAGGTCCCGTCAGCTGTATTATTACGCTGCTTTTTTATTAAGAATTCAAAGTAACCCAGTGGTCCCAACTTTTTTAGACGTCGTTTCAGCATCTTAATCGAATAATCAGTCTTTTGTTTTTTAGTTGGCAAGACCGCCATTTGAATTGCTTGCTTTTCACTATAGCCACCGGTCCCATAAACACCCATCGCCATGAAATGAATTGCAGGAATCGACCGTGACCGATCTAATTTGATATACGTTTGCCCTTGAATTGCCTGATTCGTGTAGTGATAAGTGAAGCCCGCACTTTCCACCATTAAGATCAACATCGCAGCGCTGACAAAGATTGCGGGCGCATGCGGGGCACGCTTGTGTTTTAATCCTTCTAAGCATTCAATAATGACAATCGCGATGACTGGAATAATCGATGAAGGTTTCATAAAATAAGTCAACGTAACACTTATTCCAAAGCCAACCGCTGACGCCACTCGCAGTAGCGGTGGCAAGCTCGTCTGACGCATCACAAAGTAACATAGCATGTAAAAAGAAACCAAGGGTAAGCCCCATGCATCCGTATACGGCATAATAATACTTGGGAAGACAGCCAACCAGCCCGCATGTAAATACAATGCGAATCCCAGCGCGTGTCGGCGCACCACCGCCACACTTAACAAGTTAAAGGCCGCCGATAAATCAACGAAAAATAACGTCACATAATCAAAAAACTGCCACGATGTTTGTCCCGTTGACTCTGATAGCCAATGCATAAAAAGCATGATGGGCATATTATTTTGATTAAGACTATAGTATGCAGTTACGCCAACTTCCTGCACGTGCTTGGCACTAGTCGCTGCATAATGAAGCATCCCCGCATCAAAGCCACTCACCGGGTGCACAAACGTGACAAAGATGATTTGGCCGATAACGACCAGCCCGAGCAAACTGCCCGCTGTCCAAAGTTGGTGCGTGACCAGCACACGATACACGCCCCGTCGAAAGCGTGGGTAGGCATAACTCATAATTAAAACGGCTGTAATGCCAATGACTAAACTAGTTGTTAGCATGGTCGTGCTCGTCCCAAACGTCGCATTATCACCTAAAATAATATTCGGCGAAGTCACCGCAAAGATGAACATTAAGCCAAATAACAGCCACCAAATGACTGTAATTGTTGATTGACTAAACCGGTAAAAGTAACGTCTTATCATTGATCTCACTTCGTTGAAAGTGTCAACTCGTCATTGAGTTATCGAATCAGCAACACCCACGGATGTTTCATAACGTGCCACCACTTACTTCAACTTATTTTCCTTTCCGGCGCTGTCGATAATGATCACGAATGGTCTGACCATCATCACATAAGACCGCCCATAATCGTTGCCATTCTTCCGTGAACCCGCGCATCTTCCAAGTTGCTTGCGTTGTCATCGCATTGATGACCCCCACTAATCGGATCCATGACGTCAAAAACATGTAGAGCGGCAATGTCAAAGTCAACCACCACAAGTGTGAATAAAAGCGCTTTTCTTCTGGATATGGCCGTAGCAGAATGCCCACACTGATAAAATTGATTACACCAACCATGGCATACAGCGCATAGATCAAGAGATAGGATAGCCCGACCACCACGGTTGAATAACCAAAAGCAATTAGAACGATCGTTGCAAAAGTCCAAATCATTCGTGGAAATGTAAACGTATGGTCGATCATGATCCGGCGCACCAAGAAATCTTTGAAAAAGCCTCTGATACTAGCTGTTTGTGCCATGTAATGTTGCGCCACTTCTAGTTCACCACGCTGCCACCGCTGCCGTTGCGTATACAACTCTGAAAAACCCGAAATTGGTGCTACGTAAAAAATCGCATTCGCACAAATCACAACCTTTTTGCCAAGTCGCGTCCGAATCTGGAAAGTCATGTCCGTATCTTCACCAATGGTGTCAGTGTCGTACAAAAAGGTTTCCATAAGCACTTCCCGCCGAAACGCTGAGAAGGCCCCTGACATAGTAAATAATTGGTCACAAAACGATTCGATCGTTCGGCCAGACAAAAAGGCTTGGGCATATTCGTAGTATTCATTTTTGGCTAACAAACGGTGCCACCAACCATGAACTTGTTTAACCAAATCCCGTTGTGGTAACACTGCTCCGGTCATAGCTGCAATGCGCTCATCACTCTCGAATCGTAATACCATATTTTTGACCGCGTTTGATTCCAAAAGACCATCACTATCGATATTAATGACATAACTACCAATACTCTCATAAATTGCCGCATTAAGTGCTCGCGCTTTACCCTTATCAGTATTAACATACCGCAAAAACAAATCTGGAAAGGCATTTTGAGCACGAGCGTACGCCCCAAAGCTATCATCAGTACTCTGGTTATTGGCAAGGATAATCTGCATTGATTTTTTATCATACGTCTGATTATCGATTGAACGGATACAGTCAAACAACGTATCCTCAGAGTTATAAACCGGTACAATAATGGTTACCCACGGCCATTTAGCAGGTGCTTCAAGCTTAGGCATGTGCCGGTGTAATCGCATTAACTTAATCGTTGATACGATTGCTGGAATAATTTCAACAACAATCGGTACCAGCGCCCACGTAATCCAGAATCCCATTCTGGTCAGTGCTAAGTTGATCCAATACATCACAGAATTCGATCCCTCCAATCAATAAACTGCTGATAAATTCCTCGGGCCAACTGCGAATATGTGAAAACATTGTAATATAAAATAATAACAAGGACATAAAATAATAAGCGCCCAATGACAGAATGCGCCAAGAAGAAGGTTTGACCACCGCCAAAGTGAACAATCACAATCACGGTAACTAGCCGTAACACATTGATCAGGTAAATAAATACTAAGCCAAAAACACCATAGAATACTTTCTCACGACGATTATAAGCCGGATAGAATGCCACCAACGAAACAAACGCACAGGTTTCAATAATCCCTGAACATTCGTAGTCAATTGACATGACTACCGGATTACCACTATTAGTGATATACACTAGTCCCATTTTGAACATAATAGTACACCAATTGGTTATATCGCTAAATAGTGCGACCCCGTGAATGACGGCGTGAGTAAAAAACCACACCCAATACGGACGACTAATTGCTGTTAATATAAAAAAAAGCCCGGCGCTTCCCACAATAAAGTAGAAAGCTGATAGCCGAGCCCGTTTGAGCACTGACAGTCCGTATAACCATATTACAATCCCTAGTAGGATTTTTACATTCATCGTCCACCAGTCCTATTAATTAGCTGACCGACCGTTCCCAATAAGAACCAAGTCGGCGGTTATAAATGATTGTCAGTCAAAACTAGTTCCATAAATCCCAATAATTACTTTTTAACTTTTGGTAAATCAGTTGGTTCTAATTGCCGCCGCTTGCGGAATTTGAAATAACCCCACGCCACGATAACAACCCCAACACCTGAAATCAAGTACGGCCCCGTTGAACCACCAGCGACCGTCACTTTCTCATTACCAATATTTGGATTATACATCGTAATGGTTTGACCCGTCATGGTTGAAATCTTAAATTTACTCAAATCAACTCTAAATTCCGCAATCGAATGTGAACCAGCTTGTGAAACATACCCATTACCAACGGTTCCATACTGATGACCTTCGTTCCACTCGCCACCAGTAAAGGACACGGCTTTGACAGCCCCGTCACTTTGTGAACTTGGCATATCGCCAGACCAGACATAATATTTTTGACCACTGATATCAAAATTATAGTCTCCATAACCTGGAACTTGACCATACTTCATCTTGACATAGACATAAACGTACTTAGAACGTGTTTAGAATCTTTTCAAGAGTATTCGCAGGAAGGCTAAGCTAATCATCATCTTACTGGTGTTCAGCTTTCGCTCACAATTACGCCAGAGGCGCCGATATTTTCCTAGCCAGCTAAAACTGCGTTCGATAACCCAGCGTTGCGGGGTCACTTGACCGTGCCTAAGGTCACTCTGTTTAGCAATAATGACTTCAGCGTTAATCATTGCCTGAACTGATTGAGCAAAGTTTTTACCAGTATAACCACCATCGGCCATTACTCGTTGAACCAGGTCAAACTGTGATTTGTTTAACGCCAGTAGCGCATTGGCGCCATCACGCTCAGAAACATTGGCGGTTGTCACATGGACTGCCATCGGCAGCCCATTGATATCTACAGCAAGATGGCGCTTAATCCCACTCACCTTTTTACCACCATCGTAGCCGCTACTTTCAGCAGGATCGGTATTCTTGACACTTTGAGCATCTAGAATGACGAACGATGTATAAACTGAACGCTTCTGAGCCAACCGATGTTGGCTGACAATTTTTTTAAAACCTTATCCAGAGGAGTGATACCAGCAGGAGATGGCGTTTTAGTCCAAAGTAACCAGTAATAATAGACGGTTTCCCATTTAGGAAAATCGCTGGGTAAATCGCGCCAAACGCACCCATTTTTCAAGGTATAAAGCAGGGCACAAAAGATATCATATAAATCAACCTTTCTTGGCTTAGTCCGCTTACGTATGCCTTCTAGATCTGTCCGGATTAGTTCAAATTGTTCACGAGAGATGTCGCTACTATAATGGTGTGCAAAGCTTTTCATGGATTAAAAACTCCTGTTTTTGATCTAATTTAACTAAAATCAAATCGAATGTCAAAGTATCCAAACACGTTCTTACCATCGCTGACCATGGCAGTATAGCCGTCATAACCCTCAGTCAAAGTGACGTTCTTCCAGTCATTGAAATTACCATCAATCTTAATATTTAGATTATCATTATCGTTACTAGCATTATTATCTGTCGTTAATGACGCCTTAGAAGCCGTGTCATCCTTATCTGTGATTACCCCTGCCGAACTGCTCGTCGAATTTGTGGCACTGCTTGAATCAGTACTACTGCTTGAATTTGTTGCACTACTTGAATTGGCGGCGCTACTTGAGCTAGCCGAACTGGTCGCAGTTGTAGTAATCGTACCGGCAGTGGTCGTTGCGCTATCACT
This sequence comes from Lactiplantibacillus paraplantarum, assembly GCF_003641145.1. NCBI lineage: Bacteria > Bacillati > Bacillota > Bacilli > Lactobacillales > Lactobacillaceae > Lactiplantibacillus > Lactiplantibacillus paraplantarum. The sequence continues at coordinate 1,907,033 of NZ_CP032744.1, forward strand.
TCCAATGTTCGGATTAGCCATTGAGATTTGCTTCCCACTTGCGCTTGCCGTCAATCCTAGTTTGGTCAGATCAACTTTGAATTCAGCATAGTTATGCGAACCATCATTCGTCACATAACCAGTTCCGACCGTCCCGTACTGGGTGCCTTCGTTCCATTTACCACCAGTTAGCGTAAATGATTTGACACTTCCCGAACTAACGCTGCTCGGAATGTTATTCGACCAGACATAATAAGTTTTACCATCAATAGTAAAATTATAGTCCCCATAGCCTGGAACTTGGCCGTTCTTCATCTTGACGTAAACATTGACGTACTGACCATCACCCGCTAGCGCCGTATAACCGTTATAGCCTTCCGTTAACGTCGCACTTTTCCAATCATTCATTTTACCATCAATTGTGACGTTGGTGCTGGCATCAGCAGTCACTGAATTCGTCATTACCATGGCACCGGTCATACTAAAGGCAAGCATGCCTAAAATCATCAACTTATTAATTTTTTTCACGATGGACACACCTCCAAAACTTAACATCGTTTTTATGGGTCATTAAGACCAACGGACCTTTTTTACCCTGTAAATCAATAGTATACTCCTCGCATCAATTAATCAATCAATATTTCCATTTAAATGAACTCAATGACCATTAACAGCACTAATGATTATCGCCACGGACCAGTCTGACTAATTTTAGCCGTTTTTAGTCCATGGTTTGTAAAAAAAAAGCACGTCCCTCAATTAGGACGTGCCGGCACGAATTAACGTGTGTTATTTGTTCATTTTACGCTTTTTAGCTTCTTTTTCACGTGAATTAGTGTTCAAGATACGTTTCCGTAACCGAACATGATCCGGCGTAATTTCACAGAATTCATCACTGTTCAAGAATTCCAGTGATTCTTCCAACGTCAAATGCGTTGGCGTCTTGATAGTAGCCGTCAAGTCCTTGTTAGAAGAACGCACGTTGGTCATGTTCTTACCCTTAGTAATATTAACCGAAATGTCGTTTTCACGGCTGTTTTGGCCAACAATCATACCTTCATAGACTTCGGTACCTGGGTCAACAAAAATCGTTCCCCGGTCTTCAATCCCCATCGTAGCGTAAGTCGTTGTCTTACCTTGGTTAATTGAAACTAAGGCGCCATTCCGACGACCAGGGTTCCAGTTAGGAATAACTGGCAAGTATTCAGAGAAAGTATGGTTCATAATACCGTAACCCCGCGTTAGTGATAGGAATTCCGTTGAATACCCAATCAAGCCTCGTGAAGGTGCCAAGAAAGTTAACCGAGTTTGGTTGTTACCAGTGCTTTCCATGTTCTTCATTTCAGCCTTACGTTTAGATAAGGTATCAATAATTGAACCAGTATATTCGTCAGGAGTATCAATCTGAACAGATTCGAATGGTTCGCAACGCTTGCCATCAACTTCGCGATAGATAACTTCTGGACGAGATGCTTGTAATTCATAACCTTCACGCCGTAACGTTTCGATTAAAATTGACAAATGCAATTCGCCACGACCAGAAACGACCCATGAACCCGGTTCGTCGGTATCGTCAACCCGAAGTGAAACGTCGGTTTCAAGTTCAGACTTCAACCGCATTTCAAGTTGACGGGCCGTCACAAACTTACCTTCTTTACCCGCAAATGGTGAAGAGTTCGTTCCGAAAGTCATTTGTAACGTTGGTTCATCAATCCGTAAAATCGGCAAAGCTTCAGGATTGGCTGAATCAGCAACCGTTTCACCAACGTTGATATCTTCCATCCCAGAAACAGCAACTAAGTCACCGGCGTGGGCTTCGTTGATCTCCAAACGTTGTAAACCGAAGAACCCGAACAACTTAGTTACTCGGAAGTTCTTCTTACTACCATCAAGCTTCATGACTGAAACACTGTCACCAACCTTGATTGTTCCACGGAAGACCCGACCGATACCAACCCGGCCAACATAGTCGTTGTAGTCTAATAAAGCGACTTGGAATTGTAATGGTTCGTCAGAGTTATCAATTGGTGATGGAATCGTCTTAATAATGGTATCAAAGATTGGTTGCATCGTATGTTCTTGCTTAGCAGGATCCGATTCATAACTAGAAGTCCCATTCAAAGCTGAAACGTAAACGACTGGGAAATCTAATTGTGATTCGTCAGCACCTAATTCAATGAAGAGGTCTAGCACTTCATCAACTACTTCTTCAGGACGAGCACCAGGGCGGTCAATCTTGTTGATGACCACGATTGGTGTTAAATGTTGTTCCAGGGCCTTCTTTAAAACGAAACGAGTTTGCGGCATCGTCCCTTCAAAGGCATCAACAACGAGTAACACCCCGTCAACCATCCGCATAATCCGTTCAACTTCACCACCGAAGTCAGCATGTCCTGGGGTATCCAGAATATTGATTTGTTTGTCGCCGTAACGAACGGCCGTGTTTTTCGAAAGGATCGTGATACCGCGTTCCTTTTCAATGGCATTAGTGTCCATCGCCCGATCGTCAATCTGGACGTGTTCGTCAAGGGTATCCGATTGTTTAAGCATTTCGTTAACCAACGTCGTTTTACCGTGGTCAACGTGGGCAATAATGGCAATGTTGCGGATATCATCTCTAAATTTCAAAATTGATCTTCCTTTCATCCTTCAAAATTCTTACTATCCTTCGACAGCAGAAATCTTACATATATTAATACAAACCGCCGTTACTATCAAGTCTCAGCTTCAACTTGAAACCTTCATAACGACGTTTTCAGCAGTTTTCATCCATTGACATAAAAAAACTGTGACATATGGGTCACAGTCCCACTACTTTACTAGACGATTGCCAAAATTGAGCGTTGTGCGCGCTTTGTCGCTATCAGTACAGCACCCGATGATAACATATCAACGGGGGTGCCGTCAACTCTAGTCACTACCAAACCAAGGCTTTCAGCGAGAACTCGACCAGCTGCAAAATCCCACGGTCGCAAGTATGATAAGTAACCCACCAGCTCACCAGCCAACACCTGACTAATTTGAATACCGGCGCTTCCCATGATCCTAGGCCCAAGTGATTGTGCCACGACCGTCTGCATGTTAAATCGATTTTGAATCAACAACGGTGCACTCGCACCGAATAGGCCCGCACTTAAATCAAGATTAGCCGGTGCAACTAACGGCTCATTGTTAAGTGTGACCCCAATCTGGGGACCACCAGCATACAACTTATTCGCCATCACATTATAGATATACCCCAAAGTTGGTTCGCCATCGACATATAAGCCCACCATCATCGCAAAATGGTTCCGTTGGTGAACAAAATTCATGGTACCATCGATTGGGTCCACGATCCAAACATGTCCAGCCATCGTATCAACCTGATCGCCAGTTCCCTCTTCGGCCAAAATGTGCGCATCTGGATCTAATTCACGAATCTGATGCACCAAAAAGTCCTCATTGCTATGATCCACATTAGTCACTAGATCACGGCGACTTGTCTTTTCGGCCACGGTTAGATGCGCTCCCATCTTGGCAATCACTTGTACTCGGGCTGTCTTCATCACCGTCTGCATCGCCTGATTTAACTGTTTCACAACATTCGTTTGCACATTATTCACCTAGTCTCGGTATTGAAATCGCTGCTTATTTGTCGCCCGTGCTGCTTGCATCGTTTGGTAGATTCGATAGCCTGACGCGGCTTCATATTCACGCGATAATCGTTTTTCTTCTGACTTAGCTGGAACGACCGTCTTAAACTCACGGTAAGCTCCCAATAACTCAGCCGTCGTAATCGAGCTTTCATTGGCGGCTTCCACAGCTTGATAAAAGGTCGTGACCTTAATGATCTCGGCCGTTGTCCAGGTCTCATCCAGTGGGTACTGATAATTATCATTACGCTTAGGCATCTTCGTCCAGCTCCCCTGCTGCGACCCGATCAAGTTCTTCGCGAACCTGGCCGGCAATCTCAGCATATTCTTTTTGTTCTTCATCAGACAGCACCATATCAGCCATCCGCTTAATACCATTAGCACTAATTAATACCGGTGACGATAACCCAACTAGCTGATCCTCATCGACCGACGTCTGAATATTTGTCACCGTACCAATAAACGGTGATTGCGCATAAAACGCGTTAAGCACTTGTACTAATGCTAACACACTCAAGGTCTGATTAGTAACAATTGTCGGATCATCGATTTGTTCGGTGGCCGCACTCATTTCATCCATGCCGAAGCTGATGTCCTGATTTGCCAAATACGTCATGACAGGTGCGGGACCAATATATGACCGACTCCAAGAAATTAAGTGAGCCGCAGCAGTGCCTACCACGAACGCGCGAACGTCAGTGGGACCAACACTCAATTGCTGACGTAATAATTGCTCTAGCAAGCGACTTTGTGGCAAAGTCCCTAATCCTACCACTTTGGAATGATCGATACCACTAAAGCGGGCCGCTAATACACTCAAAACTGCATCATTACTACCAGCTAAAATGATTTTGCCATTAAAGCCAGCCCCCATCGCATCGTTAACAAACGCACGAAATAATGGTAAGGTCGCCTTTAAATCACCATTAGCATCTCGATCCATTGCCAATGGTACTAAATTTCCAATAATCAAGCTATCCGCCTGCGAATAATCTGGCTTAACTTGCGCTGCTAATGTAAATTGCCGACACGTTAGGCTCGCCGTCACCAATGCTTGGTAGCGCGGTGCTTCATCAGCCCCCGTTGCAACCACTAATTTCACTGGCAAATCTTTGGCAATTGCGACTAATATTAATTGTTGTACGAATTCGAATAATCCCCGAATAATTACCGTATTAATCATTTCAATCCCTCCAACCTTCGCTAATAATTGTACCTGAGCTGTCAACGAATTCAAGTAAATGTTAACAAAAAGCTTACCTTTCTGTAACATTCAGGCCAAACTAATTGAGAGCTCGTCCCTAACCGGATGAATTTAGCACCTAACCACAATCGACCACAGAATTCAAAGCGACCACTAACTATTAGTTACGTCAAAAACCGGTATTAAAATGGTCCTCGCCATAATTTATCATAAAAGCGACTGTTTTGATTACTTTATGCTATGGGTATTAATTCAGCACGTTCTTGGTACGACACACGCGACTAGTCACTTATCATGAGTATTCGGCTTTATCGAGCTTTAAAAAGACTTAGAAGACCCGCAGTATTTTCCAGCAAGATAAACTGGCCTTTTTCAATCGCTCAAAATTGGCCTTTAATTTTAAAACTTCAGGGCCTGTTTGCAGCACTTCCTTCTGAACTAAAAGCTGCAAGCATTATTATCATCACCGCCCAGCCCAATTCTATGTAAAACAAAAGTTTGAGGCTCACACCTCAAACTTTTATTAATTCATTATCCACATTAGATGTGTGTAGGATAACCCATCGCTTCATCGGCTGCTTCTTGAACTACTTCGCCTAAGGTTGGGTGGGGATGAATCGTTAAAGCAAGGTCTTCGACATTCATGCCACCATTAACCGCAACGCTTAATTCAGAAATAAGGTCACTTGCACCGGGACCAGCAATCTGTGCCCCAACGATTGTGCCTTCGTCTTTAGTACTGATCAACCGGAAAAATCCGTCCATTGAGTTCAATGAGATTGCTCGACCATTACCGGCGAACGGGAACTTAGAGGCCTGAACTTTCAGACCAGCCTTTTCAGCATCGGCTTTTGTCATGCCAACCGTTGCTAATTCTGGATCAGTAAAGCAAACTGCTGGTATTGAGACGTAATCATTGGCAGTTTTCTTACCACTAATAGCACCAGCGGCAACTTTAGCTTCTGCAAAAGCCTTGTGGGCTAATGCCGCCCCAGCAACAATGTCACCAATTGCAAAGATATCCTCAGCAGCCGTCCGTCCCTGCTCGTCAACTTCAATCAAACCGCGTTTAGTCAACTTAACATCAGTGTATTCCAAGCCCATATCATCTGTATTAGGCCGACGACCGACAGTCACCATCACATAGTCAGCATGAATTTCAGTTTCTTTGCCATCAACGGCATAGGTCACCGTAACACCACTATCATCTTGTTCGGAGTTTTTCGCCATCGCATTCGTAATGACGTCGACCCCTTTCTTCTTGAAATCGTTTAAAACGAGCTTAACCATGTCTTTTTCAAAGTTAGGCAAAATTTGTGGTGTTCCTTCAAGAATCGTAACGTGAGCACCAAGATTAGCATACGCGCCGGCTAGTTCAGAACCAATATAACCGCCACCAATAACGACTAACTCTTTAGGTACTTCAGGTAAGTTTAACCCACCCGTGGAATCAACGACACGGCCCGTAAACTTGAAACCAGGAATTTCAACCGGCCGGGAACCGGTGGCAATGATCAAATGCTTGAATTTATAAGTCTGACCAGTATGATCGCCATTCATCACGCGTAAGGTATGATTGTCATGCATGTAAGCTTCACCACGAACGACTTCCACCTTATGCTTTTTGAGCAACATCTCAACCCCACCAGTTAAACGATCAACAACTTGATGATCTTTCCAGTCCTGGGTCACTTTAAAATCTAATACTGGATCTTGAATATTCTTAATGCCAAAAATCTTACTGTCCTTGGCTTCTTGAAGTCGATGTCCAGCACTAATCAGCGCTTTTGATGGAATACAGCCAACGTTAAGGCAGACACCACCGATATATTCTTTTTCTACCACGGTGACTTTTTGGCCGAGTTCCGCGGCCCGAATCGCAGCGACGTAACCCCCAGGGCCCGCGCCGATGATCATTGTATCGCGTTCTTCAGCAAAATCTCCTACAACCATTCCGACCTCATCCTTCCATCAAAAGTAATTCTGGATCATGTAACAATTGTTTCAATAAATTCATTGCCCGCTGGGCCGTCGCACCATCAATCAACCGATGGTCAAAGCTTAGGGATAATTTTTGCATCTTACCAACCACAATTTCGCCATCATCATTGACATATGGTTCTTTACCGATGCGGCCAACCCCTAAAATTGCAACTTCAGGCTGATTAATGACCGGCGTAAACCAACCGCCACCAATCGAACCAATGTTACTAATCGTAATCGAGCCACCACTCATCTCATTAGCCTTTAGCTTGCCATCGTATGCTTTTTGCGTGTTGTCAGTGATTTCTTTGGCAATTGCAAACAAGCCCTTACCCTCAGCATGTTTAATATTTGGTACTAACAATCCGCGATCAGTATCCGTCGCAATACCAATATTAAAGTAGTGTTTGTAAACAATTTCCTTATTAGCATCGTCAATAGAAGCATTTAGTTCTGGGAATTGTTGCAATACCGCAACTAATGCCTTGACAATATATGGTAAGAAAGTCAAGTGAATGTCACGATCTAACGCGACTTGCTTGTACTTCTTTCGGTGTACCATTAAAGCGCTCACTTCAACTTCATCAAACAGCGTAACGTGTGGGGCCGTATGCTTACTATTAACCATTGCTTTAGAGATTGCTTTTCGAATTGGTGTCATCTTTTCGCGCGTCTCTAGTTCTGGCGTGTCAGAAACATATGGTTTAACTGGCGCAGGTGCCGGCGTTGTCGCTGCAGTAGGAGCGGTCTCAGCTGTGACCGCTGCTGGCTTAACACCCGTAGCAGTTGGAGCACCGGTATAATTGTCAATATCTTGCTTCGTAATCTGACCGTGTGTTCCAGTTGGTGTGACTAAGGTAATATCAATATCCTTATCACGTGCATACTGCCGAACAGATGGCATCGCTAAGACCCGTTTGTTAGGGTCGCCAGCTGCTGGTGTTCCAGTTGGTTGTGCTGGTGCTGCTGCCGAGGCCGACTTCGTTTCAGTAGCTGGCGCTTCGGTTGCTGTGGCCGCCGGTGTTTCAGCCTTCGTAGCTGGTGCTGCATCACCCGAACCATCATCAATTGTAACGATAACATCGCCAATCTTGGCAGTTTCGCCTTCAGGGACTAAAATATCAATAATTTTACCACTCACTGGCGATGGTAATTCTTCAACCGATTTATCATTTTGAATTTCAACTAGAGAATCGTCTTCTTTGACTTCATCACCAGGTTTTACGAGCCATGATGCAATTTCGCCTTCTTCAAGACCTTCACCAAGCTCTGGTAATTTAAACTCGTAAGCCATTGGATAACTTCCTTTCATGACAGTCTCAGGTGACTGTTTTTCGATGCCGCGATCACCTTAATAGTTCAAGATTTCGCGGGTTTTTGCTTCAATTTCATCTTCTGCTGGTAACCAGTCGTCTTCTGCTAACCCGAATGGATAAACCGTATCTGGCGCATAAACCCGGCCAACTGGTGCACTTAAGTAGAGTGCGCCTTTTTCAGCGATCAATGAGGCTACGTTTGCTGCAATACCCGCTTGCCGTTGCGCTTCTTGAATCGCTACCGCGCGACCAGTCTTCTGAACCGATTTAAGAATTGTTTCTTCATCTAAAGGTGACAACGTCCGTAAGTCAACCACTTCGACTGAAATGCCTTCCTTTTCAAGTTTTTCTGCCACTTTAAGTGACTGATTAACTTGAGCACTGTAGGCGATTAAAGAAATATCAGTCCCCTCACGAACCACGTTCGCTTTATCCAACGGAACGGTATAAGCTTCATCTGGAATATCTGCCTTCATTGACCGATATAGCTTCAAGTTTTCAAGGAAGAAAACGGGATCATTATTCCGAATTGAGGAAATCAACAAGCCCTTAGCATCATATGGATTAGACGGTGTCACCACCCGCAGTCCAGGAATTTGAGCCAAATAACCTTCCAATGAATCCGCATGCATTTCTGGTGTGTGCGTGCCACCACCATATGGTGACCGAATCGTGATCGGCATGTGGCGCGTGCCACCTGTCCGGAAGCGTTCACGTGACATCTGTCCCGCAATCGAATCCAAAGTTTCAAAAATGAAACCTAAAAATTGGATTTCAGGAATTGGCCGGAAGCCTTCCAAAGCGAGCCCAATTGACAGCCCACCGATACCAGATTCAGCTAAAGGAGTATCGAAAACACGGTCTTCGCCAAATTCGGCTTGCAGGCCATCGGTGGCCCGGAAGACCCCACCGTTTTTACCAACATCTTCACCAAAAACTAAGGTCTTTTCATCCGACCCGAGTTCTAATCGAAGCGCATCGGTAATCGCTTGAATATACGTTTTCTTTGACATGTTACTTCGACTCCTTTGCTTGGAATTCCGTAATTTGTTGTTGAATGTTTTGTGGTTGTTCTTCAAAGACATTCCCCAAGAATTCGGTCATTTTCTGCTTTGGTGCATCATCCGCTTGTTTAACAGCGGCCTTGATATCTTCTTTAACTTGTTCAACATATTCATTTTCTTGATCTTCTGACCAGACACCTTGATCAGTCAAATATTGACGATAACGAATTAACGGATCATTATCGAACCATGGTTGTTCTTCGTCCTTAGTCCGGTAACGCTTAGGATCATCCCCAGCATTCGTATGTGGTCCGAACCGATAAGTCAACGTTTCAATCATGACTGGGCCATTACCGGCAGCAGCGTACTCACGAGCAGCCTTGGTCACTTCATAAACTGCTAAGAAGTCCATCCCATCGACTTGAACACTTGGAATACCAGCTGCAACGGCTTTTTGAGCTAATGTCTTCGCGGCTGTTTGCTTGCGCCGTGGCACTGAAATGGCATAGCCGTTATTTTGAACAATAAACACTGCGGGTGCTTCAAAGGCACCGGCAAAGTTCATCCCTTCATAGAAGTCACCTTGCGAAGTCCCACCATCACCAGTATAAGTGTAAGCAACCTTGTCCCCGGTCCCATTCTTCTTGATTCCAAGTGCTACACCAGCTGCTTGTACGTATTGTGCCCCGATAATGATTTGTGGTGGCATTGCGTGGAAGTCCTCTGGATATTCGTTACCTAATACGTGACCACGCGACCATAAGAATGCTTTGTAAACTGGTAATCCATGTTGAATTAACTGCGGAATGTCACGATAGGCAGGCATTAAAACGTCGGTTTTCTTCATTGCCGCGTTACTACCCATTTCACTGGCTTCCTGACCCTCAGTCGGCGCGTAGAATCCTAACCGACCTTGCCGTGTTAACGCGTTAGAGCGTTGATGTAACGTTCGCTCCCATAACATTAGCTTGAAGAATTCAACTAGTTGTTCGTTTGAATATTTAGAGACAATTTCTGGTTTGATTACTTTAGCTTGACCATCCAATACTTGCACGGGTTCAAAATCTTTCCCAAGTGCATCCCGGATCGCACCAAAATCAACAATTGGTTTTTCGTTGTCCATAAATGACACATCCCTTTCATGAACGTACAAACGTTGTGGCTTTCCACCGCGTTCGTAATCGTTTTCATAATTACAAGTCTAATTTACCATTGCATTTCATCTTTTGCAAGCCCTTCCAAATACCGTGGAGTCGGCTTTTTTTATCAAACTGATTGTGAACTATTTAATTTGTCAGTATTTTTGTTTTCATCTTTTTCATACCGGGTGCTACTTTTTAATTCAGGCTTATGCTAAACTAGATATTAAGTGTAAATTGCGCGATCTTAATTTTGGAGGTAATTGGAATTGATTAAAATGCGCGACATCATCCGCGAAGGTAATCACACATTACGCGCGGAGGCAAAACAAGTTAAATTTCCGTTAAGTGAAGCTGATCAAAAACTAGCTAACGATATGATGGAATACTTAGAAAATAGCCAAGACCCTGAATTGGCAAAAAAATACGGTCTACGTGCCGGTGTTGGTTTAGCCGCACCGCAAGTCGACGTTTCTGAACAAATGGCTGCGGTCCTTGTTCCAAGTGAAAATGAAGATGATGACCCCGTTTTTAAGGACGTCATCATTAACCCTGTCATTGTTAGTCATTCCGTGCAACCCGGCGCATTAACTGAAGGCGAAGGTTGTCTGTCAGTCGACCGTGATATTGCCGGCTACGTGATTCGTCACGATCGCATTACATTGCGCTACTATAATATGGCTGGTGAGCAGAAAAAGATTCGGCTAAAAAATTACCCAGCAATCGTTTGTCAGCATGAAATTGATCACTTACATGGGATTTTGTTCTACGATCATATCAATGGTGACAATCCATTTGCTGCGGATGATGATTTAGTTCTGATTTCTTAACTCGTCTCAAAAAAGCAGTTCTGAATAATTCAGGACTGCTTTTTTGATGCACTCGGATTCAACCGACGAAGGTCTTTTAAATATTCCAGAGTGGCTTCATTCATTAAGTAGGCAACATCTAAATGTAACTGACCACTCCGTAACCACGTGTCCGTCACCCGCAATGCTGGACCAGCATCCTGAAAAGCCTCAATTTGGTTGCTAATCGCATATTCTTGCAGCTGGTTATTAAACAATCGCCGAACTTCCGGCAAATCAGCTGTAATCATACCTGGTGCATCCAGTACGTACTCAAAGACCATCACACCGCGCCCCCATACATCGGCAACCGGTACCGAATGAATCGCACCCGCAACTTCTTGGATGGTCATCGCATTGGCAAGTACTTTGAATGATGCTGTCATGGCACTATCAACGGTACGCTGACCTGCCCGGCGAATCTTCAATGCGGCCCGCTTTAACACTTGTCGTCGTAACAATTCATAAACGACCAGTGCAATTAAGACGCCACCAATAATCGTTACCCAAGTTTGCATCGTCAACCTCCCGATTCTTTTTTTGTATAATGATTCACAATTTTAGGAATTTTTTTGCTTTTTACTTATATTTAGCATAGCATGTTTCATCAAAAAAAAATCTTTTAACCGCTTTGTTTTTGAAGAAAGTTAACATTGTATACACCCATCTTAAATTATGCTAAAATGTAAGATAATTGTTGTGTTTACACAACCTGGTGTACGGATCAAACTTTTATTTTTGCTATCTATTTAGATTACTTAGAATCTAAATAAATCTTGTTTATATTAAGGAGTTTTACGTATGATTTACAAAGTATATTACCAAGAAACCCAAAAACGGAACCCACAACGGGAAACGACCCAATCTTTATATCTCGAAGCAGATACTGAAGTGCAGGCACGGACTTTAGTGGAAGATAATACGGATCACAATATCGAATTTATCGAACCGTTAGAAGGTAACTTCTTGGATTACGAACAAAAAAATCCAGAGTATCACCTAACGGAGTTCAATAAATGAAACGGTTAAACGTCAAAAATAACGAAACCGCTGTTTTTGCAGTCGGCGGTTTAGGAGAAATTGGGAAAAATACTTATGGTATCCAATTTCAAGATGAGATTATTCTGATTGATGCCGGAATCAAGTTCCCTGAAGACGAACTTCTCGGAATTGATTACGTTATCCCAGATTATTCCTATCTAGTTGCAAATCAGCAAAAAATAAAAGCTTTAGTGATTACGCACGGTCATGAAGATCATATTGGTGGGATTCCTTTCCTACTAAAACAGATCAACGTGCCAATCTATGCCGGCCCCCTAGCCTTAGCCCTAATCAAGGGCAAGTTAGAGGAACACGGGTTATTAAAAACAACTGAATTACATGAAATCAACGAAGATACGGTGCTAAAGTTCCGTAAAACTCGAGTGTCGTTCTTTAGAACAACCCACTCAATCCCTGATACACTGGGTATTGCGGTCCAAACACCACCTGGCACAATCGTGGAGACTGGGGACTATAAGTTCGACCTGACTCCAATTACTAACCAGCCACCGAACCTTCAAAAGATGGCCCACCTCGGTGAACGCGGTGTTCTGGCATTAATGTCAGACAGTACTAACGCCGAGCGGCCCATCTGGACTAAGTCTGAACGCTGGGTCGCGCAATCCATTCGCCATATTTTCGAACAAGTTGAAGGTCGGATCATTTTTGCCACCTTCGCATCTAATATCTCACGAATTCAAGAAGCCGCCCAAGTGGCACTTGAACATCATCGTAAGATTGCTGTATTTGGTCGCAGTATGGAAGCCGCTATCGTGAACGGTCGTGAATTAGGCTACTTGAACATTCCCGACGAAGCTATTGTGGACGCCAATGATTTACGATCATTGCCAGCAAATAAAGTGATGATTTTGTGTACTGGTTCTCAAGGTGAACCCATGGCTGCCCTATCGCGAATTGCGAACGGGACCCATCGCCAGATTTCAATTGAACCTGGTGATACGGTGATCTTCTCCAGTTCCCCAATTCCCGGTAACACATTAAGTGTCAACCACGTTATTAATGAACTGGAAGAAGCTGGGGCAAACGTTATTCATGGTAAAGTCAATAACATTCATACCTCTGGACATGGTGGTCAGGAAGAACAAAAATTGATGCTCCGCCTGATGAAGCCGAAGTTCTTTATGCCAATTCATGGTGAATATCGAATGCTGAAGATTCATACGGAACTGGCTGAACAGTGTGGTGTGCCATTAGACCATAGTTTTATTCTTGAAAATGGTGATGTCTTGGCCTTTACCAAAGACTCGGCCCGCGTCGCTGGACATTTTGGTGCCGGTGATGTTTACGTTGATGGTTCTGGTATCGGGGATATTGGTAACGTTGTGCTACGTGACCGCCAAGTGCTTTCTGAAGAAGGTCTCGTCGTCGTCGTGGCCACGATCAACTTAAAGAAGAAAGAGATCCAAGCTGGTCCAGATATTCTATCACGGGGGTTCGTTTATATGCGCGAATCTGGTGATTTAATCAACGAAGCTCGGCGCCATGTCTTCCGTACGATTCGCCGTAAGATGAAGTCAGATAAAGCGACCGAAGCAACCATTCGCAACGCGATTATTGATGATCTGCAAAGTTTCTTATTTGATAAAACTGAGCGGCACCCAATGATTCTGCCAATGTTGATTATGAACTAACTACTTGCCGGAACGATCCCGTTCCGGCTTTTTATGGCGTAAGACTGATATGAGGTGTAATTTTGATTGCTGAATACTACATTATTATTAATGAACTTGCGGGTTCCGGTCACGGTAAGCTGGTTTGGGAAACCATCAAACCAATACTGGAACAACGTCAAATTCATTTTGAATACCGAGTTTCCGAATACGCTGGTCACACTATTCGGCTCGCGGCTGAGTATGTCAAAACTATTCAGCATCGACCAAATGTGACCCCCGTTATTTTAGTCGTTGGGGGTGATGGCACCCTCAACGAAGCTTTAAATGGCGTCATGCAGGTGCCTCAGGCGGAGCCAATTCCCCTCGCCTACATTCCCGGTGGTTCTGGTAACGATTTCGCACGTGGATTAGGTATGGCAACTGATCCAGCAATCGCATTAGCACAAGTACTTAATAACATGCGTCCCCGTACGTTAAACATCGGTTATTTCCACGAGACCTTAAAGAACGAACACCGTTACTTCATCAACAACGTTGGCCTTGGATTTGATGCTCAAATCGTTGATGACACAAATCGTAGTAAACAAAAAGGGCGCTTAGGGCGTTGGTCTTATCTGAGCAATATGTTAGCTGCATATTCACAACAGGAAGGCTTTCCACTAACCGTGCACGTTGATCGTAAGCGCGATTACTATAAGCATGCGTTTCTATGTACGGTTTCAAACATCCCTTATTTTGGCGGTGGCGTCAAAATCTTGCCACAAGCGAACCTACATGACGACCAACTTGAATTGATCGTGGTCGAGGAACCTCATTGGTGGATTATAGCCTGGTTGTTCATGCTACTACTACTTGGGGGTCGCCACCTTAACTCCCGTTTCGTTCACCATTACCGCAATGCTAACTTGCATTTACTAGTTAATTCAGTTGAAATCGGGCAAATGGATGGTCAAAGTATCGGTAATCGCAACTATGACCTATACTTTTCAACTCGGCCCTATCCGTTTTGGATTGATACTAGTATTCATAATCATCATTAAAATACTTGGCTGCTTGCTGAATTAACCTACATGTTGACCTCATCAAACAATAAAATGAATCTAAAAAACTAATTGCGCTCAGCTTCTTAAGAAACTGAACGCAATTTTTCTATCAAGAATGTCGAAACGTACGCCAAAAGATTGCTTGTTTCGCTCTCATTTAGTGATGATCACTTCTGTTTACCAGACCCATCTTCCAACGGGTCTCAAGCTAACTGTTTTTGAATTTAAGAAACGTTCTGTTTTAATCAGAATTCATTATTAAACAATAACTAACACAATACGTAAACGACTAACTTGCATCCAACAAAAAAGACCGGCAACCACCTCAAATGGCCGACCAGTCCTAAATAATCTTAATCTTCAGAAGCGTTGATTGCTTCCAGAAGCATATCAAGTTGTTCACATTTACGGGATAGATGACCAACCCGTTCTTTCAAATGTGGATAAATAGTCACAACCCGTGAGTGATCCTGTTGCCGAACGGCCAGCGCTCTTAAATGATCAAGTTCGGTATTAGCCTCTTGATACTCTTCCAGGATCTCAAAACGATTACTCATTGATAGCACTTCCTTATCACAATAGATAGGTCCAATTTTTCATGTTGAAAAACGACAAACATAATATACCACAATTATTAGTAAGTTTAAATCATAAAATTCAAAAAAAGCAAAAAAAATACCCTTAGCACCGAATCATGCAGTGTTAAGGGTATCACTAACAAATCAACTACTTAACCGTACCAGCAAAGCTTGGCATGAAGTATGAACTGATTGTTTGCACTTGAACGTTTTTGCCTTCGGTTGGTGCCGCTACATATTGATTATTACCAATATAAATGGCATCGTGATAAGTACTACCACGGCTACCCCAGAACAGAATGTCCCCAGGCTGAGCGTCCGCAACTGAATGGGTTGTCACGTAAGCTTCCTGTGCAACCGTGCTATGTGGCAACGTAATACCAGCAGCATGTTGATAAACATAGGAAACTAAACCTGAACAGTCCATTCCTGAAAGACTAGCGCCACCCCAAACGTAAGGAATGTTAGCACTGGCTAGCTTTAAGGCTAATCCAGTTACCGAGCCAGTGGCTAAATCGCTGGTTGAACTAGTTGTCGTACTGCTACTATTAGTCGTTGCCGCATTACTTGCTGAGCTGCTAGCACTACTAGTGGCTGCAGCAGAGCTACTCTGACTCGTCGTACTAGCACTAGTGGCCGTTGAACTACTCTGACTGGCACTGCTAGTAAGAGTAGTGCTGCTCTGACTGGCACTGCTCGTTGTCGTTGTACTACTTGCACTAGTAGTCGTTGTATCACTTTGACTAGTTGCGGTTGAACTGGCAGCTGAGGTTACACTACTCGTTACGGAAGAACTCGTTGCCGTACTAGTAGCTTGACTATTAGCAGTCGATGAACTAGTAGTACTTGATGATGCGGCTGCACTAGTTGCAGTACTCGTTGGCAATGAAGCACTCGCGCTTGTTGCCACAGCTTTTACAGTTACAGCCGCTGTAGAAGAAGCCGTTGATGAAGCTGCTGAAGTCGTTGACGTGGTTGAACTAGTAGTACTTGATGTACTGGCACTGACAGCATCCTGACTTGCTGTACTAGTGCTACTAGTATCACTAGCGCTAACACTTGAAACTGAGCTAGCACTCGTACTTGAGGTCGAACTAGCACTGGCCACCGTCGCTGTCTTCGTAGTAGCACTAGTTGCTGACACAGCGTTCGTTGTCGTGGTTGCTGCTTGACTCGTCTTAGCGGTAGCCTTGGTCGTTGCTCCCGGCACTTGGATGTTTTGCCCCACCACAATCAAATCGCTAGATAAGCCATTTAATGTTTGGAGAGCATGCACAGAAGTGTTGTACTGATCAGCAAGCGCCCAAAGTGTATCACCCGCTTTAACGGTATATGTACCCTTAACAGCGGCTTTCTTAGTTGCTGACTTAGTCGTGGTCGTCTTAGTCGTTGACCCACTAATTTGTAGGTTTTGACCAACATAGATCAAATCGACATTTACATCAGATGCTTTAATCTGGTTAAGTTTTTCAATACTCTTTACGGAAACTCCGTGTTGTTGAGCGAGGCCCCAAACTGTATCATTTGCTTTTACAGTGATTGAGGCAGCATTGGCAGCTTGGCCTGTAGCAAGCAATAACCCAACGGCACCAACCGTACTGGCTAGGACCTTGCCCGTTGTATGTGCTTGTGACATTTAATTCACTCCTTAGTTATTAAAATCGATAGTAACAAAACCGTCTTTTGACGTAAGATTAAGAAATTCTTAATTTGCTTTTACAAATCATAATTTTATTGTAGCACAATTTATCAAAATACAAACTAGAATCGCTCGTTTTTTTACAAAACTGTGCGGTTATTTTGAAAAACGCTTGCCAATACCAAAGTAACGCTATTTGCCGGTATATCAGTGTTTATCGATATAAACATAACGTTATCATTTGATTAATTCAAATAATTGCTTGCACATTTATAGTCGAGTATATCAGTCAATGAACCAACTAAAAAGCACATTAACTAACTACTGAGTTAATGTGCTAAAAATTATTATTTAAATGCGTGGATCAAATAATCGGTCAACTGGTTGTTGTTCATGTACTAGTTTAATTGCATCACCCAACAATGGACCAACCGATAATTGAACTAACTTATCAAATTGTTTATCAGCTGGGATTTGGATCGTATCAGTCACAATAACCTTTTCCAATTTAGAAGCTTGTAGTTTGGCAACCGCATCCTGTGAAAAAATCGCGTGGGTCGCACAACCGTAGACAGTCGCTGCACCGGCCTGCGCTAAAGCATCTGCGGAAACGTCAAATCGCGTGCCAGTATCGATCATATCATCAATGACAATAGCCACCCGGCCCTTCACATCGCCAATAATACTGCTAGGGACAATATTGTCATCATCTGGATGCCGATTATCAATGATTGCAATCGGTGCACCTAATAGTTCCGCCATCTTACGTGCTCGCGAAACACCTGCATGGTCCGGTGAGACCACCACAAGATTGTCAGTAATGCCGCGATCCTTGAAATAGCTAGCAAGAAGTGGCGCCGCGAACAAATGATCGACCGGAATATCGAAGAAGCCTTGAATTTGAGCAGCATGCAAATCAACCGTTAAGACTCGACTAGCCCGATCCTTCTCCAATAAAGTTGCAATTAACTTAGCTGTGATTGGTTCGCGTGAACGGGCTTTGCGATCTTGTCGTGAGTACCCATAATATGGAATGACCACATTAATTTGACTGGCACTAGCCCGCCTCAATGCATCGATCATAATCAATAATTCTAATATCGTATCATTGACTGGTTCTGAGATTGATTGAATGACAAAAACTTCTGCCCCACGAATACTTTCTTCGATGTTGATCTGAATTTCACCATCACTAAACCGCTTTACAGAACTTTTACCGAGCGGAATTCCAACCCGCTGTGCGATTTTCTCGGCTAACGGCAGGTTCGAATTCAGGGCAAACAGTTTCAGTTTGGCATAAGATTGATCTGTTGACATAACGACCTCCATAAAAGTTGTTTGATGACTTGCTACCTTGATTATAGCAGTTACCGCGGTCAAAAACCGTCGGCAACCGAATTTTATTGCAAATGATCTCGGCCGACAACGACACGCTGGCATCAGTCTTGATTGGTATTAACAATTAGCAATTAATTAGTTACTTGTGGCATGAAATTAGCAGGAGTAATTCCATTCATACCAATCATTGGATCGATTTGCCCACTGCTAACTAACGCAGGTGTCAAAATAGTTGACCTTGTTGGCTCAGTATTCGTCACCGGCGCGTCAGTTGGTCCATCTGAATCCGTTCCGTTCTTCTTAACTGACCCAGTCTCATCGCTGTCAATCGCTCCAACTGACTGTTCACCAGTCGTGGTTGGTTCAGCCGCTTCTGACGTCGAGTCCCCACCAAAGACTTGCTGCAACCGTTTGGTGAGCGTAGTCTGCCGATTAACTGACTCATTGGTAACACTTCGCTCAAACGATTGGACATCGCCTAATAAGATTAGCATCTTTTCGGCTCGCGTAACAGCTGTATATAATAGATTGCGCTGTAACATACGTGAAAATTGTGGCACTAACGGCAGGATCACCATCTTGAACTGACTCCCTTGCGACTTATGAATCGACATACTGTACGCTAATGTTAATCGGTTCCAATCGTTGCGTTGATAAGTCACTTCATTCTGATCAAACGCAATTGTGATTTGATCTTTTTTGGACTCATTATGGGAATCATTGGCCAGATCAATCCCCACAATCTTTCCAATATCACCATTAAAGACATTGTCTTCTGGTGAATTAACGAGGTGTAAGACTTTATCGCCAACTCGAAAATCCTGGCCATTATAAGTGAGATGCTTTTGACGTGCCGACTTCAGCGGATTGAATATTTTCTGAACCGTGGTGTTAAGCTGATCAATACCGGCCGTACCACGATACATCGGTGCTAAAATCTGGACATCTTCCGCACTAAATCCCTTAGCTTGCGCCCGTGCCACCACTTGCTCGACAATGTGGTTGACTTGATAAGCATTACAAGCAATAAATGAACGATCTGGCTGATTAATCGCAAAATCAGTGGGCAACCGGCCATCCTTGATTGCATGGGCTAAGGGAATAATACTGGAATCATTGCCTTGGCGATAAATTGTCGTTAACTCGATTTGTGGTAATTCAGCAAATTGTAACAAGTCATGAAAGACTTGCCCAGCTCCAACCGACGGCAATTGATCTTTATCACCAACCAAAATAACTTGCATGTGGCTCGGAATTGCCGTCAACAGCTGCTGGAAAAGGACCGTATCGACCATTGACATTTCGTCAATGATCAACAGACCTCCGTCGAGTTCTTTACTAGGCTCTTCGGGGCCATCTTCACGACCAGTTAGCCCTAATAATCGGTGAATCGTGCTAGCTGGCAATCCCGTTGTCTCAGCCATCCGTTTGGCTGCTCGACCAGTTGGCGCGGCTAGCAAGATTGGAAAAGGTTTATCTTTATATTGATTAATATCTAACGATACATCGTGTAATTCCGCGTAGAGCGCCACTAGTCCACGAATAATTGTTGTCTTACCAGTCCCTGGCCCCCCCGTTAGTAGAAAAACCGGTGCCGTAATTGCCGCCTTTAAAGCTTCTGTCTGCGAATCATCATAAGTAATATTGCTAGCCCGACCGACATGCTCGATTGCGCGCTCAACTGAATGGGCCGCTAATTGTTCATCATGATCAGCGGCCAGTAATCGCTGTAAGTGCTCAGCGACCCGCCACTCAGCTTCATATAATCCGCGCAAATAAATTCGATTTTCATCGCCCACAATTTTGTTTTCTTTAGCAAGCACAACTAATTGGTCAGCAAGCTTTGACGGATCGATTTGAATATTACGTGCATTCTCAAGCAACTGCATTGTTTGATTCAATAAAGGTTGCGCCGTTGTATAGGTGTCACCATTTTCTACACATAGTTCGTTAATTTCAGTTAAGAGTGCCGCTTTTAATCGATTATCCGCTTGGGGATCAATCTTTAATTGGGCTGCAATTTGATCGGCCTTCTTGAACCCAACGCCCTTGATATCCTCCACTAAACAGTAAGGATTCTCTTGAATTTTAGCTAAAGTCTCCCCCTGATAACGGGCATAAATAGCTGCAGCTAGCCGGCTCCCAAATCCATACGCATTGAGGCCAATTATCGTCTGTTCTAGACCATTATTGACCGTTAACGTATCAATCAATGTCGCTTGAACACTGGCGCGCAGACCAATGGGCTTCAAAACCTTCGGATCTGCTAATATTTGATCAATGGCATCTTCACCTAAGGTATCTACAATCCGTTCAGCTGTCCGCTTACCTAACCCAGGAAAGTCACTACCTGATAAGTAAGCAATCAAACCGGTGCGCGTTGTTGGTGTCTCATTTTGATAATTATCGGCTTGAAACTGCATCCCATATTTAGGATGTGTGACCGGTTTGCCCGTAAACCGATAGGTCGTTTCTTCTTGGATATCAGCAAAATTTCCGGTAACAACGATTTCATCTTCCGACCAATCAATATTCTGTTCGGTCACTTTGACTAATAAGACCTTATAAAAACTATCAGCACTACTAAAAAAGACGGCAGCGACTTTACCGACAATAAAATGCGTGACCGGTCCCCGACCAACATCGTTGGAAAATAAATTTGCTTGTTCGTCCGCCACGGAAATCCTCCTCAATTAATTGTGTTGATTATCTGCTTGGGCAGCTAACATTTTTTCAATATCCGTTAGCTGTTGCTGATGGGCTTTAAAATACGTGCGATCTAATTTTTTAGCCCGTTCAAACCAAGTTGCATACGGTTGACCCAAAACCATCGCCGTCAGTCCAATGTTAAACGCGGCCCGGCCAGAGTGTGAATCTAAGGCATATGCACGTTGGTAATAATCCGACGCTTGCTGATTATTGCCTAATGCAAGTAATATGTCTGCAACTAGCAAATTGGCGTCAGTCTGATTTGGACGGGCTTCTTGTACCGTGATTGCCCAGACTAAGGCATGTTGGTAATCGTGCTTTGCCATTAAAGACTGTGCCATCATCATATAGGCATCATTTTTTAATTTATGATCCGTGATTTGTTGATAATATGGAAGGGCCTTATCATAAGTTTGCGCTTGATAATACACATTCCCTAAGGCATAGCGTAGTAAGTCTGCGGCTGGCTGCTGTTGGTCAAACTTACCTAATGCTTTCATCGCTAGCGCTTCTGCTTGTTCGAAATCTTGACCGGCCGTTAACAAAACAACTAACTCATAATAAGCATGATAATCTTCCGGTTGTGCGTCAATTTCACCGATAAGTTGGTGAACTAATGCTTGCTGTTCAGCCTTGTCAGGACGTGATGCTTTTGCCATTCATGCCACTTCTTTCTTTTATACTAAATCGTATCAGTTGCATCAGGACGACGCGACAAATACGATGTATCATTCCAATCTAATAATTTGAACTGTTGCCCACGATCCCGCGTCTCCAAAATTGTGGTGGACGTATTTGATAGTCCCCCCCGTTGGCGCAAAGTTGCTAATGTTGCCCCCAATAACGAATTGACCAGTGCATTTAAGGCGGCACCATGACTAACAATTAGGACATTATCATCACGCCGTGGATTGGCCTGAACAATTTGTTTGATGGCCGGTGTCATTCGCTTCAATAATTGTTGAAAGCTTTCTCCCTGAATCGCCGTGGGATCATATTGATCAGGATGATTTCGAAAGGCGTCAAATTCAGCCGGATATTTGGCCTGAACATCGGTAAAGGCCATGCCTTCCATTTTGCCTAAGTTAAATTCTCGCAATCGACTGAGCACGGTCAGTGGCAAGTCAGTTTGTGTCAAATCATGACGCAAGGTCATCGCCGTATCGCGTGCCCGCTTTAGCGGACTGACATAAATGTGACTAAAATGAATATCTCGTAAAGCTGCTGCTAATTCATGGATTTCTTGATAACTCGTCGGTAACAATGGTGAATCCCCTTGTGAGCCCTGATAACGCCCCTCTAGGTTCCATTCCGTTTTTCCATGACGAATAAATAATAATTTTGTCAATTGCTTACTTCCTTATTTTATCATTCTAAATACTAAATTCAGCGTCAAACTGCTAGCAATGCTGACTAAAAATAATCTTAACCAGCTAATTAGCACCGTTATCGGGATTGAACGTCAACTAAGTTATCATAACCGTTGCCAGTCTAACAAGTGACTCTTAAACTGTCCGAAACCCACGACTTACCTAACTAAATCTGACAATGCTCAGCGATACAATCCTCCTTAACAATGGATTATGAAGAATAATATTTAAGAGTCCTGTCCAGCACACGCTAATAATTGGCAAAAAGGTCCAGATGCCAGCGTAAAGTACACGATCAACCAGATCTAAGCTCGTTACTTTTAGCTTTAATAATTAGCATGTTTTAATCATGATTAATATCAAACAATAACTAGTCCAACGCATATTACGCTATATATTATGACAGTTTTCAGCCTGATTTTCAAAATCTGTTCACGAATTTTATCAATCGACTTTAAAACCTTCTAACCGCAACCATCAGTAATTTAAATGATACTTAACTGTTTTAACGCAATGCCGTTTGCTGATTATTATCGTAGCTTGTAAAACTAGAACTACTTAACAAAAATATAATTATGTAAACTAAAATATTAACCTGCATTTAATGGTTCTTAATGGATTCTCCATTCGAATACCATCCCGTAAGCTTCAATTCCAACCATCGCACAAAAAATGGTGGCAAGTAGCGTTGAAGCACTACTTACCACCACCTTCATCAAGGCGTCGGAACAATTGCCAACGTCCAAGTTATCGTACTTTGATACTCACCAGCAGCTGCCAGTGGCGTCGCTAGTAAGTGTAACGAGCTTGGCGTCACATCAAACGTCTGTCCTTGATGTCCAGTCTGCGTATACACCGTTTGGGTCGCACCATCTGCCGATAACGTTCGATCCACTACCCCGGTTGTATCCTTCAACACCAACTGAGCCGTTTTGAGTGTCGCTGTCCCGGACGTAAATGGACTTAAACTAGCAAGTAATTGCCAATCAGCCCCAACTGTTCGGTCATCAACGACCGACAACCGGTAATCATTGTTGCCATCATATCCCGTTCCGGCCGCCGCTGGTATTGTACTGGTCGCCAAACTGGCCCCTTGTGCCAGCGTTCCAAGTGTTACTGTCCCAAAATTAAAATTAGGAACAGCATTCAGTGATAACCGCCCGCCACTTTTAACCGTTAATAACGCCGCATTTGTAGTTACAGTCTGCGGTTTGCCATTTACCGGATAACTCAGACTGGCATAATAGGCCGTCCCATCGTCATCTGCATTAGTAGGCACCGTTACCGTATAACTAGTATCCGTCACGTTCAATGCGGTTGCTTTACCGTCCTTAACACGATACCAGTTATTTACAGTAACACCATCTGGCAACGTCGGTAAAGTAAAGGTTGCGGGTGTCCCTTCTACGACCGTCACGTCCTGGAGTGCACCGATTAACAGTTTGACACTATCACTTAGACCGTTGGATGTGCCAGTAATCGTTACCATTCCGTGGTCATCAGCTTTTCCAGAAGTATCAGTAGCCGCGTCAGCCGCGGTTACATTACCATATTCATCAACTTCTGCTAACGTTGGATCACTACTTGTCCAGGTGACCGGATCAGTTGCATCTTCTGGTGTCAAAGCTGCGTGCACCATCGTCGCTTGCGAGTTATTCAACCACTCGTCATCACTAGTGACCTTAATGCCAGTAGTCACGACCCGCTCAGGTGTTACGGTGATTTTAGCAATTTTTGACCAGTAATCTGGAAATGCGCCAACTCCTGAGAAATCATATTGAACTTGAAAATATACCGGCGTTGTCGCTGTGACTTGTGGTGCGTTGTACGTATAGGTTCGACTATTCGTACCGACTTTTTGATAGGTCTGGCCACCATCTGTCGATTGCCACCAAACATACTTACGGCCGCTCAGCAGACTGGTGGCCGCTTCAAGTGCACTCCGTTGTGCGCGTACCGACAACGTCACCGAACTACCCCCAATCACATTCGTATCGATAGGTTGTTGCGAAAAGCCACCTGACAAATTCAAGCCAATGATCGAACTTGGTGGTGTACTCGGCGGTTGTGGTGGTGTCTTGGCAGCAAAAGCAAGCGTGGCAGCACTCATACTGATGAATATACTCATTAACACTAAGAAGCAGGTCTTGATTAACTTTCTCATCATCCCTCACTCCTTACGCGAACGTCGCTGTCCGACCCAGTAAGCTGCTATTAAAAGCGCCAAGAGGATCATCAAAGCGACAGTGCCCCACAACCACCAATTGATCTTTCGTGGACCAACCAAATGGCGATTATGTTGTTCGGCCCGCTGTGCGGTTAAGGTAAAGTCACGGTTAAAATTCCAAACTCGGCGACCACTTGTCAAGTGTAACTTCAACTGATACTTACCCGCGGCTAAGTTTTTAGTCCCCAGGGCCACCTGATAATTAAACCAGCTGTTCGGCGCCATTGAGCCTGATTTCAGCTGCTGAGTTGTAATGGTTTTTCCTGTCGCACGTTGAATAACCCGGGCCTGAATATTAAGTTGTCCAAAAAGTGTTGGCGTCAGATTACGAAGTTTGGCAAAAAGCATTGGTTGCCCATTAGTTGGTGTCACTTTAACTTGATCAAGCGCTAATTTTACTGGAATCGTCACTTGTGGTTGACACCACAACGCAACTGCTGTTACTTCCGCATAACGGTTCTTCAGCATAAAACCCTGACTAGTCGTTGGCCGCGCGGCATTCGCCGTTGGATTGGTGGCAAAAAGGCCACCCAAGACTTCCCCTTTAAAACCGGCCTTAGGAATCGTTGTTTTAAACGCAACGGTCTTAGCCTGATGAGCAGCTAGCTTGACGGTTACGCCACCCGTCGTCATATCAGTAAATGTCGTCGTTGCCGACGGATCATGCCGATCAGAAGGTACATAGGCCACATTGCCCGCGTCCGAAGTCGTTGCGTTAACCGGCGTCACTTGAAGCGTAATGGCCGATTTGCCAGGATTGCTGACCGACACTTTAAACACTTGGGTCGCTCCAGGAGTCACCTTTAGATTAAAGTACCCCGCCTGCTTATCTAATTGATCCTTGGGCAGCAGGGGTGTCAAAATAAAACCCGATGCCGGTGTACTCGCTGCTGCTTGACTAGGAAGTGCACCTAAAAGTCCCCCTAACAGCAATGCCAGCATTAATACCCACCACTGACCGATTTGTTTCCATCGCATTCTAAACACCCCCACGACACTTAATAACTAATTAACGACTCGCAAATCATATTTAATCAGATTCTATGATGCTGCTTTAGGTGCAGCAGCAGCGGCTGGTGCATTTTGTAACGTCCAGTAAAGGGTTGCCGTATAGGTCCCAGCAGAGATATTCGACTGTTTACCGACTTGCAACGAACTACTCGTCGCGGTCGTCGCCGTATTCGAACCTTCACCAGTATTGGCAGCTGCATTCCATAATGTTTGTGGACTTGCAACCCAGCCATTTGTGACCTCACTCTGGTTTAGGGTTAGTGCTGTCGGTGCTGCTGTGCCACTGTTATCAACCGTTCCCTTACTCATATTTAAATTCAACGTCGCCGAATCGATCGTTGCTGGTCCCGAACTAAACGGACCCATGCCAACCGTCAATGTCCAACCAGCATGGTTACCACGATAAT
Source organism: Lactiplantibacillus paraplantarum (assembly GCF_003641145.1). Lineage (NCBI taxonomy): Bacteria > Bacillati > Bacillota > Bacilli > Lactobacillales > Lactobacillaceae > Lactiplantibacillus > Lactiplantibacillus paraplantarum. The sequence goes on from NZ_CP032744.1 coordinate 1,933,135, forward strand.
CACTCACATTCAGATTACCGCTACCATTACCATCATAGCCATTTCCGCCAGATGTGTTCGCACTCGTCGCATTTAAGGCTGCACCTGCCGAAGCAATGTCTTTAACGTTAGTTGAGCCTAGTGCAATGTTTGGCACGGCATCTAACGTTAACTCGCCAGGCATAACTGTAAATTGCGCGTTAGATAAAGCTTCTGCATTGCCAGTGCTATCTGCCACATAACCCGATGAAACCGTTGTCAAGTTACCTTCTGCTGTCCCAGGTCCGGCTGCTAACGCCGCAATTGGCATTAACGCAAGTGATAGTGCCGTAACGCCACCACTTAATCCCGTCATTAATTTAAAAGCTCGCATGTTACTTCCTCCTTCTCAAACTTCAGTTGTCATATTAGTTTACTAATTACTTTATGATTCCGCTTTCACCGTCCTCTTCACCTGACGCCAACATCAGTTTAGCATGTACACATATCGAAACCACGTGTTTTATTTTGATTCATTAACTTTCCGTATTAATTACCGGTCCCGACAATAGGTTACTTACTCCCACTGATAACAATACTTAAATGCTAATAAAAAACGTCAAGGCTATTTTAGCCTGACGTTTACTTAAATTAATTCACTTATTTTTTTAACGCTTCATCGAGCGCGTTGACGCTCTTAATCGGCCCCACAACCGTTACAACATCGTGCAAAGCCATCATATCGGTCGGCTTGGGTGAAACATTGATGTCTTTTCCATGCTTGATTGCAATCACCGTCAACCCAAAGCGCTGGCGAATATTCAAATCAATCAAATTTTGATTAACGAAATTCGGGTCAGTAATTTCAATGGCTGCTAAAGTATACTCATCGCTCAGATCAATGAAGCTCAAAATATGATTCGAAAGTAATTTGCGTACGATTCCTTGTCCCATATCACGTTCTGGAAAAATAACTTGGTCCGCACCAACTCGCTCAAGCACTCGGCCCTGATCACTGGTCTCAGCCTTAGCAATAACCTTTTTAGCCCCCTGCTCCTTACTTAACATAGTTGTGAGGATGCTAGCTTCCATATTGTTCCCAATGCCGATAATCACGTAATCAAATGTATCAACGTTTAAATCATGCAAAACTTCTTCATCCCGGGTATCTGCGATCATCGTTTGCGTCGCGACCTCCATCAATTCATTGACGGGTTCTTCTTTGATGTCAACAGCCAAGACATCTTGATGTGCAGCTGCCAGCGTCCGAACAACACTTTCGCCAAATCGTCCAAGACCGAATACCGCAAAACTCTTCTTCATAAGTTGCCTCCTAGCCAATCAAAATATTTTCTGCCGGATAACGAATCAAGTTGACTTTCGCCTGCCGTTTAGACAACGCGTATAGCGAAGTGAAGATACCGACCCGACCAATGAACATCAGCATCATGATGATAATCTTGCCAATCAAACTCAGCTGCGGTGTTAATCCCAAACTAAGCCCGACCGTCCCAAAAGCCGATAGCACTTCAAACAAGACGTATTCCAAGCCGAACCCCTTGGGGATTTTTTCCGTCTGTGTCAAGACCAAGGTTGCCACCGTTAACACAATACTAGCCAGAAAAATCAACATCAGTGCGCGACTAATATTTTCTTGACTGAAGCGGCGATGACTGAATTCAACATCTTGTCGACCGCGTAATTGCGCAATACTTTGAAACATTAGCACGCCAAATGTCGTTGTTTTGATCCCGCCAGCCGTCGAACCTGGCGTACCGCCGACAAACATCAAAATCATGATTACAAATAAACTCCCTGCTTGTAATCCCTGCGTCGGCATGGTGATCAACCCCGCGGTTCTTGGTGTGACACTTAAAAACAGCGTATTGATCGTACGATTAGCCCATGACATTCCCATTGGCAGTAACTTCAAATCTCGTTCAGTAACCAGTAGCAAGATAAAGCCAATCACAAATAAACTAAGGGTTGTCAGCAACGTTAATTTTGAATTTAAGGTCAACCGTTTGCGTGTGTGGTACAACAAGAGGTCGCGCCAGACCAAAAATCCGAGTCCCCCGGCAATAATTAAAATCATCGTTACGATCAACACGTAAGGGTCATTACGGAAGCCTTGGAGACTATCGCCAAAGACGTCAAAGCCCGCATTGCAAAATGACATGACCGCATGATATAAAGAGACGTACAGTCCATGTTGCCAGCCAAAGCGTGGTACAAAATCAAGCGCTAATAAACCCAAGCCCCCTAATTGGAAGAGTAATGAGAGCCCGACCACGTACTTCATCACACTCTTAGTATCACTTAACCGTTCTAAGTTCAATGAAGCCTTGACCATTAACTGCGTTGAAAGCCCAATCTGACGTCGCATGATATTAAATAGCAGCACCGCAAACGTCATATATCCTAACGCCCCCACTTCGGAAAGGCCCAGAATAACGAGTTGTCCAAACGTCGTCCAATGGGCAGCGGTATTGACCACTGTCAGCCCCGTAATACAAGTGGCAGACGCTGACGTAAACAAAATATCAATCAACGAAGTCTGGACATTCGCAGGGGTCGCCCATGGTAAACTCAACAACCCAGTACCAATTAAAATCAAAATAATAAAACCGGCTACCATTTTCTTAGATAGCGTATCAAAAAGTTTAAAATGTGCTAATTTTTTCATAATCCTTCCATCCTACAACAACTTAACCGTCACAATTAACGTTAACTCTCGGTTCGCATTGATCACACTTCATTTAGCTTAATCAACCCTACCAAGAAAAGCAAGTCAGATTTAATCACTTATACGGACTTCATCTTACTCAGGACGGTTATCTGCCAATTAGTCAGATTGATGTACGACCGCACAGACCAGTCTATTCCGATCTCCGGGGCTGAGTAACAATTGCCGAAACCTGTCAACGTCGATTTGAGCTCACGCAAAATCCGCACCATTTCAAATACGCATCTTATTCTTAGTCGAAAGCAAGTATAAGACTTACTAACCAAGCAGAGCGATACTCAATGGCCTTTCCCAGCGGGCTTCAGCTGGTCGTTTTCAACTTTGAGACATGCCATATTACAACAATAAATTATGACAAATAAACTAATAATCCATAGTTGAACTACATTTAACCAAATAGCTGAACAATCGACGATTAACTATTTGCTGGCCATTGCACCATTAAAAAACCCACCAATCAAGATAAACTTAATCAGTGGGTCATCAATTAACGATTAAACATACTGCAAGACGCGCTCATCATTATAAGCAGCATCAATCATACCGGAACCTAAGCATTCCTCACCATTGTAAAAGACCACCGCTTGTCCTGGCGTAATCGCGCGGACCGGATCATCAAAGGTTACCGTGACTTCAGTGTGGTCATCATTAAAATGAACAGTTACACCGGAATCCTTTTGACGGTAACGGAACTTCGCCGTTACGTGGAAATCATTGCCTAAATCCTCGTTAGTCACAAAATGAAGATCAGAGGCCTTTAAATGCGTGGCATATAGGTGTGGGTTATGGTATCCCTTGCCGACATACAAAATATTTTTCTTGAGGTCCTTACCAATCACGAACCATGGCTCGTTATCCTCACCATCGCCACCAATACCAAGACCACGTCGCTGACCAATCGTATAATACATCAAGCCAGCGTGCTCGCCCTTAACTTCGCCATCAAACGTCATCATTTTACCAGGTGTTGCGGGTAAGTAATGACCCAAGAATTCCTTGAAGTTCTTTTCGCCGATGAAACAAATCCCAACGGAATCCTTCTTCTTGGCCGTTGCTAAGCCCGCGTTTAAAGCTAACTTGCGCACGTCTGGCTTAACCATCTCACCAAGTGGGAACATGACCTTTTGTAAGGTTTTTGAATCTAATTGACTTAAGAAATAAGTTTGGTCCTTGTTACTATCGACGCCTCGTAAAAGATGCATCGTACCATCTTCATCATGCTGCAAACGCGCATAATGACCAGTTGCAATGTAGTCAGCACCTAAATCCATGGCGTAATCCAGAAACGCCTTGAACTTAATTTCCTTATTGCAGATAACATCGGGGTTCGGAGTGCGGCCCTTCTTATATTCGTCTAAGAAATACGTGAAGACCCGATCCCAATACTCCTTCTCAAAGTTAATTGAATAATAAGGGATCCCAATCTTATCCGCAACTTTGGCAACGTCTTTATAATCCTCAGTTGCGGTACAAACACCATTTTCGTCCGTATCGTCCCAATTCTTCATAAACACGCCTACCACGTCGTAACCTTGCTGCTTCAAGAGTAAAGCCACGACGGATGAATCAACACCACCACTCATGCCGACAACGACACGGGTGTTACTGTGATCAGTCATACTTTTCACCATCATTTCCAAAAGATTCTGGAGAATCCACGATTTGAAGGTCGTACAAGTCCAGTAAGTTCCATTATAACAAAGAAAACGCCGGCTGCAAGCCAGGCGTTTCATCATTTAACCCTCAGTCAGGATATCCCGTTCAATAAAATTAGTCAAAAGATAACGTAATTGTTCAACTGCCTCAGGATGCGCATCGTTTTTAAAGATATTTACCCGTTGGACACCATTCCCCGTCACTGTCGTCATTTTAAAGCCAGTCAAGTCCGCATTAACCGTCACTTTTAGCTTAAAAGCTGCTTGATATGGTGAAGTTGGATCCAAAGAGCGTTCAAAACTAAACGCACCCGAGCGTCCTTTCACAAAGCCCAGATCCATCAATGTGTATTTTTTGACCGTTGGGCTTAACGTGTACGTCTTAGTATCACCATCTAATTTCACCGTTGTTGTGTATGCCATCAGTCACACCCCCTACTTTTTTAATAAGCGCTGCGTCGTCTTTGTCAACACAGATACAAATTGATCCAAATCAGCCTTGGTCGTGTACCGACCAAAGCTTAACCGAATCGACTCAGCAATCCGTGGTGAATCTTCGCCAAACATTGCAATTAAAACATGCGATGGTTCGAGACTGCCCGCGGTACATGCGGAGCCCCCCGAAACTGCGACTCCGCCTAAATCCAAATTGGTTTGCATCGTATAGGTTGAGACACCCTTGATCCATAAGTTCAAGACGTGTTGTAAATTATGCTCACCAAGGGACCCGTTGACTTCAAAATCAACGCCGTTAGCCGTTAGCTGATCGACGATGTATTGCTTAAAATCGCGATACTTAGCCTGCCGGTGGGCCTTCTCAGCGGTCGTCAGTTCTTGCACAGCCGTGGCAAAGCCCGCGATTGCCGGAATATTTTCAGTACCGGCACGGCGCTTATCTTCCTGCTCGCCACCCTTAACGAAGCTGGGGAAGTTAATGCCATTGCGTTTATACAAGAAGCCCAAGAATTTAGGCCCGTTGATTTTATGTGCTGAGGTGGACAACATATCAATATGATCCCGTTGGACATCAATATCTAATAGTCCATAAGCTTGCACCGCGTCCGTATGGAACCAAGCCTGATGATCCTTTAATAGTTCGCCGATTTCATGGATTGGCATCTGTGAACCGACTTCATTATTGCCGGTCATGATTGAGACAAGAATCGTATCAGGACGTAGTGCCGCCTTCAAATCATCCAGGCTAATTTGCCCCTGTTCATTCACGGGTAAATAAGTAATCTCAAACCCGTGTTCAGCCAGAAAAGCCGTTGATTTGAGAATCGCTTGATGTTCAATCGCAGTGGTGATAATATGCTTGCCCAAATGCTGCCGCATCCAGGCAGTTTGCATCACCGCCGTGTTATCACTTTCTGTGCCACCACTAGTAAAGATAATGTCATCATCAGCCGCGTTAATACTTTGGGCAATGATATGCCGGCTATCATCTAAAACCTCACGGGCGGCCCGACCAAATGCATGGGTGCTCGAAGCATTGCCAAACGTATTCGTCATCTGGTCAGTCATTGTCTGAATAACAGACGCGGCCATTGGTGTGGTGGCCGCATTGTCTAGATACACTTGCTTCATTACAACTACTTCCTTCTACAAAAACTTAATTAATATCATTTCCAAACTAATTGCGGCCTAGTTTTGTGCTGCAAACAAGGCGAGTAACATTGCTGCGGATTGCTTACCAGCCGCCAGAATAAACTCATCAAAACTAACACCAGCATTTTCATCGCCGACATCAGACATCGCCCGAATGACAACATACGGCGTCTTAAATTGATGGCAAGCTTGGCCAATCGCGGCCCCTTCCATTTCACTAGATAAAGCGGCTGGAAAATGTGCCAAAATCTTATCAGTAGCGGCCTTTCCCGCAATAAACTGATCACCAGAGACAATTAGACCCGTCTTGGCATTCAAACCAGTTGCCTTGGCCGCTGCCATGATTTGCTTTACCCAATTGGCATCCGTTTCGTAGTATAGCGGCTGTTGTGGTAATTGGCCATATTCATAGTCAAAGGCCGTCGCATCAACATCATGGTAGGCAGTCGCATTGGCTACAACAACGTCACCAACATGCAGACCAGTGCCAATCCCACCAGCGGAACCGGAATTGATGACCACGTCCACATCAAAGTTAGTAATCATTAAAGCCGTGGTCATACCAGCTTGGACTTTACCAATACCCGATTGCACTAACACGACTTCCTGCTGCTCAATTGTCCCATCATAGAACGTAATATCCTTAATATTAACGATCTTTTCGTCTTGCAAAGCGTCCCGTAACGTTTTAAGTTCTTCTTCCATCGCACAAATAATTCCAAATTTCATGTGAGCCTAGCGCCTACTTTCTATGGTGTTAAAAATAAGATTAAAAAGACAATAATAATACCAACGACCAACCCGGCAATGACCCAATTTAATTTGCGGGCCAACCGCTTGGTCTTGGCTTCCTCAACGGCCCGGTTATTCTCAGCAGCATACGCTTGTCTAGAAGCGCCCGTTTCTTCCGGTTCCGGTTGTTGCTCCTGAGTCCCGTCACCGGTAGGCCGGCTACGTTGTTGGCGGTATTGCTGTCTGGTGACTCGATCATCATCTGCCACTATCCCTCAACTCCTAACTCAGGGTGACTTTGCCAGTACCAGATTGCCATCACCGTTTTAGCATCCTGAATCTGGCCAGTCTGGACTTGGTGTATTGCCGTTGGTAAATCAAGCTTGATGAGGCCGATTTGTTCATCGGGGTCTTGCGGTAGCGCCGTTGTCACCGCTGTTAGTCCAGTGGCAACGTACAATTTCATTAATTCATCCGTAAAGCCCGGCGACGTATAAAATTGGGCGACGGCTTCTAGATGCTGAGCCGTTAACCGTGTTTCTTCATTCAATTCCCGAACCGCGGCCTGGTCCATCGTTTCACCGGCTTCAACTTTACCAGCCGGAATTTCAACGGTCAGCCCCCCGGTTGCTGCGCGCCACTGTTGTTCAACAATCATTTTTTGTTGCGCGGTTATCATCAACATTGCAACAGCTGGTTGGTGTCGTACAATTTCGCGCGTTGCGGTCGTTTGATCCGGCAAGGTCACTTCTTGACGTTCGACTTGTACTAAGCCACCTTGATAGACCAACTTGCGACTTTGAACCCGTTCCTCAAATGTCATTGATCAAGAACCCCTTTCAGTGTCTGCTCTCTCAATAAGGATACCGATTTTTACGGCTGATTGCAATTTTCAACTGACTGATTACGATAATTTTAACGAACCCCGCAAAAAAATGGATTAACGAGCAATCAGCATTGCCCATTAACCCATCCAATCACACTGTGCATCAAGCAGTGGTTGTCATCTTCAATTAAACCTCTGCTAAATTAGTCACAAAGTCTTCGTACGCAGTTTGTTCACCAGTTTCGGTCGCCGTGGCGGGACTATAATCGCCCTGAAGTGCATCTTCTAATGGCAAGGTCACAATCCGGACAAACGTCGCGTTGCCAATCAATTCCATCCAATATTCTTCATCAGCGCCTTGATGAACGACCGTCTTGACCATCCCACCAGGATTAGTGACGTGGATTTCTTGATTAAAATCAGTACTTTCTTGATGCAATAATACGTACATCAACGAAGAAGCCGACATCGCGGTTCCACAAGCATTGGTAAAGCCAACGCCACGTTCAAACGTCCGCACAAAAATCGCATTAGGTCCTAAGATCTCAACAAAGCTAACGTTAACACCATCTGGGAAAATTTGATTTTGACCATCATTCATCCACTTGCCAATCCGACCCAATTCAGGACCAACCAACGTGGCATGGTCCACAAAAGCAATTAAATGGGGGTTAGGAACGGCAACGGCCGAGAATTTTAGATCAGCAGACAGCGCTGGAATCTTTTCATTAATAATTGTCGTCGCATCGTTGTTCGCATGCATGCCGAGTGTCTGCGCGTCAAAAGTTACGGGTGAAATTTCAACACTGTAAGCTGGGACGTGAGCCGCAAAATCAGCAACGGCCTGCACCTTTAAGTCCGCATACATCGTCTGAACCCGGAAGTCTTCCTGACTATTCTGCGTACCCAAATAACGAGCAACGGTCCGTAGCCCATTACCGCACATGCTGGCTTCCGTCCCATCCGCATTAATGACCCGCATCCGACCAAGTACTTGCGGATGTTCCGATTTATCGACAACTAACACCCCATCAGCGCCATCGTACAAACCAGCGCCATCACGTTTACAAATGTTAATTGCCAGTTGCTTCAAATCCGCATCCGATAACGGTGCTTGAAATTGTGTTTGATCTAATAAATAAAAATCGTTACCAGAACCGTGTACCTTGATCATTTTCACAGCCATCAACATCCTATCTATATAATATCGGTCTTAATTTAAACTACTTCATTATCATACTGACTTTTTCATGAAAATTCAATTGCAAAGGACCATTTCTCATAATAACCATTCAAAGTCCTGCGCAGGCAACTGTAAATTCTTAACAACACTTAAATCTTGCATCTGAAAAACGCAATCAGCTTTTTTTACAGCTATATCTCAATCATCCCAGTGTTCGGATTTACCGACTAATTGATAATCCACGTCAGCACAAAAATGTGCCACTAATCAGTCCCGTTTGACTGATTAGTGGCACATTTCATAAGTTATCAAGATTCACTCTAAATTTAATTCAACTTAAGCTTCCAAACCAGTTGTCACTGATTCAGGGTAGTTTTCACGAACGATTGCGGCACACCGTGCACATAACATTGGATAAGCCTCATCGCTACCAACATCGGTCTTAACCATCCGGCAACGATCACAAACATCACCGTCAGCATGACTGACCTTGATTGCCAATGTATCACCAAACGTTTCGGCATCCGCAGGGGCATCACTTAGCGCGTGCAGATCTAATGCTGAAACCATCAACATTTGCCGAACATTGGTATGCAAACTATCTAAGAAGGTTTGCGTGTCCGCATCCACGTACAAGTCCAAGTGTGCTTCTAAGGACTTCCCAATCAACTTAGCATCCCGAGCTTCTTCAAGTGCCTTCAAGACATTGCTACGCAGATCCATAAACCGAGTCCATTGGGCCATTAAATCGTCACCATTAGCATAATCTTGAACAGTTGGCATATCCGTCAACTGAACGAATTCTTCTGGTTCCTTCAAGAACGGCCAAATTTCTTCAGTCGTGTGTGGCAGCATCGGTGTAAAGAGCTTCGTCAAGGCAACTAAGACGTCATAGAAGACCGTTTGCATTGACCGCCGTGAATGGCTATCCTCGGCATCAATGTACATAATATCCTTGGCAATATCGAGATAGAAGTTTGATAAATCAACCGTCAAGAAGTTGATCAGCTTCTTGTAGATATCCAAGAAATCATAATGATCGTAATGGTCCTTCGTCTCAGCCACGAATTGGTTCAAACGTGTTTCCATGTACTGGTCCACACTTGCTAAATCTTCATAAGCGACGCGGTTGGCCTTCGGATCAAAGTCCGCGGTGTTGCCTAACATGAAGCGAACCGTATTCCGGAACTTCTTGTAGGAATCGGCCACTTGCTTAAAGCTTTCCATCGAGACCCGAACGTCGGAACTGGTATCCACTGAAGCGACCCACATCCGAACGATTTCAGCACCCATCTGCTTAATGACATCAGCTGGCGCAATCGTGTTGCCCAGTGACTTACTCATCTTACGGCCCTGATTATCCAACGTGAAGCCTTGTGACAAGACTTGCTTGTATGGGGCATGCCCAGAAACGGCCACACTCGTAATCAAACTTGAGTTGAACCAACCACGATATTGGTCAGAACCTTCAAGGTATAAGTCGGCTGGATAGTCAAGATACGACCGTTCTGCCAAGACCCCTTGGTGTGATGACCCGGAGTCAAACCAAACATCCATAATATCGGTTTCCTTAGTAAAGGTGCCGTTTGGTGAATGTTCATTGGTATAGCCATCTGGTAATAAGTCCTTGGCATCGCGTTCAAACCAGACGTTCGAACCATACTTACCAAATAAATCAGCCACGTGGTTGATTGTTTCCTCGTCCATGATTGCAGTACCATCTTCAGCGTAGAAGATTGGTAACGGCACACCCCAGACCCGTTGCCGTGAAATGACCCAGTCACCACGGTCACGAATCATGTTGTAAAGGCGTTTCTTACCCCACTCTGGGAAGAATTCAACGTCATCCATCGACTTCAGAATTTCATCACGCATATCACCAACGGAAGCAAACCACTGCGGTGTTGCCCGGAAGATAATTGGCTTTTTAGTCCGCCAGTCAAATGGATAGCTGTGTTCGTATGGCATATATTTCAACAACAGCCCAGCAGCCTTCAACTTATCCAGTGCGATCTTGTTAGCGTCATCGTAGAAGACCCCTGCAAAATCATCGCCAGCTTCGGCCGTTAAGAACCCTTTGTCATCAACCGGCGCAAAGACTGGCAGATCATATTGCTTACCGATCCGGTAGTCATCTTCCCCATAGCCAGGTGCGGTATGCACTAAACCAGTCCCGGAATCAAGCGTAACGAAATCGCCTAACATCGTCACTAATTGACGGCTATTATCAAAAGGATGTTCGCATAAAACGTTTTCAAGTTCCGCACCCTTGACCGTTTTAAGCACTTGAACATCTTCCCAACCAAACCGCTCGGCATTTTCGTCAAGTAATTCAGCAGCAAGTACAAATTTACGACTTTCACCAGCTGGTTGCACAACCACGTAGTCAAAACTAGCATCAATGGTGATCCCTTCCGAAGCTGGAATCGTCCAAGGAGTCGTCGTCCAAACAACCATGTAAGTATCATCGTCTAAGACACCCTTACCATCAATGACATGTTCGCCATAGAAGGCCGATGGTGAGGTAACATCATGGTATTCCACTTCAGCTTCCGCCAAGGCTGATTCAGAAGACCATGACCAGAAGACGGGTTTTTGGCCCCGGTAAATTAAGTGGCGTTTGGCAAAGGCACCAAAGACCCGCACTTGGGCCGCTTCAAATTCTGGCTTTAATGTTAAGTATGGGTTATCCCATTCACCAGCCACGCCTAACCGCTTAAATTCGTCACGTTGACGATCAACTTGTTCCAGCGCATACTTACGACAAAGTTCCCGGAATTCATTATCCGTCATCTTTTTACGGTCATAGCCCGCTTGCTTTAATTTTTGTTCGATTGGCAAACCGTGAGTATCCCAACCAGGAACATAGGGTGCCCGGAATCCATTCATCGATTTATAACGAACGATGAAATCTTTTGTGATTTTGTTCAAGGCATGCCCCATATGAATGTCACCATTCGCGTATGGTGGGCCATCGTGTAAAATAAAGCTTGGCTTACCTTCATTCAATTTTTGCCGTTGTTCGTAGACTTTGTTTTCAGCCCACACATTTTGTCGTTCAACTTCCTTGACCGGTAAGTTGCCACGCATTTTAAACTTGGTCTTACCAAGGTTTAACGTTTCTTTAACGCGCATATTCTCACTCCTTAAATTTTTTATCAAACAATCGCTAATTGAATTTTAGACACAAAAAAACTTCGTCCACCCAGGGACGAAGTTATCGTGGTACCACCCAATTTTAGAATTGTTTAAATTCTCTCTTAGCATGGTTAACGTCCATGGACCGGCCACCCTTACTCATTTCAGGGTAACGTTCGGAGATGATCTGCAATTGACTAAGGGACGACCGCCTTTCCATTACCGGCAGCTCTCTGGACGTATTAGTTAATCGTTTGCTGTTCTCCTCAATACATTCAATTCGCTTCAATTGTGCCTGACAATCCACCTAATTAGTCATTAGTATTGTCATCAGGGAAAATAACCACCGTCTGCTGTTGGGCTTGATCGCCACCGTCTGCAACGGGGGTCTCACCACTCGTTGCTTCCGTAATTTCAACGGTTGCTTCTGAGTTTACGCTCGCATCACCCGAGTTGTCAAGGTTATCTTCCTTTAAGACGTGTTGAATTTCAGCATAATCAGCCGTATTCGTCTCACTAAGTAATTGATCCCAATCCTTGCTCTTAACTACTTCTAACTGCGATTCAAGCATCACTTGGAGACGCTGACGGAAGACCCGCGTTTGTTTCTTCAAATCATCAGTTTCAACGGATAACCGCTTAGCTTTTTGGGAAGCTTCATCAATCATTTGGTTTGACTTGTCGGTTGCTTCACTCACAATATCAGACGCTTGCTTTTGTGCTTCACGAGTAATAATGTCGGCTTCCTTCTTAGAGTTCGTCTTCACTTTATCCGCAGCTTCTTGGGCAACCAAGATGGATTGATTTAAGGAATCCTTCAACTCGTTGAAATATTTCAACTTGCCTTCACTCGCATCCAGCCGCTCTTGGAGGTCCTTATTTTGCTTCAAGGTAATTTGATAATCTTTAATAATTTGTTCAAGAAAATCATTGACCTCGTCAATATTGTAACCACGTAGTTTCGTTGAAAACTCTTTGTTATGAATGTCATCTGGACTTAACACCATTAGAATTCCTCCAATATCTATTTACTATGAATAAGATTTAACGTTACTCGCAGCCGCGCTTTCTTAGTCTCGCCGCTAATCTCGGCAAGCCGCACACGGCCATAATGATTCACACTCAGCATATCTAACAATGCTAATTCGTAATCCGCTTTCGGCAAATCAGCCCAATTGAGCCGCACCTTGGCACCCTCAATTAGTTCTTTAGCGTGGTGCCGCGACAAGTTGAACGCTGCCTTAATAATATTATCCGCTCGTAGTGAACTGACCGTGGTCGTTATGGTTTCCCAATCATCTTCCGGCGTGACCACCTCGGTCAATGGTACTTCCGTCAGATGAACTTTTGTCTTACCAAAACGATCAATTTGATCACTAAAGTAGTTTGCCATTTCAGTCTCACATACAAACTGCCAAGTCTCACCATTAGTGACAATATCCCCAAAGACATCCCGTTCAACCCCGGCATTTGCCAATGTCCCCAATATTTGACCATGCTTTAAGGTAGCAAACTTGACAGGGTAGACAATGTTAAACAGTGTGATTTGAAAATCAGCCATCTCAGGTTCATAGTACACCGGATAAAACAAAATCCGTTGCAACTCTGCCCCTTCAAAACCGCCAAAAGCCCGCATGCGCACATCATCCAATTGATTTGCCAGTGTTTGCGCAATATAAATCTGACGTGGATTCAAGAACGCCGTTAGGATTGGGCGATACTGATCAGCAACTTGCCGTAGCCAACCAGTGACCTGTTCAATAAATGGGGCTTCACTATCGCGAAAATGTTGTTTTAAGTTATCATTCACGATACTATCCTCGTTATTCTAATTTAATACATTATCAAAGTTAAAAGATAAAACAAGCCACTTTCAGCTAATTGGAGCACTAACAGCGCAATAATCGGTGAAAAATCCAGTCCGGCAATTGCGGGAATGAAGCGCCGAAAAATACTGAGAAACGGTTCACAAATCTGACCCAAAAACTGGCCCACACGGGTATTATAAGCTCCCGGGAACCAGGACATCAAAATGTAAACCACAATGGCTAATTGGTATAGTTGAAATAACCGACTAATAATCGTCACTAACAGGCCACTCACTCCTTATAATTTGCTCGTATCAAACTGACTCGTGGTACTTCCAGAGACTTCATAATTTTCTGGAATACAGAGAAAAATCTCATCACCGATCCGTTCAATTTCACCATTAATCGCGAAAACTGTCCCGGTAAGAAAATCGACAATTCGCCGCGCCATTTCATCATCGACGTGATCAAAATTAACAATCACGGCTTGATTTTTAAGGAGCTGCGTGGCAATTTCCTTAACGTCCGAATAAATTTTGGGCTCGAACAAGGCAATTTTACTGTTCACTGACTTTCCCCCTTGCATTGGCACAACTTTCGGGGTACTACGGGTGTTGGTTGCTTGTTCAGTGGGCGCCGCTGCTTGTGAAGCGGTTGGCTCCTCATACTGACCGTCAGAATCACCAACCCCAAAAAAGTTACTAATGAATCCGGCCATCTGCTTACGCTCCCTTCACCGCTTTACTTACGCCGACGTTTAAAGAATGGTGGGGTATCTAAAGAATCCCCATTGTTGTCATCCTTACTGTCATCAGTCTGTGAATTATCATTAAAAACATCAAAATCAGTTTTTTCAACGTTATTAAATTCCTGACCATTATTAACTGGCCGTGAATTATTAGGTTCACGTCGAATATCCCAGTTACCAAACGGATCATTCGCTTGTGATTCACTTGGTTGGGCAGCGGCTTCACTAGTTGCTGGTTGGTCGTTTGGAGTGGCAAACATGCCACCACGTTGTTGACTAGCTTCACTGCGACTTGGTTGACTACCCATCTTGAGTTCCCGTTGCTTCTGGTCAATTCCAGTGGCAATCACTGTCACCCGCACTTCGTCCCCAAGGCTCTCGTCAATCGATGTCCCGAAGATGATATTAACATCCGTTGTTGCTGCTTGTGAGACAATGTCAGAAGCGGCTTGGGCTTCATACAAGGACATGTCAGGGCCACCCGTGATGTTCAGTAAGACTTGTTCAGCACCATCGATGGAAACTTCCAATAATGGTGAAGAAATTGCCTGCTTGGTCGCATCAGCCGTCCGATTTTCGCCACTAGCAGAACCGATTCCCATCAGCGCGGAACCTTGATTTTGCATCACCGTCTTAACATCGGCAAAGTCCAAGTTAACGTAACCTGGTGACGTGATTAAATCAGAAATCCCTTGGACCCCTTGACGTAATACATTATCAGCTTCTTGGAAGGCTTCCATCATTGGCGTCTTCTTATCAACGATTTCAAGTAAGCGGTTATTGGCAATGACGATCAACGTATCAACGTTGTCCTTCATCTGGGCGATTCCTTCAGCAGCATTGCGCGCTCGTTTCGGCCCTTCAAATGTGAATGGTCGCGTCACAACGCCCACCGTTAAGGCACCGGAATCTTTCGCAATCTTGGCTACAACGGGAGCCGCACCGTTACCAGTACCGCCACCCATACCGGCCGTCACAAAGACCATATCAGAACCTTGTAAGGCTTCTGTCAATGCTTCTTCACTTTCCTGTGCCGCTTTTGAACCAACATCAGGATTAGACCCAGCACCTAAGCCCCGGGTAAGCTTTGGTCCAAGTTGAATCTTAGTTTCAGCGTTTGACGTCTGTAATGCTTGTACATCAGTGTTAGCGACGATAAATTCGACACCTTTAACATCTTCAGCAATCATCCGGTTAACGGCGTTGCCACCACCACCGCCGACACCAATGACTTTAATATTAGCCCCTGAATTCTGGGTTGAATCTAAAGAAAATTCCATGTTTTTTCCTCCGTCATTTCTATCCGATTATTAATCAAAGAAGTGGTTAAAAAAGCCCTTGACCCGTTCAACCGTCCCCTTGCGATCTGGATCAGCCTGCTCCTGAGATGCTTGTGGTGCAGACTGTTTTTTAGTTGTTTGCTTAGGTTGTGGTACTGCTTGACTAGGTGTCGGCGTTGCGTCAGCAAATTCCAACGCCACACTGGCCCGCGTATCACCAGTTAACGCACTCTTAACAAGTAACGTTACTTCACTCAAGGCTGCTTGATATTTGATGACGGCCAACGCCTCATCAAACGACGGATGCCTCAAGCCCATTTGGTTAGGAGTGAAGACACGCACCCGCGTGCCAAACCGTTGGGCTGCCAAATCAGTAATTCCTGGTAACGCAGCCACCCCGCCAGTTAATACAATACCTCCAGGCAATTCAAGTGCCCGAATCTCATCTAAGTGCTGCTTGACCTTATCAAAGATTTGGTCCAAGCGAGCTTCAATGATTTCTGCTAAGTATTGCTCACTTATTTGCTCCGGTGTACTTTGCCCAACAACATCAACTGGGAAAAGTTCATCATCTGAAGCCTGCTGAGCATCGGCATAGCCATAATCACGTTTTAACTTCTCGGCGTTCTCAATCGAGGTGTTCAAGACAACTGAGATATCCTTGGTAATATACTGGCCGCCTTCTTGATCAACGTAAGTATATTTGAGCTGGTGATCATGAATCACCGCCGCGGTCGTCTGACCACCACCCATATCAATGATGATTGAACCAAAATCCTGTTCGCCATCATTGAGCACTAATGAACTCAGCGCTAAAGGCGCAATCACAATCTGTTCAATTTGTAGCCCGGCCTTTTCCAAAGCCTTGCGCGTATTATGAATGATCGTTTTCGGGCCAGTGAACAGGGTCCCATGCATTTCAAGCCGGACCCCGACCATGCCACGAGGATCCTTGATACCATCAAACCCATCGACAACAAATTCGTCAGGAATGACATCAAGAACTTCCCGTTCTGGTGGTAAACTCTGAACTAGCGCTGCCGCCGCAACGTTTTGAACATCTTCATTATTAATTTCTTTTGATTCATCTGCCACGGCAATCATGCCACGACAGCGCTCAATTTTGACCAGGTTAGCAGGTACTCCTGCAATCACCTTTTTTATTTCGATACTTGCTTTTTCTTCAGCTTGGCGTACTGCTGATCGAATCGTTTCGGCCGCCTTATCAATATCGACGATAACGCCACGACTTAAACCATTAGAACGTGCGCTTCCCACACCAATAACGTTCATTTGCCCTTTAACACGTTCAGCAACAATGACTTTTATTGAGGTGGTCCCTATATCAAGTCCGACATAAATTCCTGAATTATCCATAATAGAGGAACCTCCTAGTATTTTACATAAATATTCAAGGATTCGCTGACATATCCAGTTAACCCCTAGTTTACCATATCCTAAGCGCTTTTAAAAAGGTCACACTTAGCATTCTATCAATTATTCTGATTCTTGAACGGATGGGAGTAAGCTCCCACTTCAAGATTGATAACACCCTTGCTCTTCATTTTCGCGACAATGCCCGGATAATAGGCCATCTTACTAGCAAAAGTACTGATGGTTGCGTACACTTCATTACCGTCATTCATATAGAGATGGACCCGTTCGGGATTAGCCTTGTTCGGTGCAAACTTGATTTCAGAAATGTTATGTTTGACCGCTGATGGCAACTTGGCATACTGCGTAATCATCGTCTTTAACCGTTGACCACTCTTAAAATTGGCATAGATAGGCGACCCACCACCCGGTTGCGAATAAGTTGCTTTTAAAATCAAGCCATTCTCCAAAATTCGACGATAATGCTGTCCTGACGACAAGTACCCTGCAATCCGAATTTCTTTAACTGTCACCCGAACACCATTGAGTCCTACCAACTTAGTCGTGACCTTGCCAATTTGTGGTTGCGATTGATTAGCACGCTTAGTTGTTCGCTGGTCGTGACCAATGACAGACCACAGCGCCACCCCTGGGTTAATTTTGGTTGCCGTTGTTACTTGTGTCACTGACAACTGATTATTACCTTGAATGGACACCGTTTGGACATGGCTCAGCGGTGAAACAAAGTACCCTGCCACCGCAGCGCCAATCAGAAAAACACCCATCAATATCAAGACCCGCTTAAAGAGCAGTCGGCGACGTTGTGATTTAAGCTTCGGCAATTTATCACCAATTCGTAGTCGCTTACCCGACCAACTATGACGACTTTTCTGTTCTGCCCGATGATTTTCAGCGGCATCATGTTGAAATCGCTCCCACGGTGTTAATTGCTCAGGGTGCTCACGATCCTTAGGCTTTTTATGAAAAATGGCCATCACACCCACCCTTTCACTCTGGTCTTCGTGTTACTTGATCACCGTTTCCAAAACGTGCAATAACTGGTCCGCTGCATCCGGCATACCTAACTTCTTGGCATTTGCCGCCATCGCTTCACGATGAGTTGTACTTTGTAGCAACCTATCTAGTGCAGCCACCAAGCTAGCACCAGTCAGGTCGGCCTCCGTAATTAATTCAGCCGCCCCCGCATTCACAAGACTCTGAGCATTCTTAGTCTGATGATCATTGGTGACATATGGACTCGGAACTAGAATTGAAGGAATTCCTAAAGCCGTAATTTCCGCAATACTAGTGGCACCAGCCCGACCAAGAATAACCGCCACTTCTGGTAAAATAGCAGGCATATTTTTGATGTATGGTTCGATTTTAACATTTGCAGCTAGTGCTGTCGCCGACAAGCCATTCCGGATCTTATCGTAGTGCACTTGTCCAGTAACAAACAGGGTCTGGTAGTCACGCTTATTTAGTTCGGGAATTGCCGCTACTGCCGCCGCATTAATACGCGCTGCCCCGCGGCTACCGCCAAAAATCAACGCCGTTGGAATATCAGGATCCAATCCAAATTGCGCTAGTGCACCACTTTTTTGGATATTGGCCACTTGCTGAGCCCGCGGATTCCCAGTCATCACGACTTTTTGTGCTGGAAATTGTGACCGCGCACTTTCGAATGAAATCGCAATCTTATCCACGAAGCGACTTAAAAACTTATTGGTCACTCCCACAACTGAATTTTGTTCGTGAATAACCGTTGGAATGTGCATCTGGCTCGCCGCAAACACGACCGCCCCACTGACATACCCTCCAGTTCCTACCACTACGTCAGGCTTGAACGCCTTAATATATTTACGCGCGGTAACCACACTCTTTAAAAACAAATAAACTGTTTTAACGTTTTGCAATGACAATGAGCGTTTGAACCCCTGAATCTTAATCGTCTTAAAATCAATCCCACGTTCAGGAACAATCCGACTTTCAAGCCCACGATGCGTACCCACGAATTGGACCTGGGCTTCGGGATCATGCGCTTTTAGTGCATCAATCAAAGCTAGTGCAGGATAAATGTGTCCTCCAGTTCCACCGCCAGAAATCATTAATCGCATTAGTTCTCTTCCGCCTTTCCAGTTAACTGCTCAATCGCTTTAATAAACCGATCACCCCGAACTTCAAAATTCGGGTACTGATCCCAGCTGGCACAAGCTGGTGATAACATGATAATATCACCGGCTTGGCTATGCTGCCATGCAACTGGCACGGCGGTCTCACAGTTATCCGTAAATTCAATATCTTGAATGCCAGCTAAGCGGCCCGCGTCCGCAACTTTTTCAGCCGTCTCACCGAAGACGATCAGTGTCTTGACATGTGCCTTTAATGCTGGTGCAAGCTTTTCAAACGTATTACCACGATCCAGACCACCGGCCAATAAAATAACAGGTTGATCAAAGCCCTTTAATGCCATTTCAGTTGAAACGAGGTTGGTTGCTTTAGAATCATTGTAAAATTGTCGCTCCTGATACGTCTCAACGTACTGGGTTCGATGACGAACCCCCGTAAAAGTCTTCAAGACCTGTACGATTCCCGCTGTTGGAACATCTTGTAACTTAGCAACGGCAATGGCCGCCAACGCATTTTCAACGTTATGGTCGCCAGGGATCCGAATATCGGTTGCATCCATGATATATTCATCTTTGAAATACAGCTTACCAGCTTCCTCATAAGCCCCATCCTTAGTATTGGCTTGTCGTGAAAATGGAATAACCGTTGCTTTCGATTGAGTACTTAGTTGCCGCCATTCTTCACTGTCCCAGTTGATAACCAAGTAGTCACTAGCTGTCTGGTTCATCGTAATGCGCATTTTGGCCTTAACGTAATTCTCGCGCGAACCATGATAGTCCAAATGGGTCGAATAAATGTTCGTAATAACCGCAATGTGCGGATGAAGCGTCCGGATCCCACATAGCATAAAACTCGATAATTCTGTGACCATGGTATCGGCTGCCGTTGCTTTTTGAGCAACAGCTGAAGCTGGCACGCCAATATTACCTGCTACGTAAGCCTTACCGGCAGCGGACCGTTGATTCAACATCATCGTAATCATGGTCGTCGTCGTGGTTTTACCGTTCGTCCCAGTAACCCCAATCAGTTCACCTGCCAGAATTTGCGAAGCAAGTTCGACTTCAGTGATGACTGGAATCCCCTTCGCTTGGGCCCCACTAACGATTGGATTTGAATATGGGATACCTGGGTTTTTAACCACTACTTTAAAATCTTCATCTAGTAGTGAAAGTGGATGACCACCCGTGATGACTTTGATGCCGTCACTCAATAATTCTTGCGCATCCGGATTATCATCAAACTCCTTTTTATCATTAACGGTCACAAATGCGCCTAATTTGTGGAGCAACCGTGCGGCATTGACCCCGCTCTTTGCTAAACCAAGAACCAAAACTTTTTGGTTACGATACTGCTCAACCGACTTCATAAACCAAGATCTCCCTATAATGTTTGTAGATGGTGCCTAAATTAACTTGTTATGTGACCGATGACCTCGAATCTAGTCATCGGCTAATTATTCATGATACGTCAGTGACTGCTTCCATGACATAATTTGCGGTAGGCTTTGCAGCCATTCAATTATTCATAGCTACATTGACAGGAACCAGCACTATTCACTTTAACTTACTTACTTTCTGACTACCAATGGATAATTTGGATAAAGTCATACCGCAAAATACAATTATGTACAATCAACGCGGGCAATATCGTCCGCGTTAATTAAAATTTAGCTTTAGATAATGGTGGCAACGCTAATGACAGCGGCCACTAAACCAATCGACCAAAAAACAAGATCGATTTTCCATTCACTCCAACCCTTCATTTCAAAGTGATGGTGAATCGGGCTCATCAAAAAGATTCGCTTACCAGTCAATTTGAACGAAGCCACTTGTAACATAACCGAGGCCGTTTCAATCACAAAGATAATCCCAATCAATAAAAGCGACAACTCGTGATGCAATAAAATCGATACCGCGGCTAAAGCACCACCTAACGCTAGTGAACCCATGTCACCCATAAAAATCTTAGCGGGTTTGTGATTATAAACGAAGAATCCGACTAATGATCCCACCACTGCTAAGCAAAACAACATGACGTTGTATTGATTTTGCGCGTAAGCAATGACTGCGTAGGCGCCAAAGGCAATCGTGGCTTGACCAGCAACTAATCCGTCCAAGCCATCCGTTAAGTTGACCGCATTTGAGAAGCCTACTAACCAGATGATGACGAATAGCATGTACCAAATTCCCATCGACCAGTCACCCAATCCTGGGATTCTGAGGGCCATTGGCAAATGTTCATGCTGATAAACTAAAGTTAAAATCACGGCACCAATAATTTGTCCCAGCAATTTCTGCCATGCTTTCAAACCTTCATTTTGTTTACGCCACAGCTTGATACTATCATCCCAAAAGCCCAACGCACCGTATAATACCAAGATAAACATTAGAATCCACGTGGTTGGCTGTAATTGATGTTGCCACCCACCGACCCACAGCGTGGTAATCAGAATCGCGATAATGAAGAGCAAGCCCCCCATGGTCGGTGTTCCCGATTTTTTTTCATGCCACGTGGGTCCTTCCTCACGAATCATTTGCCCCTCTTTGCGGGCACGAAAATACCGAATAAGTGACGGCATTAACGCAAACACAATAATAAAACCACTGATTAGGGTTGCACCCCACACTAATACACTCACAACAATTCTCCATTCTAAGACTTAATAAGGACTACTTCAGTGTCACACTAATTGACTGCTTTGCTTCAATCGGATTACCCGCCGTCACACTTTGCGTCTTGACGTAACCTGTCCCGCTAGTCGTGAGTTTAACTCCCGTTAACGTGGCAAAGTCTGCAACTTCACTCGCTGACCATCCGGATAAGTTTGGCATGTACATCTGACCATTGGTAACCAAAATGACCCGTTGACCACTTGAAACAACGGTGCCCGAAGAAATCGACTGCTTGACGACCCGACTACCCTTACCAACAACTACGACGTCTAGTCCCTGCTTCTTAGCAGCACGCTCAGCCGCGCTAGTTGATTTACCAGTTAAATCCTTCATTTTAACCGTCGTCGTTTTCGTCTCGCTCGCTTTTTGCTCTTCCAACGCCCGCTTCATTACCGTATCAAAGATTTCTGCCATGTCATCCGATGCTGAACTACCATTAAGCGTTGGTTGTTTCATCGTAATATACATAATGTACTTTGGATTCTTAGCTGGTGCCATTCCCACAACTGAGTACAGGTAGGTATTGTCACCCTGCTCATAAGTACTCCCATTGCTGACTTGGGCTGTCCCAGTCTTGGCAGCGATCCGGTACCCTTTGATCTTATACGATGACCCGGTCCCGTATGACTTATAGACAACATCTTGCATATGATCCAGAACTTTGCTAGCCGTCTTCGAACTAATTGGCTGACTAACGACCTTCTTCTTAGCCGTATAAACCGTCTTATTGGTATTAGGATTGGTAATTTTAGAAATAAAGTACGGCTGTAACATCTTACCATGATTAGCAATCGCTGTGAATCCGCGTAGCATTTGCATGGCGGTTACCTGAATTCCTTGACCAAAGGCCGTGTCCGCCTGTTCGATGGGATACGTGAATTGAATGGATCCACTTTGCTCACTGTCAAGACCACTATTAGTACTTTCACGTAGTCCGAAGCGTTTAATGTACTTCAGCCACGTCTTGGCTCCCATAGTCTGTTCAAGGTGAGCCATGGCGGTATTACTTGAAAGGGCAAATCCCTTGGCGTAAGTGATATTGCCCCAACCACTCGTATTCCAATCGGGAACGGTATTATTGCCAATCTTATATTCACCGGTCGGTACGGTCACGTTAGCGTTGTACTTACCACTGTCAATTGCTGCAGCCATCGTGAAAACCTTCATTGTTGATCCCGGTTCATAAGTATCTTCAACCAGCAAGTTGCGCCACATTTTAGATAATCCTGACTTAGTCTGCGCATTAAATGTTGGTCGTTGCGTTGTGGCCAAAATCGCCCCCGTCTTGGCATTCATCAACGTTGCTGTCATCGATTTAGGTGAAACTTTAGCATTCACTTGTGAAACCTTGGTTTCAAGTAATGTCTGTAACTTACTATCAAGGGTGGTATAAATATTATCGCCATCCTTGACCTTCTTACCAGTCTCGGTGCTACCTTGATACCCGCTCTTCGTAATCGTCTTACGGCCATCAGTCCCCGATAATTGCTTGTTAAAGGCCAGTTCAATTCCCATCGAACCCGTTAACCGAGTTTGATCAGTATTCTTTTGACTTTTAGATGTTGTTAGCCCCACCAAGTGGGATGCAAACGTCCCATTCGGATACAGCCGGGCTTCAGATTCAATAAAATGAAGGCCAGTTACGTTTTGCGCATCAATTTTTTCCTTAGTTGTCAACGAAATGTTTTTACCGGCAGTACCAAATTCGATTTGGAACTTACCCGCACCCTTTTGTAACGTTGCAAGGGCCTTTTTGTAACTGATTGGTAAATACTTCGACAACACTTGGGCGGCCTTCACATTATTTTTAACATACAGAGCCTTACCACTAGCACTTTGTTGATTTTTCGCCATAATCGCATAAATCGTATAAGTACTCGTGTCTTCAGCAATCGGGTCGCCATTGGCCGTATAAATGGTTCCACGCTTGGCCGTAATCGTCTGATCTTCCGTATATAATTTCTTAGTGGCTTCAACCAGATTGACCCCGTTAACGTGGCGCACAATCGCGATATATGAAAAACGAATGATCAAAACACCAAAGACGGCAATCGCGCCAAAAAATAGCCATTGGCCAAAAATTCTACGATTTTGTTTTGGTGACCGTTTCGAAGTCATTCGTTGTTTGTTCTTATTCATTTGTAAACATTCCTTATGCTACCGTTATTGAGTGATAGCCCGTACTGCTTAGCAATTTTATTTAAACGGCTTCGACTTGAAAGTTCACTAATTTCCTGTGCGGCCGACGTATTTTTCGCCTGCACTTTAGTTACTTTTGTCTGCACCGTCTGTAACTGACTTTGTGCGTTACCAGTCGTAATGTTCGTTGAAACTAACATAATGGCTAAACCAAAAACCACCAAACTCAAGCCAACACACAATACTTTCTCAAACATTGAAAATGCGACCCGTTGTGTCTTAATAGACGGGTTCGGGGTCACAACGGGTTTAGTTTTATGTACCGGGGTGGTTGCGCCAGGAGTCTGCTGTGGCAACTCCCGCGCTAATCCATTTTGGGCCATTTTAATCACTCCTTTAATTATTCCTGAATATTATTTATTCGTTAACTTTAATCGTTCGATAGCACGTAACTTCGCACTGCGAGCACGACGATTAGCCTCAATCTCCGCATCGCTAGGCACGATTGGCTTACGACTGACCAATCGGTAATCTGGCTGCATCTCAGCCGGAATAACTGGTAAACCAGGTGGTAACTCCGGTAAATCACTGTGTTCTTTAAAAATCGTCTTCACCAATCGATCTTCTAATGATTGGAACGTAATCACACTGACACGACCATGGACATCGATTAGATCAATTGCTTGCTCAAGTGACGTCTCAAGGACCCCCAGCTCATTGTTGACTGCAATTCGAATCGCTTGGAAGACCCGCTTGGCTGGATGTCCACCAGTTCGCCGAGCTCGAGCGGGAATAGCATTCTTAATGATTTCGACCAATTGACCAGTCGTGATAATCGGTTGTACTGCTCGTTCACGTTCAATTAGTCGCGCGACCTGCTTAGAGAACTTTTCCTCACCATAACGATAAAAGATTCGAACAAGATCCGCATATGGCCAAGTATTAACGACCGTTTGCGCCGTTAGCGCTTGACTTTGATCCATCCGCATATCCAGTGGGGCATCGTGTTGGTACGAAAAACCCCGGGCAGCGTCATCGAATTGTGGTGACGAAACCCCAAGGTCGTAAACCACACCATCGACGTGTTCAATCCCACGGGCATTTAATTCGGTTTTCAAGTTTGCAAAGTTACTTTTGATGAACGTGACCTGACCGCGTTCAAGATATGGTGCTAAATTACTTTGATTATAGTCAATAGCCGTTTGATCTTGATCAAAACTAAACAGATGACCATCAGGACCTAACTGTTGCAAGATTTCTCGTGAATGACCACCACCACCTAACGTACAATCCACGTAGACACCATCCGGCCGGACGTTTAACGCGGCGATTGCTTCATGTAAGAGTACCGTTGTGTGTTCAAATGTTGCCACGCGTGCGCCCCCTTCCTAATTATTATTTTTTCTAAAAATCAATTAAATTTTCTGCAAGCTCATCGAAGTTCGCTTCAGTTTCCGTCTCAAACTGTTGCCATTGCTCGGCACCCCAGATTTCAAACCGATCAGAAACGCCGACGATCACACATTGCTTTTCCAACTTCGCATATTGTCTCAACGTGGTAGGAATCATCACTCGCCCCTGCTTGTCTAATTCACATTCGGCAGCCGCAGCATAGAAAAAACGGACAAAGGCCCGCGCATCCTTACGCGTCAAAGGCAAGTCGTCCAACTGTGCCTGTAGTGTCGCCCAACGTTCAGCAGGATAGCCAAAAATACACCCATCCATACCACGCGTTATCACAAATGCCGTTCCCAACAACTCACGAAACTTGGCAGGAATGATTAACCGCCCTTTTGCATCTAAGGCATGTTCAAATTCTCCAAAAAACATCTTAGACGCCACGGCCAATCAACCCCTTTCATTAAACATAATTCAAGTCTACCACACCCCCCCACTTCCTACCACACCGTTTTGTTACTTTTCCAAATTGTTAACAAAATGTCAAAAAAAGCCCCACCTAACGTTAGTTTCGTTAGGTGGGGCTTGGTGGGGGGATTTTTACTTACGATAGCAAGAAATGACTAGCTAATGCCAAAATATACACGACGAGCGTCAACAGTTCCGCCCCCCGCCAATAAAGCTTAAAAAAGCGCCAATACAGGATTTCTCCCCGTTCGACAGCTTCAATGAGGGTTAATCCGATCCCCAAAATCATCAAGGATAACACTTCATAAGGTGCCAGCGAACTGTCCGTTGCTTGCAGTGTCAAAAAGTGGGTAAAAACAATTAAAAATGGTGGCCAAAAATCTAACAGCCTTAAACCATGTGGCCAAACGCGGTGTGCGACCCGTTTGACACCTAAAATGATCATTGAAATTGCGGCCAAGAAAATCAGCTGCCCATACCAAGTGGTCCATAACTCTCGCATATGCGTACTTGCCTCCCCATTAGTGTCGGATTAAATTATAGAGATTATCCTTAAACTTTTCAATCATCTACAACAGCCCTATAATAAACATAAACTTATAATTGGAGGGATGACCGTTGTTACAATATTTCACGACTGGCCAAAATGGCCTTTTGACCACGCCCGACGACCATCACGACCAACCTTACTGGATCAACGCTGAACGACCAACCCCCGATGAAATCGACCAACTGGTGACCCAATTCGATCTACCTAAAGATTACTTGACGGCCATACTAGATGATGCGGAGGTCTCACGAGCAGAACAGTTAGCCACAACGCAGTCCGGTCAGCCGATTTTAATCGTTATGCAGTATCCCAAGCTAACCACAAGTGACTTAGGCTATTTGGAATTTCAAGTCTATCCCTTTGCTCTGATTTTAGTAGACGACGTTGTTCTCACCGTCAGCAACTATCCGGCCAGTTTCATCCAAGATTTTGTGATGGACCCGGCGTCCTCCAAATTAAGTCTGGATAACCATGAAGATTTTGTTCTAGCTATCATGTGGTATATCGAACACAGCTTTGTGACCGCGCTTGAGCTAATTAACCACCGGACAACAACATTGGAAAGTCGCTTAAACCAAGCCACTCACAATGTGGAACTCTTTCGAATCATGGCCTATCAGAAATCATTGATTCGCTTCAAAGCTGCCCTTAATCAGAATGCGCCGACACTAGACGCGGTCGAGAATTCAGTTACCCATTTTAATGCGCCCCACCACCAATCGCTCACGAATGACATTAAGATTGAAACCCAGCAAGCAACTGACATGGCTGATACGACTAACCAAATTCTACAACAGTATAGTCAGTTAGTTGGTTCGGTCATTTCCAACAACTTAAATGATGTGATGAAATTCTTAACTTCACTCACCATGGTCCTAACGATTCCAACGATTATCGGCGGCATTTATGGTATGAACGTCAAATTACCTGGGGCCAGTCTCGTCCACGCTTTTACTTGGCTGATGCTTGGGACGATTATTCTCTGCATTATTAGCATTGAATATTTACGAAACCATGACTATTTTTAATTTCAATTGAAAAAAATCTGATTCCACGTTAAACTATGAAAGAATTACTCGTAAAGTGTGGTGCATACAAACATAATGAAGAAGAAATCAACTTTTCAAAAAATTACGATGATCGTTATCTGGTTAATGATCATTTCGACCATTGGTTCATTGGTGCTGACTGCCCTATCCGGGTTAGGTTTACTCACTTTCTAGGCCAATACCATGAAATTTTCAATCCTTACCAAAAAGTCAGTTACGTTTGCTAATCGCAATCGTGACTGACTTTTTAGTTGTCACTAATAAATATTGTTCTGCTTTGCCATTCCGGCTTGTTAAAAGAGCGTCGTCACCCAGCCCCCCAGTCTGAAACTTGCGCGTGGGCTAGCCAACGGATTAATGTAGTCTTGGCATTAGTCCATTGGCTTAGCCAGCACAGGTTTCAGTGGCACCGAACGCATTGCGCTCAGCCGCCTGGAAGGCGTTTCGGACAATACTCAGCGATAAAAGCCCACTTATGCAAGCGTTTTTGGCTTGGTTAGTGGGGAAAGACCAGTATTTAGCTTAAATTGGCGTCCATCGCGTTTCAACAATTGTCAGGAATGCCTGAAAGTCGGTGTAGGGCGCACTAAAAAAGCTTCCAATGTGTTAAGTCTAAGAACACTAACACATTTGGAAGCCTATTTGTTTGTATCGTCATTCATTAATTCATTACACACGATGTTCGACATCGTCGCCTGGAACTGGCGCCTCATCGGCCGACTTCTGGCGATAAACTTTGCGTGGTTTGCTTCCTTCAGAAGGCCCAACTACGCCGCGTTCCTCCATTTCATCGACAATCCGTGCCGCTCGATTATATCCGATGCGAAAGCGCCGTTGCAACATTGAGACACTGGCTGACTGTTGGTCAGTCACCAACTCAACAGCTTCAGCATAATACTCGTCTTCGCCATCACGTGGATCACCATTACCACTGGCATCAGCCTCGTCATCTTTGACCAACATACTATCATCGTAATCAGCCGTCTGCTGTGCTTTGATAAAGTTAACAACTTCTTCAACATCATGGTCAGAAATATAAGCGCCCTGGACCCGCAATGGCTTATTCATCCCCATTGGCTGGTAAAGCATATCCCCACGTCCAAGTAGCTTTTCAGCACCATTACTATCAATGATCGTCCGTGAATCCGTCCCACTTGAAACGGCAAACGCCATGCGTGATGGCACGTTGGCCTTAATCAACCCAGTAATAACATCTACCGATGGCCGTTGTGTGGCCAAGATCATATGAATTCCAGCCGCGCGGGCCATCTGTCCTAAGCGGATAATCGCATCTTCAACCTCACTTGAAGTGACCATCATTAAATCGGCTAATTCATCAACAACCACCACGATATACGGTAAAACGGGCCGATTTTGTCCATCCGCTGCATTTTGTTGGCGAATGTACTGATTATATCCCTGCATATTACGCTGCTTAGAATCAGCAAATAATTCATAACGCCGTTCCATTTCAGCAACCACCTTATGCAATGCCCGTGCGGCCTTCTTCGGCTCAGTCACCACGGGCGTCAGCAAATGCGGAATACCATTGTAAACCCCTAATTCGACCTTTTTAGGATCAATCAACATGAACTTAACTTGACTTGGTTTCGTGTTCATCAGTAGCCCCGTAATCATCACGTTAATGGCTACTGACTTACCACTCCCCGTTGAACCGGCAATCAGTAGGTGCGGCATTTTGGACAAATCCGCGACAACTAAATTACCAGAAACATCGCGACCCAACGGTACTGCCAGCGGTTTCGTTGGGTGCGCCGGTTGAGCTTCAACGATATCTCGAAACGACACCGTTGAAATTTGCTTATTCGGCACTTCGATTCCAATCAATGATTTACCAGGAATGGGGGCTTCAATTCGTAAGTCCTTTGCGGCTAGTGCCAACGCCAAGTCGTCAGCTAAATTAACGACCTTACTGACCTTGACACCGACTGCTGGATGTAATTCATACTTCGTTACGGACGGCCCTAAACTGACGTTTTTCACTTCAACCTGTACACCAAAGCTCGCCAGTGTAGTAGTCAACTTTTGTGAGTTACTTTCGATTGTTGCATATTCAGCGCTCTGATCCGTTTTCGGAATTTTCGTCAATAATGTCGATTCTGGCAATTGATAGTCCGCATCATCCATAACCTCAGTACCTTGTAATTCCTGTTCATGATCTGGTGTCGCCATCGAAGGCACTGATTTAGCTGGTGGCTCATCACGATCACTGGCCACCGTAATATTCAAATCTGCTGATGAATCCGGCGTTGCACTAGTTGCCGAAACAGGCTTGGCAGTTGTACTGGTGGCTGCGGCAGAAACTGCTGATTGCGGTTCTGCCGAGGTTGCCTGCGGTTCAGGTTTGGTTGCCGCTTGGTTGGCCCGCACTTGCTGGTGCACACGCCAGCGCGCCACTTGAACCCGTATCACGTGGGCAAGTTGCTCATAGCCCGCACGCAACTGCTGGCCCAACTGTATCAGCCCCTGACGTAATACTTGCATAGTCTTATGAAATGGCAAGTTAAAGGTGATGTACACGCTCGCAATCATCAAAATCAGTGCAATCAGAATGGTCCCAACATTGGCTAACAGTGGATAAGTAATACTGTACCCAGCAGCACCAACTAAGCCACCACCAAGATTGCTGGCCATGCCGCCCTTGCTAAAATCATTTTTGATCAGGTTCCAAGTAATCTGCCAAAAATCAGTATGGCGGTTTAATTGATTAAACATTGGGATTTCTAATAACAATAAGTAACTGAAGAAAAACAAGTTACCACCGACCCACCACCGCCAAGTCAGCCGTGGCCAACGACCGAAAATCATTAAGTAACCCATTACGAGTAATGTTAAGCCCGCAAAAATCTGGTAGGCATTACCAGCAATAGCTCGGAAAAACTCTGCAAATACCATGCCCACTAATCCAACTTTCAACAAGGCTAGTACTGTAATCAGTAATCCTATCAGGCCAATGACATTCCCAGTCATCTGTCGCTTAGCCGCAACCGTCGGCTTCTTCTTACGCGTCGAGGTTCGGCGCTTTTTCGTTGTTGCTTGTCTACGCGCCACGCTTCGTTCATCCTTTCTCAATTAGTCCTATCTTCATTATAACAAACTCAAGTTCCCCCGTCCCCATCAAAAAACGCACCCTAACGTTTAGCGCTAGTGCACGTTTTGCTGGTTACTTCAATTTATCATTTTCATAGTGGTGTGACCGTTCAAGGTTCGGAAATTGTTGTTGGCGTAAGGCTTCATAAATCACGATGGCAGCGGAATTCGATAAATTCAGAGCCCGAATATGTGAATCATCTTGGGGAATTCGAATTGCTTTTTCCGGGTACTTGCGCATAAAGGGTTCTGGTAAACCAGTCGTTTCCTTACCAAATAAGAAGTAATGATCCTTACTGGTATCACTGTAATCAACATCCGCATAATCATGCTCAGCAAACTTGGACACTAAGTACAGCTGATCTAAATTAGGAATACTAGCTAAAAAGTCTTGCAAGTCAGCGTGATAAGTAATATCGACACTATCCCAGTAGTCCAAGCCAGCCCGTTTTAGGTGCTTATCATCAATTTTGAAGCCCAATGGTTCAATTAAATGCAAGGCCGTATCCGTTCCGGCACAGGTCCGGGCAATATTACCAGTATTAGCCGGCATTAACGGTTCAAATAACGCAATGTGATTTGTCAAAATAATCGTCCTCATTCATATTAGTCTCTGTGCCATGTTGATTCATAGCAATCACATTAATCATACCATGTCTCCGACTCAACGGCGAATTTTGAAATTAAAAAACGCATTGTTCGCATTCTTAACTAATCTTTCCTATACTAATCACCGTACATCTTACAATTAGCACTGATAATTCATCTAAACAATTGATATAAACCGAGGAGGAATCATCTATGAAAATTATGATTATTGGGGCAACCGGTATGGCCGGGTCAGCCATCACCAAACTAGCACTTGACCGTGGGCACACCGTTGTAGCCATCGGGCGCTCCGAAACAAAACTAGCGACCCTGCCGGCCAACCCTAACTTACAGACCAAGGCCCAAGATGCGT
The DNA here is from genome assembly GCF_003641145.1 of Lactiplantibacillus paraplantarum. Classification (NCBI taxonomy): domain Bacteria; kingdom Bacillati; phylum Bacillota; class Bacilli; order Lactobacillales; family Lactobacillaceae; genus Lactiplantibacillus; species Lactiplantibacillus paraplantarum. Next base: position 1,964,669 of record NZ_CP032744.1, read on the forward strand.
TTGACCTAACATTATCCGAATTACAAGCGGTTGATGTGGTCGTGGATGCCATGGCCACTAGTCCGGACAAAGCTTATCGACACGTAGATCTCGCAACTAAGCTCATCGCGCAACTTCGTGAACAGCAACGACCACGCCTCGTCTTTATTCTAGGTGCTGGTAGTTTAACCACTGGCGATGATCAGCACCTCTTCGTACACGACATCGAAAGTAATCCGGCTAACGCTGCTTTTGTCGCCATTCCGCAAAATCAATTGGCCGAACTGACTTTCTTACGGACGGTCACCAACGTCGATTGGGTGGGCATCTCCCCAGCCGCAACCTTCACGACCGGTCCCGCCACTCCGGTTCAATACGGTCAAGATACGTTGCTAACGAACGCTGATGGTGAATCCGTGACCAATAGTGGGACGATGGCGGTCGCCGTTTTAGACGAGCTTGAAGCACCTCAACATCATCAGGAACGGTTTACAGTCGCCAACCAGTAATGCTCGTCATATGGTTAGCATCACCCTCAGTACCAGTGGCTTTACTAAGGTGACTTAATTGTGCCGACTTAGACAAGCCTGTGTGCATTTGGCATGTAACTCCCAGAGAGTGGAACAAAAGGTGATCTACTTGCGAGCATTAACGTAAATTCGGCGATTATTCCTGGAAATGGAATCGTCACCGAATTTGGATTAAGCGGAACAAGCCACCTTTTGGCGCACGTTTCGACAATATTGGCAGAAAAATTGTGTTCGGTTTCTTGAGAAGCAGTCTTTTCTCAAGCGACTGAACACTTTTAGTTTTATCTCAATCTCCTTTTAGGCAATTACTCGTGACGCTTGGTACCAGTGCTTCGCCTTTAGACTTGCTAATGACAACGTCAACGCGTACTAACTAATTAATTCTGATTGATGAAAAAATGCTGAGCACAGCTTAATCTGAGCATCAACGCTAGCTCGGGCCCTCACCGACCTTTAATTAATTCTTCACCAAAGCATGCTAAACTATTGCCATGATTATTTGAAAGTGGGGATACCATGCATAACCGTTTATCAGGGCGGAATTTGCTCTTCATTGGCACCATGTTATTTGGACTCTTTTTTGGTGCTGGTAACTTAATTTTTCCAATTTTTTTGGGCCAACAATCAGGTCAACACGTTGGCGCGGCCATTATCGGCCTATTGATTACTGGGATTGGGCTCCCGTTACTAGGTGTCATTGGCATGGGCCTAACGCGTAGTCAGGGCGTTTTCGACCTAGCCACTAATGTCAACCGCCCTTACGCCTATGTTTTCACCGTACTACTATATTTTACTCTCGGCCCACTATTTGCAATGCCGAGGTTAGCAACCACCGCCTTTCAGATTGGACTGGCTCCCTTTTTGACCGCCAAGTCACAATCTGGGGTTTTATTGGTCTTCTCAATCGCCTTTTTCGTGGTCACCTGGCTCCTCGCTCGTAATCCAGGCAAGATCATGACTTACGTTGGCAAGTGGCTCACCCCCCTCTTTTTACTATTATTAGGGGCCTTAATACTCGTAGCCCTCATCAAACCATTGGGGACACTGAACGTTGCCGCTAGTGGCGCTTATATCAAACATCCAATTCTAACTGGATTCACTGAAGGTTACAATACAATGGATGCACTAGCTTCGTTAGCCTTTGGCATCGTCGTCATCGATGCGATTCGTGACCTCGGTGTACGCGATCCAGGCCAAATCGCAACTGACACGATCAAGGCCGGCCTGATCAGTATGAGTCTAATGGCCGTCATCTATGGCTTACTAGCGATTATGGGGACCATGAGCTTAGGCCGATTTGCCCCAGCTGAAAACGGGGGCATTACGTTAGCTCAAATTGCCGATGCATACTTTGGTCGATTCGGTAACGTCTTACTGGCTTTAATTGTTATTATCGCTTGTTTAAAAACTGCTATCGGTCTCACCTCAGCTTTCGGTGATACGTTGCATGGAATGTTTCCTAAGATTTCCTATCATTGGCTAATCACACTTGCTTGCCTCATTCCGGCCATTCTCGCCAATGTTGGGCTAACTGAAATGATTACTTATTCAACCCCAGTCCTGATGTTTCTTTACCCGCTCGCCATTGTGTTAATCCTACTGGCCGTATTAGCCCCTTGGCTTGGGATGTCCCGGTGGCTATACGGAATGACAACTGCCTGGACTATGATTCCGGCCATTCTAGCTGGAATTAACGCCATGCCATCCGCTTGGTTGCAAGCGTCCTGGTTGCAAGCCTTGCTTCACCTCAACGCCTGGTTACCGCTTGCCGGTCTAGGTCTAGGCTGGAGTGTCCCCGCACTAATTGGGTTCATCTTAGGTTGGCTAATCAGTCGTAAGCAGCAAGCAACTTCAAGTTTACATTAATCGTTCAATACACAAAGGCCCTCCATCAGTCTTACTTGACTGATCTGGAGGGCCTTTTAAGTTGCTTCACCGGCAAACGGATTAACAACGATTATCCATGATCTGCGTTATTGCTTACCAAGATATTATCAGCACGATTCTCGTTAACATTGCTATTTACAAGTTACTGACACCTTTTGAAAATACAAAAAAACGTAGTATTTCGGTGTGGGCACGGCGAAACGCTACGTTAATGAAGTACAACTCGGTAGTCACCAACGACATGTCGATGTTAACTACCAAACGATTTCTCAAAGGTTATCTTAACACCGGTATTTCAATCATGCAAGCACCTATGTTAACCTTTTTGCATCGTCAGTAAACTCACATCAACCGTAATCTTGGTTAGTCCTTGCTGTTTAGCAATCGTCAATTGTTCAGCATCCGCCCCCCAGTGCAGTGGCGTCATTACTAATAAGTCGTTAAAGTCAATGTCATCAAGTGCAACCTGATATTGAATTCGTTGCCGCTTAGCAGCTGGATAATGCTGAGCAAACAGATCTAACACACGTTGATTATCATACTGATATTGGCGATCAGTTGGCTTAAATAACAGGTGGCGCAGTTCAACTAAATATTCAGGATTAGGCACAATCTTCAGTAACTGCCCACCGGGGGCTAGTACCCGTTCAAACTCTTGGTAAGCGGATGGCGAGAAAACGTCCATAATAGCCGTAAACGCCCCATCAGTAAAAGGCAACTGGGCCAAATCTGCCACACAATAATAAGCGGATGTTGTCAATTGGGTGGCTAAGTTAACCCCGTCTTTACTAATATCAAAGCCAATCCCAACATCAGCAGGATTAGCATGTAATGTCAGCAAGTCAGCTAACGGCGTCCCTTCACCACTACCAATATCTAAGATTCGTTGCGCCGTTTTTGGCAACGCCGCATTAATGGCCTGAACAATCGGGCCGAAAAAGCCAGCTTGCAAAACACGGCGGCGGGCCGCTAACATATTGGCATCATATTCACTAGCAACCTGATGCGTCAAAAAATACAACGTCCCTTTTTTAGAAAAATCCACTTGATGCCCATTGGGACAGCATAAGCTGTGGCCGTCAATTGTCACATATGCTTGGTTACAAACTAAGCACCGAAAGCGGCCAATGTTTGCCTGAACAAACTGGATGCCGCGGTCAATTTTTTTCACAGGTGTCACCTTGCCTTGGTTAATTTTATCATCAGCCGTCCCCTATCAATCCGATGTTTTTGCGCTTCTCTGAGACTAAGAATTCGCCACTACAACATCATATAAAGGACGTGTGTTCAATCATACCATATCATCGCGAACAAAATAGTAGCTGTTACGATTTAGGTATGGTATCTTATTAACTGTTCTAAAGGCTGACTTAAATTGTCCAAATGAATTTGCTACCGAATGGCATGAATTTAATGACATAAAGGAGACTCATTCAGATGGCAAAGAAATCAAAAATTGCGAAAGCAAAACGGATCGAAGCAACTGTGGCTAAGTATGCTGAACGGCGCCAAGCGCTTAAGGCTGCTGGTAACTATGCCGAATTAGCAAAATTACCGCGTAATGCCTCGCCCGTGCGTATTCATCGACGCGACTCACTTGACGGTCGACCACACGCTTACCTACGTAAGTTCGGCATGTCCCGTCTTAACTTTCGTCGCTTAGCACACGCTGGTCAAATTCCGGGTGTTAAAAAGGCGAGCTGGTAAAGGGGCAACCGGTACTAAGCTCATTAATGATTAACAGTACAACTACCATAAAAAGGTTCCACAGGATTTGTCATCAGACAGATTTCTGTGGAACCTTTTTCCTTGGCTTTATTCGTCTAACTGCAGCCCTGCCACGTATCTTTCATGCAACTAGCCAACTAATATGCTAATTTTTAAGGCTTATCATCAACTGATGGCTTTTTTTCTGGTTCATATAGTCCTGAAGAGCGTCGATACCAGTCAAAGAGATGCGTCCATAAGACTTTCAAAATCGCATAGCCCGGAATCCCGAAAATAACGCCCATCAACCCAAAGATTTTACCAGCCGCTAATAAGACGACTAGAATCGTAATCGGATGAATATCTAAGCTACTCCCTAGGACTAACGGTGAAATAAAGCGGCCTTCAATCGTTTGTTCGATGACGAAGACAATCAGAACTTGGACCAGCATCCACGGCGAAGTGACTAACGCAATCACCACCGAGGGCACCATCGCGAGGAAGGAACCTAAATACGGAATCAGATTTAAGATTCCAGCCGCAATTCCTAACGTCAAAGCAAATTTCAGTCCAATAATGCTGTACCCGACCGCAAACATCACAGCAACAAAGAACGCCACGGTCAATTGACCACGAATGTAATTACTGACTTGTGAATTGATTTCCGTTAACACTTCTAAAAATCCCGAGCGTGCCTTGGTGGGCACAAACTTAGCCATATACTTGGGTAGCTGATGACCATCGCGTAATAGGTAGAAAAGAATAAACGGCATCGTTATCAACCCAATGATGACGGTCGTCACAGTGCTGAATACGCCCGTAAGCGAAGTCACCGTCCCAGTCAAGTACTTCGAAAAGCGACCACTCACCAACTTACTGAGGTCCGTATTCCAGCTCTCGAGTTGATCACGAATACCACTGAGTTGCGGATCATTGATCCAGCGATTAACTTCTGTGCTGGCATTTTTCCAGTAAGTAGGCCAGTCATTGATGATCGATAAGGTTTGGTCGCGAATCGTTGGGATAATTGCAATAATGCCTAACGCTAGCAGCGCGACAACCACAATAAATAGCCCAATGATCGTCCAAGTCCGTCGCACGTGAAAACGTTTTTCTAGCCAGTCAACCAGCGGATTAAGCAAGTAGTACAAGACGCCAGCCAAAATAATCGGCAGGCCGACGATACTAAAGAATTGCCGGACCGGGTCCAACAACCAATCAACTTGCCTGCCCATAAAGAAGATCGTCAATACTAACAAAATAATGACTAAAATCCGAATAAGCCGTTGGGTTGACCATCGTCGCTTCTGTGAATCAGGTTTCAAACAATCCCTCCTCCCTAAGCCTGATACGTAATGACGCTACCGACTTTGATCGTTGGTAACTGGTTCGGCGTCAAATAAATACCGTTTTCCATTGGTTTGGCAGGTACTGGTTTGAAGTACAACGTCGCGTGCCCGATTGACGTTAAATTAGCTTCAACTAGCCCACCGGCAAAAACCACCGTATAAGTTTGTTGATCGATCGTAATGGTGCTACCAGCAACTAATGAAAGACTCGTGATGGGCTGTTCAAATTTTTGAACCACCGCGATTTGCTGTAATGGTGCCGTAGCCGTTTCATCGAATAGAACTAGAATTGGTTCCTTGGAATCGATGGCATTCGTACCAATCGATTGTACTGTTGCAGTTATTGTCATATTGAGACCCCCATCGATTAATTAATTGCTTTAATTGTAGCATAGTCCTAATCGCAGACGCCAATTTGTCATCGCTTACACGTGGCATATCTATGCTATACTTGAATTATCTATCAAGGAGGTTTGTTATCATGCAAGAACGCATTTTATTCGGAACGTATACGAAAAAAACAAGCCAAGGGATTTACCAAGGAACCCTTGACACCACTGCCAAAACCTTAACTAATGATGGCTTACTGGCAGCCACTCAAAATCCCACCTATTTGGCCCTTTCAGCTAAGGATCGCCTATACAGTGTCGACAAGGAAGATGACGAGGGCGGTATCGCAGCTTGGCAGTTAGATGGCCAGACCGCTCACAAACTAAATACCGTCGTCGCACCTGGCACCCCACCAGCCTACGTTGCCGTCGACGAAGCCCGGCAACTCGTCTATAGCGCTAACTACCATAAGGGAACAGCCGAAGTCATGAAAATTGCTGCGGATGGGGCGCTAACTTTGACCGATACCGTTCAACATCGTGGTAATGGCCCTCGTCCTGAACAAGATGGCTCCCATATTCATTACATCGACCTCACGCCAGACAATCGCTTAGCCGTAATCGATTTGGGTAGCGATAAGGTCTACGTCTATAACGTCAGCGACGCCGGTCAGTTAAGTGAACAATCCGTACTCACTATGGAAGCTGGTTTCGGGCCACGCCACCTCGTGTTCAGTCCGGACGGCCATTACGCCTTCTTGGCTGGTGAATTATCAAGTCAGATTGCAAGCTTAAAATATGATGCCCAAACTGGCACCTTTACGCAACTTGGCATTGTCAAAACAATTCCGGCCGACTACACGGCGCATAACGGTGCCGCAGCCATCCGTTTAAGTCACGACGGTCATTTTCTCTACGTCTCCAATCGTGGCTACAACACGTTAGCCGTCTTTGCAGTAGCCGCAGACGGTCACTTGACTCTGATTCAGCAAATCAGTACGGAAGGTGACTTCCCCCGTGACTTTGATTTAGATCCAACTGAAACCTTTGTCGTGGTCGTCAACCAAAATACCGACAACGCGACTTTGTATGCTCGGGACTTAACGAGTGGTAAACTAAGTCTATTACAAAAGGACGTCAACGTGCCCGAAGGCGTTTGCGTTCGTTTCTAGCAAAGGATGAAGCTCATGTTATTAAAAGAAGTCTGTGTTGAAAATTACACCAACATTCCCGCAGCGATTGCGGCCGGTGCGAACCGGATTGAACTCAACGATAATTTGGCCGTTGGTGGCACCACTGTCAGTCGCGGCGTAATGGCCGAAGCGGCCAAGTATACTGGTGAACATCACGTGCCCCTAGTCGCCATGATTCGCCCTCGTGGTGGGAATTTCGTCTATAACGATACGGAATTAAAAATTATGGAAGCGGATCTCCTACAGGCCCAATCATTGGGTGTTGACGGTGTCGCATTTGGTGCTTTAACCGCGGATCATCAACTTGACGAAGAAGCCTTGGAACTATTAATTGGTGCAGCCGGTGGCATGTCGATCACCTTCCACATGGCTTTTGACGCCATCCCTGCCGACCAACAGGCAACAGCGATCGATTGGTTAGTAGAGCATGACGTCGACCGTATTTTGACACATGGTGGTCCACTTGATCAGACGATTGATAACTGTGTCCCCCACTTACAAACGACGATTGCCCAAGCAGCCGATCGGATTCAGATTTTGCCTGGTGGCGGCATTACCGCTGCAAACGTAACGACCATCACGGCAACGTTAGGGGTTAATCAGGCCCACGGGACAAAAATCATTAAATACTAAGAGCTTCCAAAAAGACGCATCTCATTTTTTGAGATGCGCCTTTTGATTTAAAAAATCAAGACGTCAATAGCTGTTATTCAAACGCCTGCGTATCAGTACAAGACGCCCCTAACCAAACTGGCGGCTTTCGTTCTAAGTTGGCCACGATAGGCACTGACTATTTAGCGCATTTTAATCACCATTCGCACTAAGTAGAACGAGCATAATCTGGTACCAAATACTAATACTTCCACTGTCCAACTTACGAATTGGCACGCTGATTATGTGTAATCAAGCGACTAAGATCAGACGGCAACGGCGCAAAAGTCGTCAGGGTCTTATCAATGAACGGATCATCAAATTCCAATTGCATGCAATGCAGCGCTTGACGTTGAATCCACGGATCACGAGGCCCATTGTAAAGCTCATCTCCAACCAACGGATGACCGCTAGCCGCAAAGTGAACCCGAATCTGGTGCGTCCGACCAGTATGCAAACGTACCCGCACCACCGTCATATTGCGCAATCGTTTAACTACCCAATATTCAGTCAAGGATGGTTTACCATCAGGCCGCGTGGTCCGTTTGATAAACGAATCAGCAGCCCGACCAATCGGCGCATCTAGCCAACCATGATCAGTAGCTAATTCGCCACTGACCACGGCTAAGTACATTTTGCGCATCGCGTGGGCCTTCAATTGATGGTCAATGATCGAGTGTGCAAAGTGGTGCTTGGCGAACAGAACAATGCCACTCGTATCACGGTCCAAACGAGTTGTAATATGTACAACTTCATTATCATAATGGGCAGCTTGATAATAGCCCTTCACCCGATTAGCTAACGTATTATCGGGTAACGCGTGTGCCGGCACCGAGGCCACCCCAGCTGGTTTATTCACGATTAAATAATCCCGATCCTCATACAAAATAGTTATTGGCAACATTGAGACGCCGAGATGATCATTGCCAATTTCGGCGGGTGTAACCATCGTCACGGTCTCACCACCCGTCAACATGTGAATCGCTAATACTGGTTGCTCATTAACGAGAATCGCTCCGCCATGAAACTTGACTTTCTTCAATAAACTACGCGTCACGCCGTGCTGTGCCAAGAGCGTTTTGACCTTCATCGGCGTCGCCTCATGATTGATCCAAGTAAACCTCATTGTTCGTCCAACCCAATGAAGGACGTTCCAACTCGTTTCCAGAAACGGTTATGCCGGTGTTGTGCAAAGGCAATCCGCCGGTTAGCAATCGAATAACGAATTTGCTCAATTGGACGTGGTTGGGTATCCATTTGATCAGCCGTAAAGATAAAATGCGACTTTTGTTGTGGGCGAATCGTGATCGTTTCGTATGGCGCTACGATGACTGGCGAACCAAGTGTTCGGAAGACCCGGTTGTTGATCGATGCAATTTCAGCCATTTGTAAAGCATCTAATCGCGGATGAATAACCGCACCGCCCACTGATTTATTATAGGCTGTTGAACCGGTCGGTGTTGAGACGCATAACCCATCGCCACGGAAACGTTCAAATAATTCATCTTGAATATAAACATCGGCAACCATGGTGCTCCCAAGTTTTTTGAGCGTTGACTCATTCAACGCCAAATAATGATCCGTCGCATCGGTGTCGGCATAAGTAATATCCACAGCTAACAATGGGTAGGTCACACTCTGCCCATTATCTTCTAGCAAACCAGTTATCAGTTGGTCGATCTCATAATCACGCCAATCCGTATAAAAGCCGAGATGGCCAGTATGCACGCCGACAAAGCGTACCTGATCAACCATGTGGCTATAATGATGAAATGCCGCTAAAAGCGTCCCATCGCCCCCTACAGATAGAACAATATCGGGGTGTTCATCATCGATCTCAAATCCAGCAGCTAGCAGCTTAGTATGTAACTCACCCGCTACTTTTTTCGTCTTAGCACTCGCATTTGCAAAAATCGTTACTTTCATGAATTCTGATCTTCCTTTGTCGAGTCAGGATCATCATTACTCGGCCCCTTCCCATATGAGAACAGGCTCTGAGCTTCTTGAATTTCCTCACGAATTTCTGACATTTCTTTATCCAAACTAAAAGCGGCTTCGGCAGCTCGTTGTAGTCGCTGACTCAAATTTTCAGGGAAATCTCCTTGATATTTATAGTTAAGTGAATGTTCAATCGTTGCCCAAAAATTCATAGCAAGCGTCCGGACTTGGATCTCGGCCAAAATTTTCTTCTCACCACCAACCATCTGGACGGGGTACTCAATCACGATATGATACGAACGGTAGCCAGATGGCTTTTCATTACTAATATAATCTCGTTCTTCTAAAATCGTCATATCGGTCCGTTTTCGCAACAAATCAACGACTTGATAGATGTCCTCAACGAACTGACACATAATCCGTAAACCGGCAATATCTTGCATATCTTGTTCCAAGCGGTCTTCTTGAACTTTACGTCGGGTCATCTTTTCCTTAATGCTATCAACGGGTTTGACCCGCCCCGTTACAAATTCAATCGGTTCATGCTGATTCAAATCACGAAATTGTTTCCGCATTCCCCGCAATTTAACTTTGAGCTCATCAACAGCTTGCTGATAAGGCAGTAAAAAATGATTCCAATCTTCCATCGGGGCACCTCCGTTTCAATCCATACCCTAAAATTTTACCATAATTTGCTGGAATAAAAAGTTAACGTTCTCGAGATTGAACCCTAAGTTCACTTTTTTTCCAAACTGCAAGCCTAGAAACAAAATACTTTACGAATTTAGCAAATCGGTGCATGATAACGGGTGAAGGTTTAATCTAAGTAACGAGTTATGCTTTGGTGTTAAAAAATTTATGAAATGAAAAACTTGCAAATACCTCGTTTGATTGGTATTCTGCACTATGACGCGAATAGAGAAAGTGGAGGAATTATGACGTGTTAGAAGTGTACTTATTTGTAAATCCGTTGGCAAACCAATGCGTACGCGATGAACAAAACGTGTTACGGTTGGCAAATGACTCAGACAAGCAAATCCAATTTCAATTCGTACCGTTACTGAACATCAATGTTATCCAGCGGGCCTTAAAATGCCAAGGGATCAAAACATCTGACTGGCACGCCCAAAATGAACAGTCGCAAACGCTGTACCGGGTTATTTTGGATTACAAAGCAGCCCTATTTCAAGGTAAAAAGCGCGGCCGTAACTTTTTGATTGCCTTACAGTCTGCAATGCTTAAGGCTGGTCAACATTATTCAGAACACCTCGTCAAAACCGTGGCGACGGACTGTCAAATTGATTTGGATATGTTCATGGAAGATCGTGACAGTGACTTAGCAAAACAAGCCTTTCATGCTGATCAACGATTGGCTTCCGAAATGAATATTACCGAGGCGTCTTCCGCCGTCGTTTTTGATTGCGACCAATACGATTATGGCGTCTTGTTAGAACAATTTAATTACACGACACTTTTTGATTTAGTTAATGGTAACTTAGATCCTTTCCAAGATGCCACCCGGGCAACCAATGCCAGTTGCGCTAACCTGACTAACGCACAATTACACGTTTTATAATTTCATCAATTGCAATTATTCAACTGGTTTACCAGTCAAAAGCACCCGACGATCATTTTCGCCGGGTGCTTTTGACTAGTATCAGTTTTTAAATTCTCAGCGCCGGCACCATGAACAAGCACTGACACAACTGCTTATCTACTTTTGTAAAATAAAACAGGTGCTAGAACGATTTATTTTGAACGCTCATTTGTAAACAAACTAATGCTAAGGTTGTGATTCACTCGCTTACTGCTTCGTCACTAACTGTTCAAATTCATCTAGTCGTTCTTCAAAAACCTTGAAAGCTGCATCTAGATAATCTGGCTTGGTCATATCAACACCAGCTCCGTGCATGACATCAATTGGAAACGCTGAAGAACCTGCTTTCAAATAGCCTAAATAGTCATCAACGGCCCCCGCCTGCTTGGTACTAATTCGGTCGGCTAGCGTCGAGGCGGCCGCAAAACCCGTGGCATACTGGTAAACATAGTAATTGTAATAGAAGTGTGGAATACGCGACCATTCATCGGCAATCTGTGGATCACTGACCACTGCATCACCGTAATAGCGTTGATTCAACTGCAAGTACTGTTTTGATAACCGGTCAGCAGTCAAAGCTTGGCCAGCTTGATCTTGTTCGTGTAACCATTCTTCGAATTCTGCAAATTGGGTTTGACGGAAAACGGTCCCCTTAAAGCCATCTAGGTAATAATTCAAGACATAGGCCCGCATCTGGGGGTCCTGTTCAGTTGCCAGAAAATAATTAGTCAGCAAATTCTCGTTAGTAGTTGAGGCGATTTCCGCCACAAAAATTGAATAGTCACCATATTGATAAGGCTGATGATGCGTCGTGAAATAAGAATGCATGCTATGACCCATTTCATGGACCAACGTGTATAAATTATCAATATTATCCTGCCAATTCAATAACATATACGGCGCAGTATCATACATTCCTGACGAATAAGCACCACTGCGTTTGCCCTGATTTTCCACAACGTCGATCCACCGTGAAGCAAAAGCCGTTTTTACATGTTTGAGATAGTCGGGGCCTAAAATTTTCAGTGCCTGTAAAGCCGTTGCCTGCGCCTGTTGATAAGAATAATTGATTGTCGGTTTGGGTGCTAACGGCGTATACATATCATACATATGCAACTGATCTACACCTAATAGGCGCTTACGTAGCGCCACGTAACGATGCAACAAATGCAAGTGATCATCGACAGCCGTAACTAAAGAATCATAAACCGACGTTGGAATTTGATTAGCAGCTAACGCGGCTGTTCGCGCATCGGGATAATGGTGGGCTTGGGCCACAAAATTATGCACTTTGACTTGGCTGGCAAGTGTCGAGGCAAGTGTGCGCCGAAATTGGCCGTATACTTGATATAATGCCTCAAAAGCTTCACGTCGGACTGCCGGATGGACGGACTCTAGTAACACGCCGTAAAGCCCTTGTGAGAGCTTAACAGGATTGCCATCATCATCCTGAACAGTCGGAAATTGAAAATCAGCATTGTTTAGCACACCAAACGTCTTAGCTGAGGCCCCAAAGATGTCGCTAGCCCCTGCCAGTAAAGACTCTTCATTTTCAGACAATACGTGACCCTTTTGCAACCGCACCGTGTCTAATAAGTGCCGATAATCACGTAAAGTGACGTTTTCGTCAAGGTACGTATCCAATTCACCTGGTGTTAATTGTAAAATAGCCGGTTCAAACCAAGCAGTTGCTGCAGATACCTTGGCTGTTAAACTACTAGCTTGATCATCTAAAGCCGCATTCGTACTGTTTCCAGTGTCCTGATCACTCTTCAAACTAGCATATACCGCTACTTTTTCTAGCCGTCGATACAGGTCTAAGACCGCCTGAATCCCTGCCAGCACCGTATCGGCCGAACTGATAAAATCATCTTTAAGTGCTGCAACGGTGGGGATTGTCGCTTTGATTTGCGCGACATCCGCCGCATACGCAGCCTGATCAGCATAAATAGGCGTGAGATCCCAAGTCAACGTTTCAGGAACGGCCGAACGAGTCGGCAATTTTTTAGTTGCTACCATGCAGATTCCTCCAATTATTTCAATATAGCACTAGGTTACCACATATTGTAGCAACCACGGTAGCATGTGTTTTCAAATCAACGATCACGCCATTTGAGTTGTTGCGCGTTGATTTGCCAGACTGACCCCTGCTTAATAATGACTCGCTGATCAACTAACATAGTCATTATTACTGTAATCTGCTGTTGTAATAGCTGACCTCGTGCGTGCAAGCACACACGCCGCGCAAGTAATGGCCGGAGTTGATGCCAAATCAACGCGCGTAACTGTCCTGAAGTGAGAGCCCCTGTCCGTTGCCGTAATGCACCAAAAACGTGCCCGTACCAAACAAGATACGGCACTGCCAATATTGGCAATTGTGGGATCGTCGGAATGGTCCAGCTAGGAAGTTGCGCAATCGTCCCACCACGATGATAACAATAGGCCTGTAACTGCTCAAATACGTGTTGATGGCGTAGCCGGGCGAACATTAATTGTTGATAATAGCGCTGTAAATGATTCGTTGACAGTGGCAGTGTATCAACGGTCGCTGTGAATCGACGCAAATTCGTAACCGACTGCTGCGTAGTGTTTAACCAGTAGCTTTGGTAGCTCAATGGTTCGGCGTCCAGCGTCAAAATATGATGTAATAACTGGACGTTAGCAGTCGTAACGTGTAAAAAAAGCAGATATGGCCCCCACTGTTGTTGGTATTGTAAAAACTTTAAGGCCTTGCTATTGAGATGCAACTGCCGCTGATAGGGCTGCCCCAACAACCACAACACTTGATAACCATGCCGCCAATATCCGTGAGTACGAGCTGCTAGTCGATCTACTGACAAGGGGGAACACTGAAATTCTAAAGCTAGTGGTGGCGCCGTAGCTCGTTGGACCAAAATATCTGGCCGCTGGTGTAAGTCCGCTAATTCGGCTTCCAAGCGAACCGTATAGCCACTAGCCGCAAACCAGGTGGCTAATAGTTGTTTACCGCAAAGATGTTCAGCCGTTTCGCCTTCTGAGAAAATATGACAATCCGTCACATGCACGTGTGCAAAGTGGGGCACAACCACTGACCCCCGTTTGAGCCGTACGGGTTGTGAGCATCCGGGGCACTGATAAGCTAACTGACGGTCCGCAGTTGCCGCATTGATCAGTTGCTGACAGTCGTTCATTGCCATAAGCATCCGACCCCCTCCCTTCAACTAATAATTACGTCACCATCACCGATTCCTATGAAATTCCATCGTTATTTTTAAAAATTTCTTCTTCGTTAAACAACTCAAGCATCCCCGCCGACTCATGAGTCATTAAGCCGGCTTGATGCACTAAATCACAAAAAAACCCAACATCACGGATAAACGTCATGTTGGGTTGCTAAACTGCTATTTAAAATAGTGACGAATCGTTTCTAACGCGGCGTTAGACATGATTTTTTCACCATGTTCAAGTAATACGTCGGCTGAAACATTAGCTAAATGAGCGTATTCCAACGCCACCGCTACATCGTCCTTGATAGTTGCCGTTGTTGATTGGTCAACAAAGAAAACCAGTTCTAGATAATATTGATCCCGATACTTAAATAAGTTAGATGCAAGTCCTTCTGGCCGGAATAACTGTGCTAATGATACCAAATCTTCGAATTGATCAAATTTCAACACATATTCCTTAGTTGGCGTATCCGGATCATCAAGATACGGATCGAGGTCATTCGTATCCTTAGTTGGATTATGCGCAACACCTTGCCCGTCTTCAACTTGATTCGTATCCGTCTGCATCAATTTACGCTTTAAATAATCCGAAACATCATCCTGCGAATCATCATCATCTGATTGATCAGGTGACTGAGTGGCTTTCGCAATCGTATCTTGTAAATTATCACTGTTTTTGCTAATAAATAATTCTAAACCATTTCGGTTTGGTAATACTTGGAAAGTTACGGCATCATTGTCCTGAAATTGATGATCAACATCAACTTCCTCCAAGATGCTATAGAAGAAACTTTCAATTTGCTTATGATTCCCTAGTAAATCTAATACGCGAATACCGCGTTCATTGAGATCATCATTTCCAATAACGACGCGAATCGTATCTTCGTTGATGCGTTCCATCTCCATTACAGATCCACCCCTTTCTAAGTGTCAAGGGCCATAATCACTATCACAATTCTAACTTATTTCAGTTTATTGTAAAGTAATCTATCTGAAAATACAAAAATTGGCCAATTAGTTAAGCTAACTAGCCAATGATTATCACATATTTGCTAATTGTTGTGCCCGCAATAATTCTAACGTTCGAATCTTCCGTGGTAAGAAGCGCCGAATTTCATCTTCATTATAACCGACTTGTAATCGTTTTTCGTCTAACATGATTGGTCGACGTAACAAACTTGGGTCCCGAGTGATCATATCAAATAATTCATTCAGCGATAAATCATCAATATCAACATTTAATTGCTGAAAAGCTTTTGATCGCGTAGAAATAATCTCTTCCGTTCCTGATTCAGTTAACTGTAAAATATGCTTAATATTCTCAATTGAAAGTGGCTCAGTAAACAGATTGCGTTCTTGAAAATCAATGTCGTGTGTCTGTAACCAGGCCCTAGCTTTGCGACATGAGGTACAACTTGGTGCGGTATATAAAATAACCATACTGGGTTCCTCCTTGGCGTCGTTAATCAATTTCTATAATATAATTCATTATACGCTAACCGCTTTTAATTGTGAATAGGTTTAACGAAATTAATTTAGATGAAACTAATTATTTAATTTACAATTATTCATTTTTTGTTATTTATCTGCAAAATAAATCGCTTTTATTACGAATTTCGTTATTAATAAGATTGTGTGCAATTTATTTTCATCTTATAGTATTAATAACCATTTTACAGTAAACTGACAGAAAAAGCTTAGCAAAATGATTTGCTAAGCTTTATCGTATTAACCAAGATTTAATTGTAAAAACTTCTGGGCAACCATCACCGGAATATCCGGACCAGCTGCCGCTTGTGCTTCTTGTTGTAGCCGATCAAAAGGAATATCTTGTGGCAAATGTGTTAACAATAATTTTTGAACGTGCGCCTGCTTAGCAATTTTACCGGATTGTGCCGATGTCATATGCCACATTTTTCCGGTTTTATCGGCATCAAAATTCGTATCAGTCATTAATAACTGTGCACCAGTCGCAAAGGTTGCCAATTCTGGTAAATAAGCTGTATCAGCCGAAAAGACCAATTGTTGATCGGTAGCCCGCTCAACAATTCTGACCGCGTACGCTGGGACCGGATGCTTAGTTGGCAAAAAGCTAATATCAAACGGCCCAATCTGGTTGATGACGGCCGGATCATAAGCGCGACCTTCTGTAGCACCACCCCACGTCAGCGCACCAAAGTTTAGTGGGTCGGCTGTGTGGCCATAAATCGGCAAAATCGGTGTTTTGCGTTCTCCAGGACGTAACTGCCAATAATACTGTAAAACACCTACGTCAGCCGTATGATCATGGTGATAATGTGTTAAAAGAACACTATCGAGCTGTAAGGGGTCTAGAATCTCTTCTAAGGCGTTCAAAGCCCCTGACCCACAATCGAGCAACAAGTGATAATCACCAGCCGTAACTAGGTAAGAACTCGTCCCTACTCCATTATATGGATAACCACCGTAATAACCCAGAACTGTTAATTTCATTATTGACCATCCCTTCAATTTTCTGTACTACCTTATTTTAATATAGCCGCAAGAAAAAATGAAACCAACAACTTAACATATTTTCAATTATTTTGAAAAACACGTATAATAATAGATGTAATAAATAAGGAGTGATATTGATGAGTGGAAAGATTGCAGCAACATTTGGGACACGCAAAATTCTAACTATGATCCAACAAAAACATGCTGATCGAGACTTGCTTTTAATGCAGGCCAACGCTACTGAAGATCGCTACATGTTACTCGACTTAACTGGTGAAAAAACAGTTTTTTCAAGTCCCGTAACATATGACGTTTTACTTTCAAAGGGATCAGCCGACTGGCATGGGATGACTAGCTTTATTTTCATTGAGCTACCTGTTGAAGAACAAAAGGTCTTTAGTTCTAAATTCAGCAGTTTCCGGCATGATTACAATAAACCGGACGGCCTTAAACACTTTTGGGTTTTACGTGAATCTAAAAATAATGCGGCCTTCGTAATTGTCACGAATTGGCATAGTGACTCCGAATACGCCGTTTGGTTGCGAAGTGAATCATTTAAGCCATTTGCGAAGTATATTACTTCCGATTACGGTTACCATGAAAGCCGTTATTCATTCGTTCGTTCATTAAAATCATAACTCAGTATGAGGTTCAAAGTCGCTGCGTATACCGCAACGACTTTTTTTTACATCATTGTATCTTAAACACTTTCGATATTTACCGTAAAATTAGTAATTACCAGATAGATTAGTCACTCACATCATCAAAACGGCATTTAAAATAGGACTGCCCATATCAACTGAATGACGTTCTAACTTGGTTGATTTTAGACGGTAAGATTGCAGTCTATCGCAAAAAAATTGCCAATCTCTTAGTTTTAAGCATCAGATTATTTACCACAGCCATACACATACCATATTTGCTTGATTCAAATATTATTGATTAATAACGAACACAGTAAATGGGACGAGCACAACTTCCGTCCTTGATAGACGCTGACAATGAACCCCAAAATTTGCAAAATGAATTATTTCTCAACTCAGAATATTGCAGCACCGGAAATCTGTCAGAAATAAAAAGTACCTACACCAATTTAAGGTCAGGTACTCCATTAACTTCACTTGACGAATAGCCTCAAAACCGAGAAGCATTGGAACTTTCTTTTTGTATTCAAGGTAACCTACGGAGAATAAAGCAATCCGGTCGATTATTTACTGTTTACGTTTAATCTGGCTAGTGTCAATTATCATGGGCGAATACCGCCTTCATCAAGGCATCTAAAATATAGCCATTGATATGGTTGTAAACAATCACTGACTTATTGTTGCCAACTTTGAGTTGTAATGCTTTAGTTGGTCGGGCAGTTGACGCCGTGAGCATGTGGCCGACCTTTACTTGTACAATATCTGGTTGCTGATCCATCAAAAACACCTCACCATTTATCTGATAAGGTAATGATAGTGTATTTTAAGGCCGCTGAGAATACTGTCAGTCATTTACTGCTTACCTTACGTTTACACTTGACGAAGAACTACAATTTCATAATTTACACTATAAAAAAAACATCATTCATTAACGAATGATGTTTGTAACGGTCCGTACGAGACTCGAACTCGTGATCTCCTGCGTGACAGGCAGGCGTCCTAAACCAACTAGACCAACGGACCAATTGCGGGAGCAGGGTTTGAACCTGCGACCTTCGGGTTATGAGCCCGACGAGCTACCAGACTGCTCCATCCCGCGATAATATAATGACCCCTACGGGATTCGAACCCATGTTACTGCCGTGAAAGGGCAGTGTCTTAAACCACTTGACCAAGGGGTCATATTTTTAATATGAAACAACGGAGAAGGAGGGATTCGAACCCTCGCACCGCTTGCGCGATCTATACCCTTAGCAGGGGCACCTCTTCAGCCACTTGAGTACTTCTCCAAAATGGGCCTAAATGGACTTGAACCATCGACCTCACGCTTATCAGGCGTGCGCTCTAAACCAGCTGAGCTATAGGCCCAAAAAAGCGGGTAACGAGAATCGGACTCGCGACAACAGCTTGGAAGGCTGTGGTTTTACCACTAAACTATACCCGCAGAATATAGATATGGCGCGGGACGGAATCGAACCGCCGACACATGGAGCTTCAATCCATTGCTCTACCGACTGAGCTACCGAGCCATTGTAGCCATTTTAAAATATTAACTTAACGGTCCGTACGAGACTCGAACTCGTGATCTCCTGCGTGACAGGCAGGCGTCCTAAACCAACTAGACCAACGGACCAATTGCGGGAGCAGGGTTTGAACCTGCGACCTTCGGGTTATGAGCCCGACGAGCTACCAGACTGCTCCATCCCGCGATAATAAGGAGGATGAGAGATTCGAACTCTCGCGTGGTTTGACCCACCTGACGGTTTTCAAGACCGTTCCCTTCAGCCAGACTTGGGTAATCCTCCATATGATGTAACTAGGAAATGTCCACTATTAATAGCAGATGGACCTTGTAGGGCTCGAACCTACGACCGGACGGTTATGAGCCGTCTGCTCTAACCAACTGAGCTAAAGGTCCAAGCTCTTATTCCTATCGCGGCAGGGGGAATCGAACCCTCGACCTCCCGGGTATGAACCGGACGCTCTAGCCAGCTGAGCTACACCGCGATGTGTTAAATAATCGTAAATGACTACTTA
Organism: Lactiplantibacillus paraplantarum; assembly: GCF_003641145.1. Lineage (NCBI taxonomy): Bacteria > Bacillati > Bacillota > Bacilli > Lactobacillales > Lactobacillaceae > Lactiplantibacillus > Lactiplantibacillus paraplantarum. The sequence continues at coordinate 1,984,191 of NZ_CP032744.1, forward strand.
ATCGGGAAAACAGGATTCGAACCTGCGACCCCCTGGTCCCAAACCAGGTGCTCTACCAAGCTGAGCTATTTCCCGTTATATGCACCCAGTAGGAGTCGAACCTACAACCTTCTGATTCGTAGTCAGACACTCTATCCAATTGCGCTATGGGTGCTTCATAAAAGTGCCGAGGACCGGGATCGAACCGGTACGGTTATCACTAACCGCAGGATTTTAAGTCCTGTGCGTCTGCCAATTCCGCCACCCCGGCAACACTTTGGTACAAAGCGGAAGACGGGATTCGAACCCGCGACCCCCACCATGGCAAGGTGATGTTCTACCACTGAACTACTTCCGCATAAATATTCAGTTAATGCCGACTAGAGGATTCGAACCTCCGACCCCCTGTTTACAAGACAGATGCTCTGCCAGCTGAGCTAAGTCGGCATGACGATTAACACAACTATAACATCATATCATGCTCAGTTACATAAATCAACAATAACTTTTGTGAAACTATTTAATTATGAGCCGTAAACAATGAGCCGTGACAGTCTCGAACTGTCGACCCTCTGATTAAAAGTCAGATGCTCTACCAACTGAGCTAACGGCTCATGATGGAGGATACAGGGCTCGAACCTGTGACCCTCTGCTTGTAAGGCAGACGCTCTCCCAACTGAGCTAATCCTCCAATTTCGCATGGCAACGTCCTACCCTCGCAGGGAGCGATCCCCCAACTACTCTCGGCGCTAAGAAGCTTAACTTCTGTGTTCGACATGGGAACAGGTGTATCCTTCTCGCCATCATCGCCACACTATGTGAAACTAAATATTAAATTAGATAATATCCATTTAACCTAATGGTTAAATGAGCCGTGACAGTCTCGAACTGTCGACCCTCTGATTAAAAGTCAGATGCTCTACCAACTGAGCTAACGGCTCATGATGGAGGATACAGGGCTCGAACCTGTGACCCTCTGCTTGTAAGGCAGACGCTCTCCCAACTGAGCTAATCCTCCAATTTCGCATGGCAACGTCCTACCCTCGCAGGGAGCGATCCCCCAACTACTCTCGGCGCTAAGAAGCTTAACTTCTGTGTTCGACATGGGAACAGGTGTATCCTTCTCGCCATCGTCACCACACTATTGAGAAACTTGTGCTCTCAAAACTAGCTAATATCAAATAATTTCATATGAACCGGAACACCAATTACTTGGTTAAGTCCTCGACCGATTAGTATTAGTCCGCTTCATGCGTCACCGCACTGCCACTTCTAACCTATCTACCTGATCATCTTTCAGGGGTCTTACTTCCATAAAGGAATGGGAAATCTCATCTCGAGGTGTGTTTCACACTTAGATGCTTTCAGCGTTTATCACATCCATACGTAGCTACCCAGCGATGCGCCTGGCGGCACAACTGGTACACCAGAGGTATGTCCATCCCGGTCCTCTCGTACTAAGGACAGGTCCTCTCAAATTTCCTACGCCCGCGACGGATAGGGACCGAACTGTCTCACGACGTTCTGAACCCAGCTCGCGTACCGCTTTAATGGGCGAACAGCCCAACCCTTGGGACCGACTACAGCCCCAGGATGCGATGAGCCGACATCGAGGTGCCAAACCTCCCCGTCGATGTGGACTCTTGGGGGAGATAAGCCTGTTATCCCCAGGGTAGCTTTTATCCGTTGAGCGATGGCCCTTCCATACGGTACCACCGGATCACTAAGCCCGACTTTCGTCCCTGCTCGACCTGTCTGTCTCGCAGTCAAGCTCCCTTGTGCCTTTACACTCTGCGAATGATTTCCAACCATTCTGAGGGAACCTTTGGGCGCCTCCGTTACTTTTTAGGAGGCGACCGCCCCAGTCAAACTGCCCACCTGACACTGTCTCCCACCACGATTAGTGGTGCGGGTTAGAGTGGTCATACAGCGAGGGTAGTATCCCACCAACGCCTCCACCGAAACTAGCGTTCCGGTTTCTATGGCTCCTACCTATCCTGTACAAGCTGTACAAACACTCAATATCAAGCTACAGTAAAGCTCCATGGGGTCTTTCCGTCCTGTCGCGGGTAGTCCGCATCTTCACGGACAATATAATTTCACCGAGTCTCTCGTTGAGACAGTGCCCAGATCGTTACGCCTTTCGTGCGGGTCGGAACTTACCCGACAAGGAATTTCGCTACCTTAGGACCGTTATAGTTACGGCCGCCGTTTACTGGGGCTTCAATTCTGAGCTTCGCCGAAGCTAACCCATCCTTTTAACCTTCCAGCACCGGGCAGGCGTCAGCCCCTATACGTCATCTTACGATTTTGCAGAGACCTGTGTTTTTGATAAACAGTCGCCTGGGCCTATTCACTGCGGCTGATCTTGCGATCAGCACCCCTTCTCCCGAAGTTACGGGGTCATTTTGCCGAGTTCCTTAACGAGAGTTCACTCGCTCACCTTAGGATTCTCTCCTCGACTACCTGTGTCGGTTTGCGGTACGGGTAGTTAAGTACTCACTAGAAGCTTTTCTCGGCAGTGTGACATCAGACGCTTCGCTACTAAATTTCGCTCCCCATCACAGCTTGTCCTTAAAGTGAAAAGCATTTGACTCTTCACAAGACTTACTGCTTGGACATTCTAATCCAACAGAATGCACATCTTAGCCTCCTGCGTCCCTCCATTGCTCAAACGCACTTAACTAGTACAGGAATCTCAACCTGTTATCCATCGTCTACGCCTCTCGGCCTCGACTTAGGTCCCGACTAACCCTGGGAGGACGAGCCTTCCCCAGGAAACCTTAGTCATTCGGTGGATAGGATTCTCACCTATCTTTCGCTACTCATACCGGCATTCTCACTTCTAAGCGCTCCACAAGTCCTCACGATCTTGCTTCACCGCCCTTAGAACGCTCTCCTATCACGCGACCTAATGGTCGCATCCATGGTTTCGGTAGTATGCTTAGCCCCGGTACATTTTCGGCGCAGGATCACTCGACTAGTGAGCTATTACGCACTCTTTAAATGGTGGCTGCTTCTGAGCCAACATCCTAGTTGTCTATGCAACTCCACATCCTTTTCCACTTAGCATACATTTAGGGACCTTAACTGATGGTCTGGGCTGTTCCCCTTTCGACGGTGGATCTTATCACTCATCGTCTGACTCCCGGATATGAATCAATGGCATTCGGAGTTTATCTGAATTCAGTAACCCAAGACGGGCCCCTAGTCCAAATAGTGCTCTACCTCCATGATCCTAATTCCGAGGCTAGCCCTAAAGCTATTTCGGAGAGAACCAGCTATCTCCAAGTTCGTTTGGAATTTCACCGCTATCCACACCTCATCCCAGCAATTTTCAACTTACACGGGTTCGGTCCTCCAGTGCGTTTTACCGCACCTTCAACCTGGACATGGATAGGTCACCTGGTTTCGGGTCTACAACCTCGTACTCAAAACGCCCATTTCAGACTCGCTTTCGCTACGGCTCCGACTTTTTAGTCTTAACCTTGCACGGGATCATAACTCGCCGGTTCATTCTACAAAAGGCACGCCATCACGCATTAACGCGCTCTGACTTATTGTAGGCACATGGTTTCAGGAACTATTTCACTCCCCTTCCGGGGTGCTTTTCACCTTTCCCTCACGGTACTGGTTCACTATCGGTCACTAGGTAGTATTTAGCCTTGGGAGATGGTCCTCCCGGATTCCGACGGAATTTCACGTGTTCCGCCGTACTCAGGATCCTGAACTGAGAGAACTTGATTTAATCTACTGGGCTATCACCATCTATGGCGGATTTTCCCAAATCCTTCGACTATCAAATTCTTTGGTAACTCAAATGTTCAGTCCTACAACCCCAAAGTGCAAGCACTTTGGTTTGGGCTGTTCCCCGTTCGCTCGCCGCTACTTAGGGAATCGAAATTTCTTTATATTCCTGCTGCTAATGAGATGTTTCAGTTCACAGCGTTTACCTCCAACTAGACTATGAATTCATCTAGTGGTAACAGTTGATTAAAACTGCTGGGTTGCCCCATTCGGAAATCTCCGGATCATAGCTTACGTACAGCTCCCCGAAGCATATCGGTGTTAGTCCCGTCCTTCATCGGCTCCTAGTGCCAAGGCATTCACCATGCGCCCTTGTTAACTTAACCTCATTTACCTAACGGTAAATGCGATTAATGAGTTTAGCGATAATTAAACTTCAATAAAAAACTCAAAAAACGCGGTGTTCTCGGTTTCATTATGAAAAAATATATTTGATATTATCTAGTTTTCAAAGAACAAGTTTTGAGAGTTAAATCTCTCAAAACTAAACAAAGTTTCGACGCGTGTGTAGGTTTCCGTAATATTCCTTAGAAAGGAGGTGATCCAGCCGCAGGTTCTCCTACGGCTACCTTGTTACGACTTCACCCTAATCATCTGTCCCACCTTAGGCGGCTGGTTCCTAAAAGGTTACCCCACCGACTTTGGGTGTTACAAACTCTCATGGTGTGACGGGCGGTGTGTACAAGGCCCGGGAACGTATTCACCGCGGCATGCTGATCCGCGATTACTAGCGATTCCGACTTCATGTAGGCGAGTTGCAGCCTACAATCCGAACTGAGAATGGCTTTAAGAGATTAGCTTACTCTCGCGAGTTCGCAACTCGTTGTACCATCCATTGTAGCACGTGTGTAGCCCAGGTCATAAGGGGCATGATGATTTGACGTCATCCCCACCTTCCTCCGGTTTGTCACCGGCAGTCTCACCAGAGTGCCCAACTTAATGCTGGCAACTGATAATAAGGGTTGCGCTCGTTGCGGGACTTAACCCAACATCTCACGACACGAGCTGACGACAACCATGCACCACCTGTATCCATGTCCCCGAAGGGAACGTCTAATCTCTTAGATTTGCATAGTATGTCAAGACCTGGTAAGGTTCTTCGCGTAGCTTCGAATTAAACCACATGCTCCACCGCTTGTGCGGGCCCCCGTCAATTCCTTTGAGTTTCAGCCTTGCGGCCGTACTCCCCAGGCGGAATGCTTAATGCGTTAGCTGCAGCACTGAAGGGCGGAAACCCTCCAACACTTAGCATTCATCGTTTACGGTATGGACTACCAGGGTATCTAATCCTGTTTGCTACCCATACTTTCGAGCCTCAGCGTCAGTTACAGACCAGACAGCCGCCTTCGCCACTGGTGTTCTTCCATATATCTACGCATTTCACCGCTACACATGGAGTTCCACTGTCCTCTTCTGCACTCAAGTTTCCCAGTTTCCGATGCACTTCTTCGGTTGAGCCGAAGGCTTTCACATCAGACTTAAAAAACCGCCTGCGCTCGCTTTACGCCCAATAAATCCGGACAACGCTTGCCACCTACGTATTACCGCGGCTGCTGGCACGTAGTTAGCCGTGGCTTTCTGGTTAAATACCGTCAATACCTGAACAGTTACTCTCAGATATGTTCTTCTTTAACAACAGAGTTTTACGAGCCGAAACCCTTCTTCACTCACGCGGCGTTGCTCCATCAGACTTTCGTCCATTGTGGAAGATTCCCTACTGCTGCCTCCCGTAGGAGTTTGGGCCGTGTCTCAGTCCCAATGTGGCCGATTACCCTCTCAGGTCGGCTACGTATCATTGCCATGGTGAGCCGTTACCTCACCATCTAGCTAATACGCCGCGGGACCATCCAAAAGTGATAGCCGAAGCCATCTTTCAAACTCGGACCATGCGGTCCAAGTTGTTATGCGGTATTAGCATCTGTTTCCAGGTGTTATCCCCCGCTTCTGGGCAGGTTTCCCACGTGTTACTCACCAGTTCGCCACTCACTCAAATGTAATTCATGATGCAAGCATCAATCATTACCAGAGTTCGTTCGACTTGCATGTATTAGGCACGCCGCCAGCGTTCGTCCTGAGCCAGGATCAAACTCTCAAATTAATGATGAGTTCTAAAAAGCTCATTTAAAGTTGTACTAAAATTTATTTGCTAGCGAATTGACTTCGCAAATGTTTTTGCTCTTGATTCAAAATCAAGAGACCCTACACATTTGATTCGTCGAAACTTTGTTCAGTTTTCAAAGATCTAATTCCGTTGCGTTGACTTCCTCAACACAACTATTACATAATATCATTTCATCATTTTCTTGTCAACAACTTTATTTAATAAGTTGAATAACTATTCAAATGATTTTAAAACGTTATTATCATATATATAACTGCCGGCGTCTCAATCAATCGATTTGTTAACGCGACAAGAAACATCTTATCATCAGCGATTATTTATGTCAATAACTTTTTTGTTGTTTTTGAATATTTATTCATAAGCAACATTTTGAAACGAAACAATGTAAGTGCCACTGACTAGCTGTTTAGCAGCCCTGCTCGCGGCGACAAGATATATATTATCAAGTATTAGTATGCAGGTCAACCCTTTATTTGAATTTATTTTGATAAATTCGTAAAAGGTGTCGTTTCGCTCACACTAACACTCATAAATAGCTCATGCAGCTCACTTGCTAAAACAAACCTTAACCCTTGCTGCTCAAACTTCACACGAGTTTGTTCATCGAGAGCTAAATGGTCAAACACAAAAACTGCGACTTTTTCATTATCCAGCTTTGCCATAATAGAATCATACAAACGTAATTGATCAACATCAATACCAATTGTATGCCGCAAAGCCCACAACACTGAAGCCAATGGTGAATTGCCAGCTTGAACTGGTAACCGATAAAAGTAATACTTTGAATCAGATTGACCAACTAAAAAATGAGTTCCTTGTTGATCATTGTATATGATCGTGCCCGCAACTTGTTTTTGCACTAATACTCACCCGCCTTCAATCGGTTTAGTGAATCTGCAGTCCAACCCGCTAGATGGGTCGCAATTGGCTCAAATCCCGCATGAACATGCCGATTTGTCCAAAAATGTTTGTGTCGGAAAGTCTTATAAATTTCTAAATCATTGACCGTTGGGTGCGGTTGATGTTCAATACAGCGCAACGATAGACTGATTTTGCCAGTATATTCATCAATATCCAAAATAACAACGTCAACAGCCTGACCAACCTTAAGATATTCAGTAATGCTCTTAACATACCCTTCATGACACTCTGAGATATGAATCAGGCCCTGATGCTCACCATCTAACGTTACAAATGCACCGTATGGCTGAATTCCAGTCACTCGTCCATGAACCCGCATGCCAATCCGATAATCGCTCATGACAATTCCATCCTTTCTTTATCATTTGTTCTTATAACAATTGCAATCCATAGTATTATAACCTGAATACCATAGATTGCAAAATCGTTTACTAATAAAAAAGACCTGCATCCGCAGATCCTTTCATTACTACTAATCTTCAATCGCAATTGTTTCGATCACGACATCTTTAACTGGCTTGTCTTGCATCCCTGTTTTAGTTGCCGCAATTTTATCAACGATGTCCATTCCATCACTAACAGCACCAAAAACAGTATGCCGAAAGTCCAGCCATGGTGTCCCACCATTACCATATGCCGTCACAACCTCTTCTGGATAACCAGCTTGTTTCATCTGATCACCCATCCCAGCATCTAATTGTGGCTTTTGAACGATAAAGAATTGACTGCCGTTCGTATTAGGGCCAGCATTCGCCATCGACAAGGCCCCTCTTAAGTTGAAGACTTCTGGTGAGAACTCATCTTCAAAAGGTTGGCCCCATAAACTTTCACCGCCCATGCCAGTACCAGTCGGGTCGCCACCTTGAATCATAAAATCAGGAATTACTCGGTGAAAAATAATTCCATCATAGTAACCCTTCTTGGCTAAACCAACGAAGTTTTCAACACTCTTAGGTGCTTGCTTTGGAAATAACTGAACCTTAATGTCGCCAAAGTTAGTTTTGATTGTTGCTTTTGGTCCATCGACCTGACTTAAATCTAATTGTGGAAATGCCACAAAATCACCCGTTTTCTATAAAAGATTATCTTGATGATACAAGAGAACGCAATTAAAAGCCAGCCATTTGTAAGGTTTTCTTGTGATTACCAACTAAGCATAGTATTTCCATTAATTTTCTGTTAACCTAGATAAGATTAATTTCATATTACTTGGAGGTAACCATGAGCTTTTTAATTGATTTCGTGTTGCACATTGATCAACACTTAGTCACCATCGTTAATAGTTTTGGAATTTGGACGTACCTTATTCTCTTTGCCATTATCTTTATTGAGACTGGTGCGGTCATCCTACCGTTTCTACCCGGTGACTCACTCTTATTTGCAGCTTGCGCACTTGCAGCTAATCCATCCTATGGCTTACATATTTGGACATTTGTCATCATCTTCCTAGTAGCAGCCTTGGCAGGAGACTCACTCAACTTCTATATTGGTCATTCTTTAGGGGAGCGCCTGACCGAAACATCATGGTTCGGTAAATTGATCAATCAGAAACAACTAGCAAAGTCCGAAAAGTTCTTCGAAAAACATGGTGGCATCACCGTTACAATTGCCCGCTTCATGCCAATCATTCGGACCTTTGTTCCGTTCGTCGCGGCCAGTTCACGAATGAAATACCAACAATTTATTCGTTACAACGTCATCGGCTGCGTCCTCTGGGTTATCCTCTGTTGTGGCGGTGGCTACTACTTCGGTAATATTCCGTTCGTCAAAAGTCACTTCTCAATGGTCGTGATTGGCATCATTCTAGTTTCTTTGATTCCAGCCGTCTTCTCGGCATTACGGGCCCGTTTCAGCCGCCCTGCAGAAAAAGAAGACTAATTCGCTTAACTTAGAACCTCAAAAGGTCCACCAGCAGATTTAAAACTTGCTGGTGGACCTTTTGATTTACGTTACCTAAACGGCAAAAAATTCTGCCAATTCACCAGTAACCACTAATCAGTTTCACTAGTCGGTTTCACGTAACGCCCGTTGTCCAATACTGAGCAGATAGACAAACGCCCATTCAATCAACACAAATGCTAAGACAAAACACTGCCCAAAGAACGTATCCGGTAATACTAAAATGATTCGGTCCAATAATGGATCAAATAACCAATCTGAATTACGGAACAAAATTTTATGAAACATAATAAAGAACTGATCAAAATTAATTGCCATCACGACAGCAACTAGTGGCGGAACCCATAGCGCTGTCTGCATCGGCAGCACTAGCCGCCATAACTGACGATCACGTCGCAGTCGTTGCCAAAAGAAGTAAACGACCACACTCGTGACAATGAAAACCACATAATCAAGCATAAATAAGTTTTTGACATCCGCAAAATGCACCAACGCGCTGGTTGAATCCGTAAAATCCGTCATCACTAATTTAGGGACCCACGGAAAATTAAGATAAGCCAATAACTGATAGTAATTCGTCATTAATTGACCCAACGTCAAATTGACGACCGATCCTAGTTTTTGCCATAACGCGTTTGCAAAATACAGCCACGTCGCATTGATCGTCACAATGATTGTGCCACTGACGAGCCATAAGTATAGACAGATCCACTGGGCTGCATTCTTGACTCTATTTAGCCACACCATCGTCTAAATCCCATTCATCCAAGGTATTGACCTCATTAGTTGGCTTGACAGTCTGTTTAGCGACTAATTCAGGTGTGGAGACCCCGGTATATACTAACAAGGAATCAATCCCAAAATTAATTGCTGCTGAAATATCCGTCATATAATTATCGCCAACCATCACACAATCGTGCTTGTCGAGGCCAATACGATCGACCGCTTTCTGCATAATAATCGTTTCTGGCTTACCGACGTAGGTTGCCCGTTGCTGGGTTGCCCGCTCAACCATCGCAATCACCGAACCGGCCCCAGGAACTAAGCCCCGTTCGTTAGGCAAGTTGGTATCCGCGTTAGTGCCGATGAACTTGGCACCCCGCTTAATTGCTAACGTTGCCAGTTCAAACTTATGATAAGTTGCATCATAGTCCAAACCAACAATCACAAATCGAGGCGTTTGTTCGTTAAATTGAAAGCCCTTCTCAAGCATGGCGCCCTTTAAACCAAGTTCACCAATGACATACATCGTCTTCTCACCGTCACCAGCCAAATCATCGACATAATCAGCCGTTGCTAATGCCGCCGTGTAAACATTAGCTGGACTAACATGAATATCATGATTATCTGCCAAATTAGCCGCTACGTCTTCCGGCGATTTAGTCGTATTGTTTGTAACCAATAGAAAATCCGTCTGACTTGCTTGCAGCCGTTCAATAAATCGTTTAGCCGCTGGGATTCGTTCCCGACCACGATAAACCGTTCCGTCCAAATCAATTAAATAACCCTTGTACTTGCCCAATCAAAATACCTCTCTCTGTTCACTACTTTTGTCGAATGGTAAAGTGCCGCTTACCACTATTCTGCTTCGTCGTCCGGGCCTGATTACCATTACCAGCTGTAACCTTCGCAGGCTGCTGACGTTTTTCAGTAAATGGCGCCGCTTTTTGCTTTGTCGTAAAATTATGTGCCTTACGCCGTTGTTTACTACGACTGCTATTGCGATTACTCCGGGCACGCGACTGCCGGTTACTAGTGGCTTTCTTGCCACGCCGATCATCCTTACGTGGCCGACTTGTCCGTTTCGGCTTAATGACCCGTTCATTTTTCACTATAAAATAGGCACAGCCAAAATTACAATATTCATATAAATAGTCCTGAACCGCACCAATCGTCTGTGACCGTTGCACATCCTTAACATCATCCCGAAAAAAGCCTTTTAGCCGTAACTGTTCAAAGCCCCAATCACCAACGATATAATCATACTTGTTCAAGATTGAGCTGTAACGTTCAACGAATTTATCGAGGTCAAAGCCCTGGCGATAATCATAAACGATTTCAAACGGGTGCTTGCTAACTTCAAAGTGGTTCTTATCAGTCCGTAGTCCATGATATAAATTACGTCGCCGTTCCGCTTGTTGTTCAGCTAGTTCATCAATATGTTCGCGATTCACATTGACACCACCTTTCTATTAATTAACCGGCCATTGACTTGTTAAATAGTTGCCAACAACCGTTCTTAGCATTGCTTCAAATAAAATTTCAGTTTGACCACTAATGTTGAGGGTTGGAAAGAATGGAATAAATAGGTCATGGTCTAATAACGCTATTTGGTAAGTTTGTTGGCGATCAACCGGTTGCCCATGCACAAGTAATTCGTGCTGATCAGCTTGCCATGCCAGTCCTTGATATTGGATATAACCAAAAACCTGACCACGAAAGCCCATTCCTTTGATGGGGAATTTGTTCAAAAACGGTCGCACTAGTTCCATCTCATAGACTAACCGCCAAAGTTCCGTACCACTCAAAGTCACCCGAATAACGTGCATGGCGTGCGGTAACATGGTGTGTAAATCATTTTGATTCACCAGACCTGCCGGTAGATCCCGCATAAACAAGCCACCATTGAGCATTCCAAGATCGGTCCCGGCATAGTCTGTAATGGCTGCCAGTCCCAAAGCCGTTAACTCGCTCGCATGATGCCAATGTGGGCGTAGTTGTGTGGGAACGCTCGCCACAACTTGCTGGGTCAGTAACGCTTCTCCCTGTTGCTCCCAACTCGCAATCAACGCCCCATCATCCGCTACAGCGGGTAAACTAGCCGTGGCGACAGTGTGGGCCCTGACTGTTTTGACACGGTGCCGCTCGTCAATGGTTAATTCGATTCGTCCGATATATTCACCGTATTTACCAGCAGCGGCAATTAGGACGCCATTCTTCAGTTCACCATTCACTAATAAGTGGTGCGTATGACTGCCAATGATTACATCAATCATCGGGAACTGCTTGGCCAACCAACGATCGACGTTAATCCCCAAATGAGACATGAGGACCAACACATCATATTGACCCGCGTATTGCTGCAACAATGCAGGCAACCGCGTCTTAACCGCCGCTGGTGTCCACCCGTTCAACGGATAAGTCAACGTGAACGGCGCTGTAAAAGCCAGTAACAGAATTCGCGTGCCCTGTACCGTCGTTATGATTTTGCCAGGCAATGCCCATCTTGGCGGCTGGTGTGTCGTCATATCCGTCAAATTATCGAGAATCACATCAAAGTTAGCCCGCTGATATAGCTGATCCAAAGCCGCGTGTGTTAACCCAAGGCCCTCGTTATTACCAATCGTGACCGCATCATAGCCAATTGCGTTTAACAACGCCACATTGGCCTGTCCTTGAGTAGCTTCCGATAGCGGATGGGCGCGATCGACCGCATCACCTAAATCAACCGTAACCACATGACTCCCGGCTCGTCGGCGCTGTGCACGCTCAGCCAGCAAATATCGCTGGATACGTGGCCAATTTTCAAAATGCGAATGTAAATCATTGGTATGCAAAATCGTGACTTGCTCATCCACGGTCAATCGCCCCTCAATCGTTGTCTTTGTTAATCCTAAAGCATTCACTAAACTCGGTCAAGCACTCCCTTACTGCCGCTTAGCGAAATCAACGGCTTTCCCCTTAACCATTTGCTCAATTTCGGCCAATGAAAACGGCGCCCCAAACGGCACTTGATGGTCCAAATAATCGACCTCTGGTGTATCAACACCCACATTAATATTTTCCTTAACGTTGACTGCATAGTGGTGGATATGCCCGTGCAAATTAATAATTTGTTTGACAATCCCCATCATCATTGGATAGTGCGTCATGTAATACTGACGGTGATCATACTTAATTAGCACCCCAACGTCATGAAATTCAAACTTTGGTTGCCCATTTAACTGCGGATCATGCGCGGCCAGATACTTAAAGAAAGCCCGAGAATCATGGTTTCCCTTAATAAAAACAATTTTGCCATTTAATTGAGCTAATAGTGCGCAAACCCGCTCGTAAGATAGTTTCGCCGGTCGCGTAAAATATAATGCCACGTCACCAAGATGATAAACCGTATCCTGGTCGGTGACTCGCGCATTCCAATGTTCAACGATAACTTGATTCATCGTCTCAACATCAGGAAATGGTCGGGGCGCAAAATCATTATCACCGAGTAAATCAGCATGATAAAAATGTGTATCAGACGTAAAGTATTGCATCGTTCAAACCTCTTATTCGTATATTTAAACTGGTCAAAGGCCGCTTTTAAAACTAGTCAATTATCATTGTACCGCGCCCCGTTCTAAAAGGCACTAGAACAGTTTTAAGCGGATCACAATTTATTGCTTAGACCACCAACCCACCGACTAAAGCAACTGTTTTCTAATGCGCTTGCCGCCAATAATATCTTAATCCATAAAAAATGTGTCTAACTGCGACCAATAACAGTTAGACACATTTCTAAATATTCAACAATCATACCGCCAGTGACCATGCGTGTTCAATGACTAACCACGACTCCGTTGACGGATCCGATCACTTACAATTTTGACCACATATAGACCAACTACCCAAGCTGCTGATACGATCAATGCAATCAACGTTTCAAATTTCAAGCACAGTACCACGGCAATGAAGCCTAAGAATACAAGAATGAAGTAATCAGATAGTGGAAAGAGTGGCATCCGGAATTTCACTTTGACCTGACTCCCCGCTTGACGCCGATACTTAATATGAGCCACCACGATGGCGCCCCAAATAAAGATAAAACACGTCGTCGAGACACTCGCAATTAACGAAAAGACTTTACCAGGCATCAACAAATTTAAAATCACCGAAAGCCCAATAACTAGTGTTGAAAACCACAGTGCATTTCGGGGCACCTGTCGTGTTGAGAGTGTCCCCATACGTTTGGCAAACTTACTCTGACCATCATAAGTCAGTGAAAATAACATCCGGCCGGTGCTAAACAGCGCACTATTACAACTAGAAGCAGCCGCTGTTAGGACCACAAAGTTAATAATGGCAGCTGCTGAGCGAATTCCTAAATTCGTAAACACTTGTACGAACGGACTGTGAGCTGCGGAAAAATACTGCCACGGATACATGCACATTAAGAAAAATAACGAACCGACATAAAATAAAATAATCCGGACAGGAATGTCATTAATAGCTTTGGGAATGACCGTTTTCGGATCAGCCGTTTCTGATGCCGTCATACCGACCATCTCAATCCCAATAAAGCTGAATAGGACCATTTGAAATGATAGCACTAACCCTTTGATCCCATGGGGCATAAAGCCACCATAATTAACTAAATTCGTTAAACTAGCGTGGCCAACAGGCGTCTTAACACTAAAAATCACCATTCCGACACCAACCGCAATTAACGCGATAATGGCCGCAATTTTAATAATTGCAAACCAAAACTCAGTTTCCCCAAAGGCTGAAACGTTAATTGAATTTAAGCCCAGCAGTAAGATCAAGATAACTAATCCTGGAAGCCACTGTGGTAACTTAGGCCACCAAAACTGCATGTATTCACCAGCAGCTGTAATTTCAGCCATTGCAATCGTGATCCAGCAGACCCAATACGTCCAACCAGCCACGAACCCCGTCTTATCACCCAAATATTGCTTAATAAAATCAATATAAGAATGCGTATGAAGATCAGATAACAGTAGTTCACCTAACGCTCGCATTAATAAAAAACAAACTAAGCCCGTCACTAAATACGCGATCAATATCGCCGGACCAGCCAAGTGGATGGATTGACCGGCACCTAAGAACAGCCCAGTACCAATCGTGCCGCCGATGGCAATTAATTGAACATGGCGACTTTTTAAGCCCCGCGAAAGTTGTTCCGTCTCGGGCTGTGAATTTTCTTTCATCATTATCTTTGCACTCCCCTTGAAGTTATTATAGCGGGCAAATTCCCGGCATTCAAAAGGGGGCGCTTCCGAAAATTAATAAATCGGTCTATACCTATATCCGAGTATCTTCGTCGTTCAGCACAAACGTAAGCGTTTGCCGGCCCACTTTCATGCCATTCAACTTTGTTAGTTGAGCAATCAAGCTGTCACCGATACTACATGAATAAAGTGAAGGCAACGCATATTAGCATGAGCAACTTTCACCTTAACAAGCAAAAGCGCACCCGGATTTTCAGCCGGGTGCGCTTTTGAAAGAACTGATCAATTACTTTAAACTAATATCTACTCGTGAATCACCCGTTCAACATCCCTAGCAATCATGAGTTCTTCATCAGTCGGAATTAATAGCGTTCGGATAGTCGCAGCCGAAGTGCTTAGATCCCGTTCGACACCGCTGACCTGATTCTTAGCCGGATCGATGGCAATTCCAAAATAACCTAAACGATCAGCGATCCGCTGCCGCATCTTCGCATCTCGCTCGCCAATGCCGGCCGTCATCACTAGTGCATCCGCACCTTGCAACTCAGCCAAATAGGCTCCGACATACTTGACGATCCGATTAACAAAAATATCGATAGCTAACTGGGCCATCGGATCAACATCACAGCGCGCTTCAAGTTCCTGCATATCGGCAGAGCCAGCTAGCCCCAGTAATCCTGATTGCGTATTCAAAATTGTGAGCATTTCGTCGGGATTATTAATATTGAGCTTCTTCATGAGGTAAACGATAAGTGATGGATCGACATCACCAGATCGAGTCGCCATCGTAATACCAGCTAACGGTGTGAATCCCATAGACGTATCCAGTGACTGTCCATGATCAATCGCCGTAATCGAACTCCCCGCACCCAGATGTAATGTAATCAGCTTCAATGCAGTCAGTGGTCGGTCCAACAACTCGGCCGCCCGCATCGCGACATAACGATGACTGGTTCCATGAGCACCAAACTTACGGGCGCCATACTGTTGATAGTAATCATAGGGTAATGAATACAAGTAATTAACAGCTGGCATGGTCGTATGAAACGACGTATCAAACACGGCAACGGCTGGCACATACGGTAACACCCGTTTAAAAGCTCGAATACCAACCACATTAGCTGGATTATGCAACGGGGCATATTCCGCAAGTGCCGTTATCTGTTCAAGCACTGGTTCAGTAATCAAAACTGATTCATGAAATAATTCACCACCAGCAACGACCCGATGCCCCACCCCAGTAATCTCATCATATGAGTCAATGATTCGCAATTTAATTAACTCATCCAAAATGATGTTAACAGCCGTTAAGTGATCCGCGACCACTTCCGTCTCCTGATATTGATGATCGACACCGTAACGAATATTGACTGGTGATGTCTTAAAACCAATCCGTTCAACCGCTCCTTGGGCGATTACTCGCTCCTGCGGCATTTCAAACAATTTAAATTTTAACGTCGAACTACCGGCGTTAATGGCGATGGTCTTCCCCAAACGACACGCTCCTAGCGAATAATATTCTGGTCAACCCACGCATCAATTTGAGCAGCAAACGTCTGAAAAGCTCGTTGATCCTCAAATGATGGCAAGTCGCCTAGTAATACTTTACCCGCTTGTTGGGCCTGTTGTCCATGTTTCTGTAAAATAACGATTGATTTTCGTGACTTTTCATCAAGAAATAGGTTCGTCGGTAGATTCAATAGGCCCTGCAGATAAGCTGCCGTACTCATCCATTTTAATAGTCCTTGCGATTCTTGTGATTGAAAAATCGTCGTTGGAACTAAGAAAACACCCCAGCCCCCCGGCAACAAATGCGCCATCGCTTGTTCCATCATTAGATGGTGAACGTAAGAATGCCCATTAGTCGCCTTAGTTTGAAAACCTTGGACACGTTCATCAAGTGGGTAATATCCCACCGGCAAATCACCAATTGCAATCGTTGTTTTCGGCATGACAAGTGGATCGATGGCGTCTTGATGAAAGAGGTCGACTGCTGAACGCTGTAAGTCCATACTCATTGCAGCAATCGCCAACTGGTTATCATCATTATCGACCCCATAACCCTGAATTGGATGTGGTCGATCAGTCTGCAATTGATTCATGACCGTGGTTAGTAAGTTGCCGGTCCCGACCGCAACATCCAAGATTGACAAATCAGTCGTCGGTCCCACTAACTTAGCAATTAAATAAGCCGTTAACAGACCTATCGAATCTGGTGTCATTTGATGGTTAGGATCAACACGATCATTATGAATCGCTTTTAATAGTGCCAGTTGAAGTGCCCGCCGAATCGTTTCAGCATCTAATTGCTTTAAATCAATGGTTTGATAGCGTTTTTCTAGCGCTGCTGCCTGCTTCTGATCCGGTTTACCATCCTCAACATGCACAGACTGACTTAGTAAATTATCACCAGTCTCGATTAAGGCATCCACATAAGAAACGGATAGTTGTTGCATTAAAACTTGAACTGATTGATCTAAGACCTGAAAAAGCGCCTCAGTTTCTGCTTGTGCCAGAATACTCACCCTCCCGCAAAATCTGTAATCCTTAACCATATTACTGATTTTACGAGCCAAGTTCAAGTCACGAGGTTCACTCAGCCATCAAGGTACCAACTTATCTTGATAGGGATGTTCGTATGATTGTAAGATCAACCGATACAACGTCTGCCGGGATCGAAAATTAACATACCGTTGTGTTTCAAATGCCCCACCAATCAGTAATAGGCTAATCACCGATAAGAGGATGGTGCCGTGACGCTTCTTCATCTACTGATGTCCTCCGATCGGGTAAGAGTAGTCGGGATTGAAAGTGAATACCTTTGTCAGTTGTCATCGTCATAGTTAAATCATCATCAATATGAAATTGTTGGACGCCTTTCATCAACACGATTTCACCCCCACCATAGTGATGTAATCCAATTCGATGCAAAATATGATAATACGTCAACAAGTAGTGTTTGCCCGTAACAGTATTCGTCAAATGAACCGCTTTTCCGGGTTCCAAACCACCTCCGTCGGAAATCTGATCGATAACAAAGTGGTGCGCCGGATTTTCAAGTTCGTGGAGCATCAAATACCAATCAACTGTCGGTAAATCAACCTGTGAGCGTCGCCCTAAATTACGTTGCCCTTGAAAGAGAGTTGTCATGACAACGGCCGCAATGGTCAAGGCTAGCACGGCTTCAATTAAAGTAAAACCGCGTCGCTTAATCATTAGCCAACTCCGGTATTACCGGTAACAGCAACTGTTGTTGGCGTGCTTCGTACTGCTCCCTAGCCGTCTGGATTGCTTGCAACGTCTGTCGCTCGCGAGACTGCATCATTAATTCCAAGCCTTCAAAACTAATCAACCCACCCATCAATAAACCAAGGGCAACAATTGTCTCAATCATCATAAAACCCATTCGCGTCTTTAACATGCGTGACTTTGTACGCCCCCCACCCCATCAAAGCATTGAGTTTAATCTGCCGTTTAGGTTGCAGCTGTGATTTAAAAATCACCACGGCCAATTCTGGATGCCCATTTCTCTGAATTTGAATATCTCGGCCACGTTCCGTTTTCAGCGTTACAGGTAACGGCAAATGCCACTGTTGAGCCGGTACCGGCCGCCCCCGTTTACCGGCCCAAGTCACGACTTCCGTCCCCCGAAAGCTAACGACTTGTGGTTGCCCCGTCACACTAGCCGTTAACGTTTGTTGCTGCCACATCGTTTGTAATTCCCGCCAAAAGGCCTGTTCAGCATTCTGCTGCCGTTGGCGGGTTGGAAAGCGGTGCACAGCGATGACCGCTAGACTAGCTACAATGGCTAATACCGTTACAATTTCAATTAGCGTGAAAGCGGGCCGTTTAACCACCAATTAACTTTGATTTGGGGCGTACCGGGCTAATTCCCTGAGTCGTGGCCTGTTTATGTTGGCCCGCATTGATATAGCCCTTATCCAACAGTTTGTCCAACATCTCAGGACCACCCGTGACCGCTTCACCCGTATCATTGGCATACATTTCCGCTTGATTTTGAACGACCTCGGTAAGGGCCTCTTTTTGCCGAGTAGTTGCCCGGTTACGTTGATCATTTAAATTCGGCACCACAATCAACATTAAAAGACTGATAATGGCCAGTACGATCACCATTTCAATCAGTGTAAAACCACGCCGTGACACCGTCGTTCTTTTCAATAATCGTTGCATTAATAATGTCATTTTAAAATTTCCCCCATTGATTGATACATCGGTAATAGCAGACTCATATAAGTACCAACAACGACCAAAGCAATAACACCGAACATGACGGGCTGAATCCAACTGATCAACCGATTCAATTGGCGAATCAATCGCTCATATTGCAAAGTTGCAAAGTACAACAGCTCTTGACTCAGTTGCTCCGTTGGACTCTCTTTGCCTACCAATAAAGCTAGTTCGTCCGGCAATAGTCGGTCATTTTGAATAATGGTCATTAATGAAGCGCCGCTCAGCAAAGCCCGCTCTACGACTTGACCTTGCTGATAAATCAATGCTTTCGGTTGAAATTGCTGACTGACCTCACAGATGCCCCGAATTCCCAAGCCGCCAGTTAGTAACATGCCAGCATTAAGGCTTAAGTAATAACCACAATAATTTTTAATCAGCGGCCCAACTAGTGGTAATCGCGCTAACCAGTGGTACCGACGACGAATCGGCAAGTGCTTAACCTTCAGCCCCAGTCCTAATAAGCTGATGCCTAAAATGACAATACTCACCCCACCGATCCATTGCCACGGTGGGATTGTGCCACTCACACTGCTGCCTGCATCTAAACTCGGTAAAATCGCTGACTTGACCAGCCCCAGTGTTCCCAATAACAGTACCAATAGTAGACACGGATACTGTAATAACCGCCGGATTTGCCGGGCTTGCTCAGCTCGGGCGCGCATTAACTGTCCCGCCTGAGTCAAGGTATGCCGTAATTCACCATGAGTTTCTGCAATTAAGAATTGATAATACAAATCAACTGCAATGTATGGTCGCAATGCCGTTGAAAGCTCATCCCCGGCTGCTAAGCGTACCAATACGGGCTGTAACGATTGAAAGGCCGGCCCTTCTACATCCACAGCGAATTGAAAAGCTTGTTGGAATGAAAAGCCATTGCCCAACAAATCTGCCAACGTTTCAAATAACGTTGCCTGTATTGCAATTGGAAGTCGTTTACGCTTCTTTAAGTTGATTGGCCGTTGCATGATCAAGACGGCCCGCTGCCAATTGTTCATCAATTAATTGTGCCCACCTTTCAGTCATCATCTGGGTTGTTTGCGGAATCTTATGGGGCATCACAACCGTATCAAAAATCGTGGCCACACTACCATCCGTCACCGGCACCAAGCGCTGATAGGACATTGCCGTTAAAGCTTGTTCTAGAACAGCTGGTGCCACACCTAGTTGCGCTAACCGTGGCATAATGCCATAAACACCACGCGCATGGATGGTACTTAATACCAAATGTCCACTTAACGCTGCCTGTACTGCAATTTTAGCCGTTTCCGCGTCACGAATCTCACCGATAATAAACACATCGGGATGGTGGCGTAATCCGACTTTCAATAAATCCGCATAGGCCATTTGTGCGGGTGAATTAACTTGTAATTGTAAAAACTGTGGTTCATAAATTTCAACCGGATCTTCAATCGTCATTACCAGCCGCTGTCCCCGGAGTTGTCGGACAAGGTCATACATGGTCGAGGTCTTACCAGCTCCCATGGGCCCTGAAAATAAAATTAAACCAGTTCGATGCATTAGCTGGCTCAATTGCTGGCGTTGACGCGGGATTAAATATTGCAATGCTTGGGATTCACCTTCATACAGTAATCGTACGACCAAGGACTCACGATCCAAAAAATCACCCACAGCTGAAATTCGCAAATTTAAGGTTTGCTTTTCCAGTATTAGCGTCATCGCACCTAACTGTGGTCGGCGATGATCACTGATGGCCATGTTACTCCGGTATTTAATGTGGTTCATCAATTGTTGGGCGCGTTCCGTCGTCATCTGCGCCAGGGCCCGTAAACTTCCCGTGGTTTGTATCAATATCTGGTAACCTTCTGCCGTGGGTAACCAGTATATATCACTGGCACGTTGACTCACGGCCGCCTGAATAATGTCGTTCAACTTAGCTTCAATCGCCATTAGTTATTGTCACGCTCCTTTCAATAACTAATTTCGCAACATTAGCTAATTTCCACGAAAATATATTTTTTTATTTAGTACCCCCTAAAAATCACCTTGGAAACGCTGAAGTGAGAGTGAGATAAAAGATGTTTCGCTTGCAAACAACCTTTTGGTGTCCATTTCGACAATGTTATATAAAAAAATTGCGTTCATTTCCTTAAGATTTTTTCTTAAGAAAATGAACACAATTAGTTTTGTGCTAGATACACTTCACACCATACTATTTTCAAGATGGCTTTTTACTAGATTACTTCACGGCGCTTACTCGCTCTAAACTACATTATCAGCATACGCTTGTCCGATTAGCAAACCGCCCTTTTTAATAACAAGCCGGCAGTCGCATCTTAACGCTGTTTAGACCCGATCAGCTCGTTCAATCTCATCCTTAGTTGGAATCGATGGTTGCGCACCTAATTTTTGAACAGCTAGGGAAGAAGCTCGGTTCGCAAACCGAACCGCAGCAGCCAAATTGCTAAAATCGGGCATTAAAACTGAACTTAGCGCCCCAATAAAAGTATCCCCAGCGGCAGTTGTATCAACGGCTTCAACTTTATAAGCGGGTACAAAACCATGTTCGGCACCACGCATCCAAAACGCACCCTTACTCCCAACAGTAATAATAACATTAGCAACACCGAGGGCTTGCAACTTTTGTGCCCCCTGAACCATCGATTGTTCATCAGTAATGTGCACGCCGGTCAACGTCTCAGTCTCAGTTTCATTAGGCACAATTAAGTCCGTCGTTGCTAGTAGTTCTACTGGTACCGTTGTTGTAGCGGGGGCCGGATTTAATATCGTCTTTTTGTTAGCAGCATGTGCCAATTCAAATCCCCGAATCGTCGCTGCAATGGGTGTTTCGAACTGTGCGATCAGAAAAGTACTAGCATCAATTGCCGGACGTGCTCGTTCTACATCTTCAGCCGTCACTTGTTGATTAGTCCCACCGTCAATTAGAATGCGGTTTTCACTGCTACTATCTAGTAAAATGAACGCTGAGCCAGTGCTAGCTACATTGCTATGTTGAACGTACTGATCATCGACACCACTATTCGTCAGCTGTTGCACCATAAACGCGCCTTCCTGATCAGTGCCGACCTTACCGATAAAAGTGGTCTGAGCACCTGCCCGGGCTGCCGCAATGGCTTGGTTAGCCCCTTTACCGCCACCAGCAATACTCTTTCCAGTTAGTGGCAAGGTCTCGCCGGGCTTGGGAAATCGTTTAAAACGTAAAATCGAATCAACATTCAAACTACCTAGTACGGTTACTTTATTCATGATTATTCGTCCCTTCAGTATTCAACTGTTCTAATTTTAGCAAACTGGCTGAGGACGCGCACTTGTTTTACTAATATTTTAACCACTAAAAAACGTGGCTCCTTGATTTATCATCAAAGAACCACGTCATTTCATCATTAATCTGGATAGTTAGCAGCTTCGTATACTTCTGATACGTCGTCGTTATCTTCCAATTCATCAATCATGTGTTGTAACTTTTCAACCTTATCAGCAGGAACATCCGTTAAGTTTTCAGGAATCATGGTTAATTCAGCTGTTTCCAACTTGTAACCATTAGCTTCGAGTGCGTCACGAACGGCCGCTAATTGTTTAGGATCAGTGTAAATTTCAAACGCTTCGTCGCTTGATTGTAAATCGTCGCCACCAGCATCTAAAACGTCCATCAACATCGTATCTTCGTCGGTATCTAAATCTTCACGACTAATCACAATGTAACCCTTACGATCAAACATGTAGCTAACGGCACCAGTTGCAGCTAAGGCACCACCATGATGTGTGAACGCTGAACGAACCGCCGCAGCGGTCCGGTTCTTGTTATCAGTTAATGCGTGAACCAGAACGGCGATACCACCAGGGCCGTAGCCTTCGTAAGTAACTTCTTCGTAGTTCTCCGCACCGGAGCCACTACCTTTATCAACCGCCCGTTTAATATTATCCTTAGGCATGTTGGCAGCTTTGGCCTTATCCATAACTAACCGCAATTGCGCGTTAGAATCTGGATCAGGACCCCCGGCTTTTACAGCCATATAAAGTTCACGGGAAATCTTTTGGAAAACTTTCCCACGTTTAGCATCTTGGGCGTTCTTACGTCCTTGAATGTTATGCCATTTTGAATGTCCTGACATGTGTGACTCCTTCTTTCGTTATTTATTTTCAGTTTTGTAGATAAACATACGTAGAGTATGATAGCAAAAAAAGCGAGCGATTTCAAGCACTAGAACCAACGATAGCCAAGTTCTGCTTTTTTGCTTCAGTTTACTGAACAGATTAGCAAGTAACCATGACTAGTTGCCTGTCAACTGTTGACGAACCAGCCCTCTACGGCCGTAAGTAGGCGTAGCCCTCAGCTTGTAAATCTGCAATTCGCACCACACCAGCGGGTACGATTGTTACGGTTGACGGGAGTTGCGCTTTACTTATCTGATGACTAGCCATGGCGTTATGGCAAGCATCGATTTCAACTTGTGGTAATGCTTGTCGTAACGCATCCCAGGCAGACGTTGTTAACGTTGTAATCGCTGGCCCATTAACCACAACCACTACCGTACTTGTCGGTCGCACCGCCACAAAGTTTTGAACATTACTAATCGCCATTGCAACCTTGGCGGGTTCATCGACATGTACTACTAAGTTAGTCATTTAACCGACCTCCTTCTAGCGACCGCACCTCAAGCGCACGTAAATAATGATAACTGCTCAACATATTAGCGCAGGTCGCATCCGTTTCGTCCGGCACCTCATAGATCATCGTAGCATGTGGATTAAGGACTGGCAGTACCCGTGGCCAATCGATTAACCCCTGGCCTAACGGTAAACTATCATGACGCTGGCCCATTGAATCCACCAGATGGTAATGCTGAATGAGTGGGGCCAACCGTTTCAAAGCCAACATGGTCAGTGCCATATCACCATGTAATGCGATAAAGACATGACTCAAATCGCAAACTAGCGGATAATGATGTTGGATAATCCGCTCATCTAGTTGCGGATCGCCATACATAAAACTAGCGGTTACCCCATTTTCAATCATCACGTGCCCGTTTGCCTGCCGAACCAACTCATCTAACCGTTCAAAAACAACGTCACGAGCAGCAGCCAATGAATCGTATGCTTTAATCAAAGGAGCACTGTCACTACCATAACCACCATGCACCAAAATTTTAACATCTAATTCAGTTGCTAGTTCGAGTAACTGAGCCGTACTCGTTTGTAGAAATTGATACGCCCCCGCTTCACGGTGTGGGTCGAGTAACTGATCAAGATGGACGCCTTGATAACTCATCGGGTGATGAATCACAATTTGTTCGGTGACATTAGTCTTTACAAATTGGACCGCCGCTTTGAGTGCTTGAAACGCTGCCGGTTCAAAATCTGCTGCACTGGTAAAAAACTCAAACACCTGCGGCCGATATTGTAATCGATTCATTAATTGGGCGGGGTCCTGGGCCGCTTTCAAGCCTAACTGAATTTTTCCGGGACGCTGCCGCATTACTAATTGTGTCATCCGTTTAACTCATCCTTTCAGTCATTCCAAGCCAAATAAAAAGGCTTGGAATATTTATTCCAAACCTAGTATAACGCTATCGTTCTTAGTTATGCCAACATCACTCGTTGACACACAGACCAGTTAGTCCGCCGATTTAGTTGAACCACGCCGCACAATGCCATATGGTAAGGTCACAGTTTTCTCATCAAGTTCCTTATCATTCATCAATTTCGTTAACATCCGCATGGCAACCGCACCGATATCATACAACGGTTGAGTAATCGACGTGATTGCTGGCCGCGTAATTTGGGTGATAATCGTATCATTACTTGTAATCACTTCTAGGTCGTCGGGAACATTGATCCCAGATTCCATGCTAGCATTAATAATACCAGCAGCCATCTCATCGTCACCAACAAAGACCGCTGTCGCACCACTATCAGCAATGACTGGTTGTAACTTCCGACCAGCATCATATGAATAGCCAGCTTCATACACCAGGGCATCGTCAAACGGAATCTTAGCTTTAGTTAAGGCCCGTTTGTATCCCGTTAGTCGGTACTCAGCATTGATCGACTGTGATAATGAACCTAAGGCCAATGCAATCTTCTTATGACCACGATCAATCAGACTAGTGACAGTCTCTTCGACGGCAGCCGCATAATCAATATTAACACTTGGGGTTTCGTTGTGTGGATCAACCGTTCCGGCTAATACGACTGGCGCCTTGGCACGTTTGAATTCTGCGCGCAGCTTGTCGTCGATATGGTTACCCATGAAAATCACCCCATCGACTTGCTTAGCCATCAAGGTATTCAACACATTGACCTCTTGTTCGCCGGCATCATCAGAATTGGTCAAGATAATGTTGTACTTGTACATCATCGCAATATCATCGATCCCACGTGCTAACGAAGCAAAGTAAATATTCGTTACATCAGGGATAATAACGCCAACCGTGGTTGAACGCTTACTTGCTAACCCTCGTGCAACCGCATTTGGCCGGTAGTCTAACCGTTCAATAACGGCCAACACCTTTTTCCGCGTTGCGGGTTTGACATTCGGATTACCATTGACGACCCGTGAAACTGTGGCCATTGAAACCGCCGCTTCACGTGCCACATCATAAATTGTTACTGTTTGTTTTTCCATATAAAAATAGCCCTTTCTTGCTTGGTATCATATGTTTTCATTCGTTTTCATGCAACATCAACCAATATAGCAAAATTACGCTTCCAATGCAACTTAAGATTGTTATTGAAATCGCTTTCATGAAAATAATACCGTACTTGTTTTCAAAATGCAAGATTTACCACACGAAGATTGTTATTTTAGGCTCATTATTCTCAGCTTTTTATCATCAACAGCGCTATACTAGTATTATTATCAATAATTTATCTTATCTAAGGAGTGTTTGAATTGGCAGATTATACGAAACTGCAACAAGTTCGTCAATGGACCCAGGATAACCACGTTGACGTCACCTACATTAGTAATTTTCACACAATTTCATATTTAACTGGATTTGAGAGCAATCCCTACGAGCGGACATTAGCTTTGTTTGTTTTCGCAGATGCGGAACCATTCCTCTTCGCCCCCGCCCTTGAAGTTGAAGCCATCAAGGATATGGGCTGGCCCTATAAAGTTTTTGGCTACTTAGACCATGAAGAACCATACGCCTTAATTGCCGATCACATTAATGCACAGTTAACTGATCCTAAAGTTTGGGCACTTGAAACGGGCAACTTGACGTTAGATCGCTTTAATGCACTCAAACGCCAATTTCCAGCCGCTCGCTTTGATAAGGACTTATCTCCTTACATCCAACAATTACGGCTCGTCAAAACGGCTGACGAACTTGACAAGTTAAATATTGCCGGTAAATGGGCCGACTTTGCCTTTGAACAAGGCTTTGCCGCCGTCACGGCTGGGCGAACTGAACAACAGATTGCCGCTGAGTTACAGTACGCCCTCATGAAAAAGGGCATCATGGAAATGAGTTTTGATACTTTAGTCCAAGCTGGCGAACACGCCGCTAATCCCCATGGCGCGACTAATGAAACTCAAGTCAAGCCGAATGAATTAGTCTTATTCGATCTTGGTGTCATGTACAAAGGTTATGCTTCTGATGCCTCCCGAACGATTGCTTACGGTCAACCGACTGCTAAGCAAAAAGAAATCTTTGACGTCTGTCTGGAAGCTAACCTAACCGCTCAGGCGGCCATCAAACCAGGCATGGCCGCCGAAGACGTCGACAAGATTGCTCGCGACATCATTACTAAGGCGGGCTATGGTGAATACTTCATTCATCGGTTGGGCCATGGGATTGGGCAAACCGATCATGAGTTTCCGTCAATCATGGCCGGCAACCATATGCCGTTAGTTGAAGGCATGTGCTTCTCCGTTGAACCCGGTATTTACATTCCAGGTGTCGCTGGCGTTCGAATCGAAGACTGTGGGGTCGTCACTAAAGAAGGCTTTAAGCCATTCACCCACACACCAAAAGAACTAAAAGTTTTAGATTTGTCATAAATTTGATAAAAACCGGTCGCTACGGAACTTTCCGTAACGGCCGGTTTTCAGCTTATCTTTAATTTACACTAACTAATTTGGTTATGATACCACTACTATATCTATTCAGGTAACGGATGTTGTTCTTCATAGTCCGCAACCTCTTGTAATAACGCGTCAGTCTGCTTCAATGGCAACACGTCACAATTCACAGCAGCTTCACTACCAGCTTGGCTCGCCTGGCGGTAAACGTCTATTTTGTGATTAACTTTTTGTAGATTTAATAATGATTGATGAATTTGAGCTTCAACTGCCTGCCGTTGCTCTTCAAACATCGCCAATCGCTGGTCGATCGTCTCGTCGCCAGCAGCACACCAACTGATGAATTGACGAATATCTTCCAAGGGCATCCCGGTCTGTTTAAGACACCGAATCAATGCCAACGAATCTAAATCATCATCGTTAAAGACTCGCCGCCCCTGCTTATCACGTTTAACAAACGGGGTTAAGCCAGCTTTATCATAGTAACGTAATGTATAGCTTGAAATACCGGTCTTCTTAGCGACCGCGCCGATTGAATACAACTTAATTCCTCCTCAAAACAGATGGGACACCGAGCCATTGCTCCGTGTCCCATCCAAGATCGTTACACCTTATTTGGTTGGTGTCGTATCATCAGTTGGTTGCGCATCATCAGCCGTTGTATCAACTGACGCTGGTGCATCCGTTGCTTTTTCGGCAGTTTCAGTCGCATCCGTTGCGGCTGACGTTGTCGCTTGGGCAGCATCCTGATAAGCCGCGCCCCCGTCAATGACAATGTCAGGATCATTGGCTTCGTCGTCTTCGACTTTAGTTAACTCCGATCGTAGGCTGTCCGTGGCCTGATCAAGGCTTGAACCAAAGCTTGCGCCAGTCTCTTGCTTGGCCGCTTGATATTGATCCGCAAAATCTGCAACTTTACGCTTAGCGTCTTCATATTGCTGACCCGCTTCAGCTTTGAAATCTTCAGACGCATCTGCTGCATAAAAGGCGTAATCAATCGCTCGATCTTTAAAATCTGCAATGCCCTGTTGTGCCTTCGCCTTTAACGTCGCCTTTTTGTCATCATCCATTTTCATAACGGCAGTTGCAATTGCAGCGCCGCCCAAAACAACACCTAATAAGAATCCTTTTTTCGACATAATTAAGACTCCTCACTATTATTTTTTGACCGTCGATTGCGGTAAACATCAAATGCGGCCTTACCAACTTTACTTGCGCTTGAGAATTTACTCCGCTTTTCATTAGTCTTGCCAATTTTGGCAGTCAATTCACGGGTGGCGGAGTTAAGATCAGAAACGCTTTGTCCCAAATCGCCCATGGCTTGAAATGCTGGATCAATGGTGGCCACTTTACCATTAACATCTTTCAATAGCTCGTTGGCATTGGCCATAATCTTTTCAGTCTCATGTGATAAGGCATCGACATCATCCGTAATGTTATTTAAACTTCGGTTGACTTCCCCCATCGTTTTAGTAATCCGCATTAAGAAAATCCCAATAAAACAAACTAGTAATAAGAATGCAATGGCGGCAATAATGCCCGCAATGTGTGTAATCATCCTAAAATTCCTCCTTCGACAGCCACTATATTAGAACTAGCATAGCATTGTCTTTAGTATACCGCAATTAAAAAAGTGCTTACAACCTTCGTCTACTCCCGATAGAATGGGAACCGCTTATTCACGACTTGGTTGACCGCGTCAAATCTGATAAACTAGTGAACAGACAACAATAACGAGGGTGAAGATATGTTTAATCCAATTAACTTAGCAGTGGTCGAAACACCAACTAAACAAGTTTCGGTGTGGATGAAGTTGGCTAAGAAGATTGACTGGCAACAAATTATTATTAATATTGGTGGCAAAATACTTGAAATCGTCCTATTTATTTTACTATTTTGGGTGATTGATCGGCTAGGAAAACGCCTAATTCATCATTTATTTTTAACAAATGCGAATACTAGTGACACGGCTAACAACCGTATTTCAACGATTTTTACCTTATCATTGAATATCTATCACTACGTCATCATGTTTTTCGGCATCTATGCCGTTCTTTCAGTTCTAGGGGTTCCCGTAGGCACATTGATTGCTAGTGCAGGGATTTTCAGTGTGGCATTAGGTCTAGGTGCCCAAGGCTTTGTCAGCGATATCGTTACTGGCTTCTTTATCTTACTTGAAGACCAGATTGATGTGGGTGATTACGTCAAAATCGAAACGATTGAAGGCACCGTCTCAGCAATTGGCCTCCGCACTACTCAGGTCACTAGCCCTGATGGGACCTTGAACTTCATTCCTAATCGCAAGATTTTGATTATTAGTAACCAATCCCGCAACGACATGCGCGTCTTGATTGACCTCTATATTCTGACCACGACACCCGTTCAAGATTTAACGAACGTGGTTCGGGAAACGAATTCCGACCTGGTTTCTCAGTACCCTGATATCATCGGTGAGCCCGACATCCAAGGGGTAACCACGCAGGCCGACGGAACGTTGGTCTTCCGGGTCCAGTTTTACGTTAAAAACGGGATGCAATTTGCAATTCAGCGCGATTTTTTAGCAGCCTACTTGGATGCAGCCCGAGCAGCGGGAATACAACTGCCTTCGCCGCGACTGAATATCGCACCAACGCATAAATAAGTTACACCAAACTAGCCCGCACCTCGGTTGCTCAAACGTGAGCGCTGACGTGCGGGCTTCATTTACGAAATAACTAACTAAAAACAACGCACTGACTAAACTTGTTAGTCCAATGCGTTGTTTGAAATTATTTGTGCAAAGCGTTTCGGTGAGTCAAAAAACCAGTCATTGCATCGACGCCACTCATAATGGCAGCCGTGTGTGGCACCATGTTTTCCGAGTGTAACGAATACGGACTGTCGACCCCTAACCAGAACATTGTCCCTGGAATCTGATGAATCAAATAACCGAAATCTTCACCGGTCATTGCTGGTTTTGTTTCAATGAAGTTGACATCATCATCATCCTGCATGTACTTGATAAAATCAGCAGTGATTGCGTCATTGTTCTCCACTGGATAATAACCACCCTGATTGAGCTTTAAATCAATATTGCAGTCATAAGCGAGCGCGATTCCTTCAGTAATCGTCCGAACCCGCCGCTGAATATGCATGTTCATCTCCTGCGTCAACGCTCGGATCGTCCCGTCAATCTGCGCCTCACCGGCAATCACATTGCCAATCGTGCCAGCAGTAAAGTGACCTAATGTCACCACACCACTTTGAATCGGGTCCACGTTGCGCGCTACGATCGTCTGCAACTGGGAGACTAACGCTGCCCCAGCGACAACCATATCATTGGCTTGATGTGGATATGCAGCATGGCCACTCTTTCCACTCAAGTGCGCATGGATCTCACAAGTGCCGGCAAACAACGTGCCCATCCGACAACCGATTGCCCCTGTTGGTAGGTTCGGATTGTCATGAAATGCAAAGATTTCATCCGGCATCCAATCACCAGTTAAAGCTCCGCTCTCATACAAGCGCTGACCACCTGACGCATTTTCTTCGGCCGGCTGGAACATGAAGACCATGTCAGTGGCCGGTCGATTTTCCGCAAAATAACTGAGAATTCCCAGCGCTACTGACATATGAATATCATGTCCGCACGCATGCATCACCCCTGGATGGGTCGATGCAAATGGTAAACCCGTATTTTCAGTAACTGGTAACGCATCGATGTCAGTTCGATAACCGATTCGATAATCATGCTTTAAACCACTGACTTTCACTAAAATCGCCGTATCCAAAGTTGGAATGGTTTTGATTGTCAGCCAATCTTGAGGCATCTTGCCAATAATCGACAATAAATAAGCCTGTGTTTCATGTTCTTGTAAGCCGATTTCCGGAATTTGGTGTAAGTGTTGATAAATTGGAATTAGATCGGTTTCCCGTAAGACCATTGTTTATCCCTCCACCATTAAAGATTCCGTAATTCTGCCATTAATTCAGTCTTGCTCTTCGTCTTATCATCAATATCTTTCAACTTACGAGCAGGAACCCCACCGACTACGGTGTTAGGAGCGACGTCTTCAATGACGATCGCACCCGCAGCCACAACGGCACCCTTACCAACATGCACGCCTTCGAGGACGGCCGCATTGGCACCAATCAGCACGTCGTCATCGATTTGAACTGGCTTAGCCGAAGGTGGCTCTACCACGCCAGCTAACACAGTACCAGCGCCAATATGACAGTTCTTACCAACAATTGCGCGACCACCAAGAATGGCACCCATGTCAATCATCGAGCCTTCACCGATTTCGGCACCAATATTGATCACGGCCCCCATCATAATGACCGCATTGTCGCCAATTAATACTTGGTCACGAATAATCGCACCGGGCTCGATCCGCGCATTGTATTGCTTCAAATCTGCCATTGGTACGGCTGAATTGCGCGCGTCATTTTCTAATTCGTAATCTTCGATATTTGCAGCGTTAGCCTTTAAGAACGGTTCAACATCCGCCCAGTCACCAAATAAGACGCCAGAGTTGCCACTGAAGAACGTTTTGATACTTGCTGGAACGTTTAATTGGTCTAAAGCACCCTTCACATACACTTTTACGGGTGTTTTCTTCTTCGCACTGCCAATATAGTTAATAATTGATTGTGCATCTAATTTTGCCATCGGAGACCCTCCAAAAAATTTATTTAGCTTTTTCGCTAGTGGAAAAATCCTTCTCAATCATATCATACTGTTTGCCAATTTCATGGGTCAGAAAGTTAAAACTCTTCATGAATTCACGCCGCGTGACAATTCCTTGAAAAATTCGCTGCTCATCAACGACTGGAACAAACGGATTATCAATCATTAGGTGTAATGTCTCTTCAACATCATCGACATTTTGAACCGTCTTCACCCGCGTCTCCATCACATCACAAACACGTTTTTGCAATAAAATTTCAGTATTCAATTGGTCAAAGCCCAACATTTGTTCCGTAATCAGCGGTAACGACACTAGCCCTTCAAAGTGGCCACCATGATCAAGTACCGGAATTTTTGAATATTTGACCTTTGTTAAAACTAAAAATGCGTGATACAAGTTATTATTAGTTTGAACGTTCGCGACCACGTCAGCCGGGATCAAATAGTGGTCCGCGTTGCGTGACAATAAGTCCGCAACTGGTTGAATTAACATACAAGCGCCTCCTTAACTAAGCTCATTCTCTTATTTTAACTGCAAAGTCACTAAGTTAAGCTCTAAAATCAGCTTTTTTACCGCTTTTTAATCAGCAAAATGAAATTTTAGTTCTGGCACTGCCTGCATCTGCCGATCATAATATTGAACATCGATTCCTGCTGAGGTGGTGGTGACAATTGCATAGGTACCGCCAATCCGTGCAAACTCTCCACGTGGATAGGTGATACTACCGGGATTAAGCACTAACACACCACCATGCCGTTCGACCCCCAATTGATGGGTATGCCCAAAGAACGCTAATACGGCATGCTGCGCCGTGGCATTTGCCAATAGATGTGCCAACCCCATATTTACACCAACTAAGTGTCCATGGGTCATATAGACTGAAACGCCATCAATCGTTGGATTAACCTCATCAGCTAACGCCGTATCAAAATCCATATTTCCTTGAACCACAAACATTT
The DNA here is from genome assembly GCF_003641145.1 of Lactiplantibacillus paraplantarum. Taxonomy (NCBI): domain Bacteria; kingdom Bacillati; phylum Bacillota; class Bacilli; order Lactobacillales; family Lactobacillaceae; genus Lactiplantibacillus; species Lactiplantibacillus paraplantarum. Next base: position 2,016,752 of record NZ_CP032744.1, read on the forward strand.
CTTCAAACAACGGGTCATCATGTGGTAATTCAGAATCACCACAGTGAAAGAAAGCATCAACCTGACCACGGTATTCATCAAATAATCGTACCAACACATCTCGATCACCATGACTGTCACTTACAACTAAACATTTCATGCCTTCGCCCACCATTCATCGAATTTAGTCATCAGCTGACGTAAGGCCGCCCCCCGGTGACTGATTTGATTCTTTTGTGCTGGCGTTAATTCCGCCAATGATTTTTGAAACTTACTCGACCAGAACAACGGATCATATCCAAAGCCATTATTCCCACGCGGGGCGATCAAGATGCGTCCAGCTAACTCACCATTAATGACGAGTTTTTCACCACTCGGCTTAAGGGCGACCAGTGTTGTATGAAAAGTAGCGGTGCGCTTAGCTTCAGGAACACCGCCCAGATTTGCTAGTAACTTAGCATTGTTGGCGGCGTCGTCATGATCACCAGCATACCGCGCTGAAAAAACGCCAGGATCACCATGCAACGCCGTGACCATCAAACCGGAATCATCAGCAATTGCCGGTAGCCCAGTTGCTTCAACCACGACCGTTGCTTTTTTAGTGGCATTTTCTTCAAAGGTAATCCCATTTTCCTTAATATCTGGAATATCTTGGAAGTCCGCCAACGTTTTGATGGTGATATCATATGGCGCCAGCATCGCACTAAATTCGCGGGCCTTATTAGCATTGTTCGTGGCAATAATTAATGTTTGTGGTTTAGTCATTCGTTTCACTCCCTAAATCAATATGTTGCGCGTAAAAATTCGGTTGGCCTAACCAGTCGCGAGCAATGGCTTCAAATTGTTCGGCCGCCCCAGTTGTATAATATTCATCTGGATAACGCTTGGTAGAACTGTCGTTAGCAATATCTAAATAATCAAGTACGGCCGAAACATCGTTCACCGTTTCCGCACCAGAATCAATCAGCGTTACTCCTGGACCCATGACATTTTGAATGAGTGGTCGTAATAATGGGTAATGCGTACAGCCCAAAACAAGCGTGTCCACATCTTGTTTTTTTAACTGTTTCAAAGATGCCGCAACGACACGTTTGGCAACTGTCGAGTGGTATTCGTTGGACTCAACCAACGGCACAAACTTCGGACATGCCTGCGAAATCACTGTGGCAGTCGGATCCTTCGTTAAAATCGCATCCCGATAAGCGTTACTACGAATCGTACCCTCAGTCGCAATCACGCCGATCCGATTGCGTCGTGAAGCTTTTAATGCCGCCCGTGAACCAGGGGCAATTACCCCAATCACAGGAATTGACAACTGTTGTCGTAAAGCTGGCAATGCCGCGGCTGTCGCTGTATTACAAGCAATCACTAGCATTTTGATCTGTTTTGCCATCAGAAAATCAGCCATTTGCCAAGAAAATTTCCGGACTTGTTCTGCTGGTCGCGGACCGTATGGCAAACGTGCCTGATCACCAATAAAATAAACCGTTTCCCGGGGGAGCTGCTTCAACGCTTGTTTAACAACGGTCAACCCACCGACCCCCGAATCCATGAATCCAATTGCATGTTCATTTGCCATTTTAAAAATCTCCGTTCACTGAATTCTGAAACTTTATTATGGTCTTTTTTGAAATTGATTTCAAGCCAGACCAATTGCGACGAAATTGTAAAGTTTCCGTTGATAAATTGAAAAAAACCGACACATTAGCGGAAACGGGGTATAATATTGATTATACAGTGGTCAGGATACCACGATTTTTTGCATGGAAAGGAATTATCATGACGAACGACTTTTATTCTCAATTTGCGGGTAACTCAATTAAAGCTTCCATCCTTAGTGTGGAAATCTTGCGAGATGCCTTACTACCAAAATTATTGGGTGATGACAGTAGTGGCATCCTTTACTGGGCTGGTAAAGACTTGGCACGCCAGTTTCCTGTCGCTAGTGATGATGATCTTGTTACCTTTTTTGAGCAGACCGGCTGGGGGCATCTCATCATTGTTAGCACAACTGATGATTTGATTACCTATGAACTAACTGGTGAACCGGTTGCTCGCCGTAGCGCTACAATCGAATTACCAGATTTCATGCTAGAGACTGGCTTTTTAGCTGAGCAGTCAGCCCTTCGTACTAACTGTGTCAGTGAAGCTAAAATTACGTTTCAAAATCGAATGCGTTTAAGAATTTCAGTGACCATTGATCATCATCAACCTATCATCAATCACGATCCCGCAACACCAATCGAGATTGTGCGACCACAAGTTGAAATTGATGATGCCCAACCTGAAGAAGCGCAATAAAAAAAGACGGCCAAGTGGTCGTCTTTTTTTATTGCGCTGCGGACGTTTACTTACCAACCATTCAGATGAATATCACGATTGACAAAATAACTAGTCGATAAAACCCGAGTAATTTGTTTTAGGAATGACTAAATAACTGCATTTCTCAATGGTTAAACTAAAAAAGGCCGGTATTCTTCAATAAAGAATACCAGCCTCCTCAAGTCACCACTAAGCCAACGGTGACCTTATTTTATAAATATTGAGCTAAAGTTTGTTTAATTTGATCCTTAGAATGGTAGCCAACTAAGGTATCAACGACTTCGCCATCCTTCTTAACTAACAAGGTTGGAATACTCATGATACCAAAGTTGCTGGCCGTTTCAGGATTTGCGTCGACATCCATCTTATTGAATGTCACCTTGTCACCCATTTCATCAGCTAATTGTTCCACCACTGGTGATTGCATCCGACAAGGACCACACCATGTTGCCCAGAAGTCAGTTAACGTTACGCCTGAAGCCGTATCCGTTGTAAAAGTTTTATCAGTAGTTGCTGCGACCATTGTAATCGGCCTCCTTTAGACTTTATCTGTTACTAATAGTAAGTATACCAGTAACCATGTGGAACACAAACAATTTGTTCACGATCAAAAGCGCCCGGGTTACGAACATTGCCAATCATCCACACTGCCCTGCTCGGCCTGTGTGGATCACGGGCTACTTAAATTGCACCTCGGTTGCACCATTGCCCCCATGATTAGGGGCGGCAAAGTGGAACGACTTAACTTGCCGGTTGGATTTCAGATAATTGGTAATACCGTCACGTAACGCCCCGGTCCCCTTTCCATGAACAATCGTCACGGATGGATATCCGGCTAATAACGCCGCATCGATATACCGATCAACTTGGGTCATCGCATCTTCATAACGGACCCCCCGTAAATCTAAGTTCGGGGAGACATGACTGGCGTTGGCGCTTTGAACAGTCGCCCGCGCTCGCTTCGGCTCTTCCGGTTTGACCCGCTCCAAATCACCGTCACTAATTTTCATCTTCAAAATACCAAGTTGGACTTCCCACTCATGTTTACCCATCTGACGCATCAATACACCGCGTTGGCCATACGACTTCACCAGCACGTCATCGCCTTCATGGAAATCATGCTGCGCTTTAGCCCGGCGCAAGACCCGGTTATTTTTAAGCTTAGGCTGTTGCTCTAAAGCATTCAACGCACCCTTTGCATCGATTAATTCGTTTTCTTTAACCGTCGCTGTCCCACTGGCCAATTGTTTCTTACGCAACTCACTAATGATGGCATCTGCCTTGGTCTTACTCTGCTCAACAATTGTATTGGCCTGCACCTTAGCATCTTCGATCAACTGATCCTTACGTTGCTGATAAGCATTGAACTCACTCTTCAACTGCCGATGCAGTTTCTCGGAATCCGCCACTTGGGTCTTCAAATGCAATTGTTCATCCTCGACCTGCTTACGCTTCTTCACTAAATCCGCAATCATCGCGTTGAGGTCTTGACTATCCGTATCCGTCAATGAGCGGGCTTGATCAACAATTGTTTGGGGAATTCCTAACCGTTGCGCAATATCTAGCGCATTACTCCGACCAGGAATTCCGACCAACAACCGGTACGTCGGTTTAAGCGTTTGCTCATCAAACTCCATACTAGCATTGATCGTATCAGGACGGTTAAACCCGTAAGCCTTAAGTTCTGGATAGTGGGTCGTCGCCACAACTTGGGTTCCCTTAGCTCCGATAGCATCCAAAATAGCAATCGCCAGCGCCGCCCCTTCTTGTGGATCAGTCCCGGCACCCAATTCGTCAACGAGCACTAAGCTATGGGAATCGATCTGGGCTAAGAAACTTTCGATATTTTCCATATGGGATGAGAACGTACTTAAATTCTGTTCAATTGATTGTTCGTCCCCAATATCCGCAAAGATTTCATTATAAACGCCAACGCGACTCCCGGCCTCAACTGGAATAAACAATCCCGACTGGGCCATTAATTGCAGTAATCCCAGCGTCTTCAGCGTAATCGTCTTCCCACCAGTATTAGGCCCCGTAATAACCATCGCCTGATAATCAGTTCCTAAACTAATATCATTAGCGACGACTTTGCGAGGATCAATCAGGGGGTGGCGTGCTTGCCGTAGATAGACTTCGTTTTTGACTGAGACGGCTGGTTCGGTTTCCTTCATATCATGTGCATACCGGGCCTTGGCATTAATAAAATCAAAGTGGCCAAGAATGGCCGCATTATTGATAATTTCATCTTGGTAGGGTGCAATCAAGTTAGACAGGTCTTCCAAGATGCGCTGTTCTTCTTGTTTTTCTGCAACTTGATTTTGACGTAACCGGTCATTTAACGCCATGACCGCTTGAGGTTCAATAAACAGTGTCTGACCACTAGCCGATTGATCATGAACGATCCCCCCAAATCGGCCACGGTTCTCAGCCTTAACCGGGATAACATACCGATCATTTCTAATCGTAATGATTGGATCACTTAAATACTTCGCATCATGACCACGCGTATAATGTGCCATTTGGTTACGGATTTCCGTCTCGGTGCGTCGAATATTGCTCCGAATACGACTAAGTTCTGGTGAGGCCTCATCCGTAATATGACCATCACCTTCGATAGCAGTGGCGAGCCGCTTTGTCACTGCTGGTAAAGTGACTAATTCCGCGACCTCGTCAAATAGATGCCGAATATCATTTTCAGGAGCGTCTTCTAATAATTCGGCAAAAAAGTGTGTTATTGCCCGCGTCGTTCTTAAAACCCGCCCAACTTGACCGAGTTCACTCCCATTTAAAGTTGCACCAATCGCTAGCCGCTTCATATGCGGTTTAATATCTGCTAGGCGCGCGACAGGAATGCCGCCCTTTAACCGATAAACTTCGGCACCATCATTCGTCTCATCCAGGGCCCGTTGGATATCTGCAACGGCAGTCATCGGTTGTAAATCATTGAGTGCCTGTTGGCCAGTTGCCGAAACGAGGTATGGCGCTAATTGTTGTTTTACTTGTTGGTACTCTAACGTATTCAATACTTTGGAATTCACTGATATCCCTCCGAAGTTCCAATGAATCACGAAAAGCCGCAAAAAAAACAAACAATGCAATTACTTGTCGGCATCATCCGTTTGCATTTTCAATAATTCAGCTTGTTTGTCCACCTGATCTGAAATCGCATTGAATGCAAGCAACATCGCAATCTCCGTGTCTGACAAATCGGGGGCTAATTTTTTTAATTGTGTCACTTGTTCATTCATCATCCGCGTCACCGTTTGCATGTGACGATCAGATGCCGTACCGATGATCGTGTAAGTATGACCATCAATTTCCGCTTTAAAACGGCGTTTGTTAGCAGTCATCAACATCCAACTTCCTTTCAGTAACAGTTAATATTCTAGCATGGTTACCATAATTTTGCGACCGTTAGAACCGCATGCGAGCCTTTAAAAAAGCCCGCGGACATGGGTCCACGAGCTCAAATTGACTTGCGACTATTGCATGCCACCATCATCAGCTAAGAAAGTATTCAATACTTGCTCAACCATATCCCATTCATCGTCAGATTCAATCAATTGCAATTCGCCGTTGTCACCATCTTCTGGATCGAAAATGTAGGCCTGAATATCAACCTCATCATCGGCCGCAGCATCTGCTGGATACAATAAAATGTATGAATGACCGAAATCTTCTGAATCAAACGTGAATAAAATATTAAATAGTGTCTCATTACCTTCGTCATCAACTAATGTGATCACATCATTATCTTTACGATCTTGGTTTTGACTCATGTTAGTTCCTCGCTATTCTTGTGTGAGTTTGCCATGGCGATCCAAGTAATTTTGCAAGATTAGACTTGCTGCTAACTTATCAATCACCTTTTTGCGTTTCTTTCGTGAGGTGTTGGCTTCTTCAACCAGCATCCGTTCAGCTTCAACAGTCGTCAACCGTTCATCTTCAAAGTCGACTGGCAAATGAAACCGAGCTGTCAGTAACTCGCCGTAATGTTGGGCCGCTTCAGCCCGCGGTCCCAAAGTATTATTCATATTCTTTGGCAATCCTAGGACAAAGCCCCCAGCATCCAATTCGTCAACGAGTTCAGCCACCCGGTCAATCCCGAATTCTTCAGCATCCTCATTGATTCGAATAATTTCAACACCTTGGGCCGTCCAACCAAAAGCATCACTAATGGCAACACCGACAGTTCTAGAACCAACATCTAACCCCATTAACTTCATGCATCGACATCCTTATCTGCCTTCAAATAAGACTTGACAAGCTCTTCGATAATCTCATCGCGCTGATGCTTCCGAATTAAGTTCCGAGCATCTTTCAAGCGCGGGATATACGCCGGATCACCGGATAGTAAGTAACCTACGATTTGGTTAATCGGGTTATAGCCCTTTTCTTGTAACGCTTCATAAACCGTCGTTAACGTGTCATGGACATCTTTAACGCTGTCATTATCGAAGTCAAAGTACATTGTTTTGTCTAATGAACTCATATCAAGCACCTCCCGCTAGTTTCCGCTTCTTATCTATTTTACTAAATGCCCATATGAAGTACAATCAATCCACTTTGATGTAACACATTCGTAATAATAACCAGAGTTAAGCCGGGCATTTTCTGCAAAGTGGTATTGATTTACATTGATTTTTCATCAACTCATTTTGCCACAAGTAATGCGCACTCATGTCCTCGTCAGTCATAACTAAATAATAACTCGCAAGATGACACGACTCCTCCAAAGTTGGCCGCAATCGCCAAAATTCACGTCAAATTAATTGAATAAGTAAAAAAGCAGTGCCATTAGAACTATTCGTCCTAACAGCACTGATTTATTTGGCTTGCTACTTGGTCTCACTTGATCCACACAAAGCTATTAGCATTTGTATGACCGTTCAATTGATTCCTATTGTTCAGCTAACCATTCATGAGCAGCCTTCAAAGCAGCCGGTAATCCAGCTGGCTTCTTGCCACCGGCTTGTGCTAGCGTTGGTCGGCCACCACCGCCGCCGCCAACTTGTGAGGCAATGGCTTTAATTAAGTCGCCAGCTTTAATCCCAGCCTTGACCTTATCATCACTAACAGCCACCAATAAATTGACTTTTTCGCCAATGACTGTCCCGAGTACCAGGACATCCGAATATTGTTTCGTCTTCCAAGTATCAGCGAGCTGACGAAGCTGATCCATCCCTGAAACTTCAACTTGTTGTGCAATCAAGGTCGTGCCATTAACATCATCGACCTGATCAAAAACTGCCCCAGCTTGTTGTTTGGCTAACCGACTTTCAAGGCTAGCCCGTTGCTGTTGTTCTGCCTTCAAATCAGCTTGCAATTGACTGACCTTCGTTGGCGTATCAGCCAACTTTGGTGCTTTGACTTGAGCGGCAATTTGCTTCAAGGTCTGTTCCTCACCGGCAAGCAGTTCAAAGGCCTCCTTCGAAGTAACGGCCTCAATCCGACGTGTACCAGCACCAATCCCAGTTTCAGAAACAATCTTAAATAGTCCTAATTCACTACTGTTCTTAACGTGGGTCCCACCATCAAATTCAATCGAGTAGTCGCCAATTGAAACGACCCGAACAATTTTGCCATACTTTTCCGTAAAGACGGCAATCGCACCCATCTTATGACCAGTTTCCTGATCAGTTTGAATCGCACTAACTGGTAGTGCTGCCCAAATCTTATCATTGACGATCTGTTCAACTTTCGCTAACTCTTCGTCAGTCACTTGACCAAAGTGGGTGAAATCAAACCGTAAATAGTCAGGTTCAACTAATGAGCCAGCTTGTTTCGTATGTTCACCTAAGACGTCACGTAAAGCTTGATCTAATAAGTGGGTTGCCGTATGGTTCTTTTCAACCTTATTATGGAAAGCTAAATCGACGTTCAACGTGTAAGTTGCATCTTTGTGCATTGGCTTCAACACTTCGACCGTGTGCAAGTGTTGCTTATTAGGCGCATTTTGGACATCCGTCACTTTGGCAACCACTTGTCCGGCATCATCCAAGATCACGCCACGATCAGCAACTTGACCTCCCATTTCAGCGTAAAATGGGGTCTTGCTGAAAATCATTTCAGCCTGGCCGTTGTCAATGTGATCCACTAAGGTTTCATCCACAATAATATCATTCAAAGTGCCTTGAACATTAGTCAACTCATCATAACCGACATATTCACTCGGCGTCTTGATGTCAATCAACAAACTCCGTTGCACACCCATTGACTTCGCACCGCTACGGGCATTCCGCGCACGATCGCGTTGAGCTTTCATTTCAACTTCAAAACCAGCTTCATCAACATCCAAGTTTTCATCGCCAGCGTATTCCTTAGTCAATTCAAATGGGAAGCCATAAGTGTCGTATAACTTAAACGCATCTTTGCCAGCCAAAGTCTTTTGACCAGCTTGCTTAGTTTCTGCAATCAAGTTGTTTAATAAGTTCAGACCGTCATTTAACGTTTCATTAAAACGACTTTCTTCAGATGCCACGATTTTTTCGATATACGTGCTATTCTTAAGAACATCTGGATAGTGTGAGGCCATGATTTTGCCTACGATTGGCACTAATTGGTCCAAGAAAGCCTCTTTTAGGCCTAGCTTTTGACCATGCAAGATGGCCCGGCGAATCAACCGGCGAATAACATACCCCCGCCCCTCATTGGAAGGTAGCGCACCATCGCTAATGGCAAACATAATTGCCCGGGCGTGATCAGCAATCACCTTAAAGGACACGTCGTCCTGCGCATTATCGCCATAATGCTTACCATCACTTAATTCTTCCGTTTTATGAATAATCGGTAAGAACAAGTCAGTTTCAAAATTCGTTTTGGCATTCTGAAAGACTGAAACGACCCGTTCCAGCCCCATCCCCGTATCAATGTTTTTACGAGGAAGTGGTTCATAAGTGTCTTCTGGCGTGTGATTAAATTGTGAGAAGACAATGTTCCAAACTTCCAAGTAGCGTTCATTTTCACCACCAGGATAATTTTCTGGATCATCGTCAGCTAAATTATTAAAGGCTTCACCACGGTCATAGAAAATCTCTGAATCAGGACCGGATGGGCCTTGGCCAATATCCCAGAAATTATCTTCAACTTTAATGATATGGTCAGGTTTAACACCCGTTGCTTCCCAGAACTTAGCAGCATCCGTATCTTTGGGATAGACCGTCATGTATAACTTATCCGGATCCCAACCAAACCACTTCGGTGAGGTTAAGAGTTCCCACGCCCAACTGATAGCTTCTTTTTTAAAATAGTCACCAACCGAAAAGTTACCCAGCATTTCAAATAACGTGTGATGGCGTGCTGTCCGGCCAACATTTTCAATATCATTAGTCCGGATACTCTTTTGTGAGCTAGTCATCCGGGGATTATCAGGTACAACGGAACCATCAAAATATTTCTTCATTGTGGCAACGCCGGAGTTGATCCACAATAACGTTGGGTCATCTACGGGAACAAGTGACGCACTTGGGACAATCGTATGGCCCTTTTCATGGAAAAAGTCCAAGTACATTTGCCGAATTTCACTACTACTTAATTTTTTCATTTAATTCTGGCACCCTTTCTATCATGCTTAATTTAAGGCAAAAAAACACCGTTGCTAGCAAAGACGCTGTTAACGCGGTACCACTTTGCTTGCAACGATGTGTTCGTTTACCTCTTAAGCTCATTAACGCTGAGACACGGACTAGTTTGCTAGTCATACTTTTAGGTAGCATCTAAACCACACCGCACTTTTCCCAGCAACCAAAGTGTCTCTTGACCGGCATGTGATTTAAATATGTCCTTACTTTGCAAAGTATAGAAAACTTACTGCTGATTGTCAATACACCGTCCGGTAGTTTTTGACCAATCCGCGTCAATTATTACACCTTAAGACTTACGATCCTTGCGGGCATTCCGTGCAGCGGCGCGTTGTTCAATGCGCCGATCCATCCGCGCCTTATCACTGATCTTTTTACGAATACGGCGTTTATACCCCGGCTTGATCTTCTTCTTAGATTTCTTGACATAACCAATCAGGGTTGGATCGAGCTTCTCTTGCTTAGGGCCCCGTTTAGCACGACGATTACGGTCATATGAGTCCACAATTTCGCCATCCTGAATGGCCTTAGGCTTAAACTTAATGCCCATCGCTTCGACCGCACTGACCTTAGCTTCTTCGCCCGGACTATATAATGTAATGGCCGTACCAGCCATTCCATTACGACCTGTCCGGCCAACCCGATGAATAAAGAATTCCAAGTCATTTGGAATATCATCGTTGATAACGTGTGAGACGCCTTCAATATCAATGCCTCGGGCGGCTAGATCCGTTGCAACGACAAACTGATACTTCAACTGTTGTACATCACGCATCACCCGTTTTCGTTCACGTGGTTGGATATCACCATGAATCATAGCAACGGTTAGACCCTGTTGCCGCAAATAATGCGTTAATTCTTGAACGCGCTCCTTGGTGTTGGCAAAGATTAACACCAAGTAGGGCTCCCCAATCGTCAACAACCGATAAATGATACTATTCTTGTCATGACTTTTGGTTGAAATCAACCAATTGTCAATAGTGGGACTAATCACCGATGCGACCGGAATTTCTTCCATAACTGGATTATTCATATACTTACGTAAGAAAGGCGTTAATTTTTGTGGCATCGTTGCTGAGAACACCAACATCTGCAAATCAGCTGGCATCCGCCCAGCAATCTGATCAACCACGTTCAAGAAGCCTAAGTCGAGCGTCATATCAGCTTCATCAACTACTAGTTGGGTCGCCCGATGAACATCGAGTGCTTGTGAACGCATTAAATCAAGAATACGGCCAGGCGTCCCAATAATTAGTTGTGGCTGGTGGCGATTAAGCTTTTCAATTTGTTCCTGCTTATCAGTACCACCAACATATAACCCAATATGAATTGCTTTCGGGCTATGTTGAATTAATTGTTTAGCCGCCGTCTGAATCTGATAGGCTAATTCACGGCTCGGCGTTGTAATAACCGCTTGCACATAGCGCTCATCGGCATTCAGTTGATTGATCATGGGCAATAAGAAGGTATGCGTCTTCCCACTCCCCGTCGCCGACTGCCCAATCACACTCCGGCCAGCAGCAATTACCGGAATCAATTTTTCCTGCACTGCAGTCGGTTTGCGGAAATTGATGTCAGTTAGCGCCTGCATCAAAAACGGCTGCAATTTAAAATCTTCAAAACTTGCGGTCATAGTTAAACCTCTTTCTCATAATGGCTAGCGACTTGGTCGAGTTCTCGCACCACCGTTTCAATTTCTTGTTGGTCCTTCGCCTTGGCACCACTTGCTAAAGCGTGACCACCCCCGTCATGGTGCTTGGCCACGCCATTGATCGATGGCCCTTTCGAACGTAGCCGAATTCGAAAATCGCCTTCCTTTTGTTGGACAAAAATCGCCCAACACTTGACGGTATCGATTCTTCCCGGTAGTGGCACAACGCCAGCGGTACTAGCATCGCCAATTGCAAATGAATCCATGATGTCATTCGTCAGAATAACATAGGCGGCACCAGAATCAAGTTGGGTCAAATGTTCATAAACATAGGCCGAGAGTCGGGCAACTGGTAACGTGATCGTGTCTTCAATCCGGTTAACGGCTTCGGCATTGGCGCCAGCTTCCATTAGCGCGGCTGCGGCCCGCATGGTACTTGGCTTGGTAGCGGAATATAAGAAACGGCCCGTGTCACCAACAATTCCTGCGTACAATAGGCGGGCAGCGTCAGCCGTCAGTGTCAATTCTGATTCAAATGGCGCGAACCAGTTATAAATCATTTCACTCGTACTGGAGGCATCAACATCCACCCATTGTGGTTCCCCAAAAGCATCATCATTCGGATGATGATCGATCTTAACAATCGTCTTACCTTGTTGCCAAAACTCCCCATCAATTCTTGGCTGGTTAGCGGTATCGAGAATTAGTACTAAAGCATCTTGATAGTCTGCTTCTGTAACTTCATCCATTTGCCCTAACCAATCAAAACCATGGTACTGTTTACCGGGCGTCAATACTCGTTTGTCCGGAAAACTAGCTTTGATGATAGCTGCTAATCCTAACTGACTGCCAATGGCATCCGGATCAGGCCGTTGATGACGATGAATAATAATTGTTTTTGCTTGTTTGATTAAGTCAAAAATTGCTGTTTGGACGGTCATAAATGAACCTTCTTACTCTCATAATTTACTGATGGCGATTAAACTGTCACAGTACTCCAGTATACCGAAGAATCCCCGCCGCGCCAAATAAATTAATTGTCATTCGGATAAAGCGGCAGCGTTAAGTTCTCAAAAGCTAGTGGTGCCAGGCCTGTCAACGTAATGCCAAGCAACCGGATTCCAGTATCAAAGTGAGTATCAACGACCTCGTCAAAAATTTCTTCAGCATATTGATCAAACAAAGTCGCGTCATTCGGAATGAACTCACTAAAGGTGCTGCGCTTAGTAATCGTTACAAAATCACCATAACGTAACTTTAAGACTAGCGTTTTCCCATGACGTTGGTGCGCCTGCATACTAGTGGCGACTAACTTAGCAATGGCCTTCAGATGCGTGTTCACTTCCGCTGTCGATTGTAAAAACGGCCCGAATGTCCGCTCCTTACCAATCGATTTTCGTTCTCGTAAATATTCCACTGGCCGATCGTCGCTCCCCCGAACCCGCCGGTACAAAATGTAACCAAGCTTGCCAAATTGCTTGATTAAGTCTAATTCGGACTGTGCGTATAAGTCTTGACCGGTCATGATGCCTAAATCATGCATCCTTGGAACCGTCTTTTTACCGACGCCACGAAACTTTTCAATTGGTTCACGTAACAGAAATGATTCCGCATCCTGTGGCAGGACAATGGTCACGCCAGCTGGCTTCCGATAATCAGACGCCAATTTGGCAATAAATTTGTTATAAGAAATTCCAGTTGAACAAGTCAAATGCGTCTGATGCCATATCTCTTGTTGTAATTTATGGGCCAATTCGACGGCACTGTGAATATGCTTTTTATTAGCAGTCACGTCTAAATAGGCCTCATCAAAAGCAATCGGTTCGATCATATCCGTATATTCATGAAAAATACGATGAATCTGATCAGATATCTCACGATACAACGGAAAGTTAGGTGTCTTGAATACTGCCTTGGGACACAGCTCTAAGGCTTTAGCAGCCGGCATCGCTGAATGGACGCCAAATTGTCGTGCGACATAGTTGGCCGTCGTAACTACCCCCCGGCCACCGGTCTGTCGCGGATCATGAGCAATCACTAATGGCTGGGTCTTATACGCCGGATGTTCTCGTTCTTCGATCGACGCATAGAAGGCGTCCATATCCACGTGAATGATTTTACGCTTTGTGTTCACCCGAATGGGCGCTTCAATAATTGACTGAGCCATTAGCTATCCCTCCTATTCTTAGTAGGTTCATTATACACGAACGTACGTTCAAAAGCGCGTGTTTGGTCCAGAAAAATCCTAAAAAAATAAGCGATGACCAGCACTGATCAATCGCTTATCTTTAATTATTATTTAGCTTCAGAATCAGACTCATTGTCTGCTGCTGAACTTGCTGATTCAACTTCAGACGTTGCTGCTGATTCAGCCGCCGCACCTGATTCTGGTGCAACCGTCTTAGCTGCTGTATCTTCGGCTGGTGAAATCTTTGCCACTGCGTTTAAATCGAAAACTAAGAAAATACCGTCACAATCTAAGGTAACCGTCTTTTCAGTTTCATTAACTTCATCGACAACGCCGTGTAGCCGACCAATCGTTGTGACCTTGTCACCGCGTTTGATTTTGCTTAACATTTGTTGATGCTGTTGTTGTTGTTTCCGTTGTGGACGGATCATGAAGAAGTATAAGAAAGCAAACATGACCACGATGAACAGAATTGATGCCATTTGACCCATTTAATATCGCTCCTAATCTTAAGTAAAAGTTTGACTATCTTTAACTTTAACAAATTACAGTCTGAAATACCAGTATCACTAAAAGTTTTTCGGGTTTTTCTCGTTAAAACCGTACATTTCAAAGAAATTCTGCCGGAATTCCAGTAAATTGTCATCCATAATTGCCTGCCGTACTTGTTTCATCAAGTGTAATAAGAAGTACAAGTTATGATAACTCGTTAATCGCAACCCAAACGTTTCATCCGCCTTAATTAAATGACGAATATAGGCGCGTGTAAAGTTACGACAAGTATAGCAATCGCAATTATCATCTAGGGGTGTGAAGTCATGTGCATAGGCCGCATTCTTGACCACCAGTCGGCCGTGTGAGGTCATACAAGTCCCATTACGGGCAATTCGCGTGGGTAAAACACAGTCAAACATATCAACACCGCGAATCGCACCATCGATCAACGCATCCGCTGAACCAACCCCCATCAGATAGCGGGGCTTATTCTCTGGTAATAACGGCGTTGTAAAGTCCAAGACATGATTCATTTCAGCCTTAGATTCTCCAACTGACAAACCACCAATCGAGTAACCAGGAAAGTCCAAGCTAACTAAATCTTTTGCACTTTGTTCACGCAAATCTTTAAAACCAGCCCCCTGAACGATACCAAATAAGCCTTGGTAATCGGGATGTTGGTGAACTTTTAAGCCCCGTTCAGCCCAACGACTCGTTCTGGCAACCGACTTACTAACATAGTCGTAACTTTCAAAGAACGGTGGACATTCGTCTAAGCTCATCATAATATCCGGGCCAAGATCATTTTCGATTTGAATGGCCTTTTCGGGTGACAAAAACATCTTTGAACCGTTCAGATGGTTCTTAAAATGAACCCCTTCTTCGGTAATATCGCGGTTTTTAGCTAATGAGAAAACTTGAAAACCGCCTGAATCTGTCAAGATACCCTTTTTCCAATTCATAAACTGGTGTAAGCCACCAGCTTCCTTAACAATCTGTTCGCCGGGCCGTAACCAAAGATGGTACGTATTTGATAAGATAACACCCGCACCCATCGCATCCAATTCTTCAGGGGCCAGTGACTTAACACTGGCCTGTGTTCCTACGGGCATAAACATAGGTGTTGGGAAAGTTCCATGTGGCGTAATCAGTTCGCCAAGTCGAGCCCCAGTATGCTTTTCTTTCTTAATTAATCGGTATTTAATTGCCGGTTCCATATCCGTTCCTCCGTATCAAAATGTTGCTAAACACAAACAATGATAGCACGAAATCCAGTCGTGAACCAGTCACAACGCCACGAGTAACTTGTAAGGTGTTGCCAAACATCGCAAAATAGCCCTAATATCAAATAGTCGCCTCAAGAATCCATTAGACTTTCTTGAAGCGACTATTAATCAATATTAAAAATGCTAAAATGGGGCCCAAAATCAGCTATTAATCATTAACCTGCAAGCAACCATTACTGTTTAGATCAATCTAACCACTGATTTTCGATTAGCCCCAACAAGTTCCTATTTCAAGTTCAGCCTAATTAATGAATAAACATAGCATCCCCAAAACTGAAGAAGCGGTATTTTTCATCAATGGCGTGCTGGTAAGCCTTCAAAATCAAGTCACGCCCCGTAAAGGCTGCAACTAACATGACTAAGGTCGACTTTGGTAAGTGGAAGTTCGTAATGAATGCATCCACAACTTTCCATTGATAACCAGGTTTGATAAAGATATCCGTCCAACCAGAATCAGGTTTGATTTCACCATCAAATTTACTACCAATCGTTTCCAGCGTCCGAATTGACGTCGTTCCAGTCGCAATGATGCGCCCACCACTTTGCCGGACTTCATTTAACGTCTTGGCAGCATCTTCATCTAGCCGGTAAAACTCACTGTGCATCTTATGATCTTCAATATTATCTTCTTCAACTGGTCGGAAAGTCCCTAATCCGACATGCAGCGTCAAGTAAACTAACTTAATACCCTTGTCTTGAACCTTTTGTAAAAGTTCCTTTGTCCAATGAAGACCCGCCGTTGGTGCAGCGGCTGAGCCATTTTCTTTGGCATAGACCGTCTGATAACGATCAGGATCGTCGAGCTTTTCCTTGATATATGGTGGCAATGGTGTTTCACCGAGACGCTCCAAGATCTCCATAAAGATGCCATCATAGTGGAACTCGATCATTCGAATCCCGTCTTCTTTTTCAGCGGTCACAGTCGCTGTCAACTGACCATCACCAAACGAGATCACCGTACCGACCTTGGCACGCTTAGCCGGCTTCATTAACGTCTCCCACTCGTCACCTTCTGTGTTATGAAGTAATAAAACTTCCGCATGGCCACCAGTTTCAGGCTTAACACCATACAAGCGGGCTGGCATCACGCGTGAATTATTCATCACGACCGCGTCGCCTGGATTAAGTTGATCAATAATATCGTAAAAATGTTTGTCTTGCATTTCACCCGTTTGGCGATCTAATTCCAATAACCGTGAACTGTCCCGCTCTTTAATCGGTGTTTGAGCAATCAATTCGTGTGGTAAATCATAATCAAAATCTTCAAGTGTTAAACTCATATTGTGACCTCTTATCTTTATTTATTTTGGGGGTATGGAACCCCTAAATGTTGATAACCTTTAATTGTAACGACCCGACCACGTTGCGTCCGCTTTAAGAATCCGATTTGAAGTAAGTACGGTTCAACGACTTCCGCAATTGTATCCGTCTCTTCACCAATATTAGCAGCAATGGTTGCTAGCCCAACCGGACCACCATCGTAATATTCTAACATCGTCCGCAAAAGCTTATTGTCAGTCTCGTCTAGGCCCGCATCATCAACACGTAAATAGGTCAACGAGCGTGCCACGATTGCCTCGTCGATGGCGTCCTGGTCGGCAACTTCCGCAAAATCACGAATCCGCTTGAATAATCGGTTCGCAATTCGTGGCGTGCCACGTGAGCGCCGTGCAATTTCGTGGGCCCCCGACGGTTTGATGCTTGTTTGAAAAATATCTGCAGTCCGCTTAACGATATCTTCCAAATCCGCAACTTCATAATACGCCATGTGTTCGACAATCCCAAACCGATCTCGCAATGGCGCCGATAACATCCCAGCCCGTGTCGTTGCTCCGATTAAGGTAAACGGCGGCAATGGGAAATGCACGGGATGAGCTGTCGGCCCTTGTCCAACCACAATATCAACAAAAAAGTCTTCCATGGCTGAATATAGCATTTCTTCAACGATTTTTGGCAACCGGTGAATCTCATCAATAAATAAGATATCACCTGGTTCCAGTTCATTCAAGAGCGCCACTAAATCACCAGGCTTTTCAATTGCTGGACCGCTAGTCGTCCGGATATTGACCTGCATCTCGTTCGCAATCACCATCGCTAACGTTGTCTTTCCTAATCCCGGCGGACCATACAGCAACACGTGATCTAAAGATTCTTCACGCTTGCGGGCCGCTTCAATATACACGCCTAATTCATGTTTGACCCGTGCTTGGCCAATGTATTGGGCTAACGTTTGCGGACGTAGCGATTTTTCTAATGAAGCTTCTTCGTCATCAGCTTTATCCCCAGATAATAACTTGTCATCATCCATTCGCTACTCCTCCCATCTACTTCTTCATCAATAATCGTAAGCCTTCGCTTAATAGCGTATTAGTATCAGCAGCTTGCGCTTGACTAAACGTTTCCAGCTTCTTGGTCACTTTCTTCACATCAGCCTTCGAATACCCAAGGGCCTCTAAAGCGGCCAATGCATCCGCTAACGCTCCGTCAACAGCTGGAGCATTCACATCCAACGCCGTTTGACCCGTAACATCAACGTTCAGATCATTTAATTTGCCTTTCAAATCTAAAACAATTTGTTGGGCCGTCTTCTTGCCCACCCCTGGAAAACTCGTCAGGTAAGTGGCATTTTCTTGATTAATGGCTTGAATCAAGCCAGCATGGTCGTTGTTCGCCAAAATTGCCAGTGCCGATTTCGGACCAATCCCCGAAACACCGAGCAGCTTTTCAAACAATGCCTTCTCGTCAGCATCAAAAAAGCCAAATAGGCTCATACCATTGTCACTAACGGCTTGGTGGATATACATCTTAACTGCAGTTTGTCCCACCTGATAGCGGTACGGATTAGCCGTTAGCACTTTGTAGCCAATGCCATTGACCTCAATCACCACAAAACCGGGGGTTACATCGGTCACTTGACCGAGAAAATATTCGTACACCGGAAAAACTCCTTTAAATAAAACGTATGTTTGCTTGCTAAATTGTACCACATTTTTATAGCGGCTTAACACTGGTGCATCGATAAAAACCAAATTTTAATATTGGCCTAGTCCCCCTCAGTTGATTTGATAGCGCTAATGACAATAAATGCTTGCTGAGGCGTAAATGGCGTGCTATGCTCAAAGTCTTAGGAGGGTCGCGCTATGCAACTTAAACCGTTTAAAGCGGTGTTACCAACCGCAACTGGTCAAACTAAAATTCAAACTGCTACTACTACTGATTGGGACCACCACGACACAATCATCCAGCCTGATTCCAGTTATTACTGGTATGAACTAACGCTCAACGGCGTTCACCAGTGGCGTTTAATTGCCAGCTGGCCAATTGATCAAACCGTGACAACCATGGTTCCTGGTGCCATCAATACGGTGCTTTATCCGCAACAACCCGTTATTGAGATGCTAATTGACGACTGGGTGGGGCATTTTGCACCGATAGTTGAAGTGACGGACACCGCTCACGTGACGCATCGTCTCTGGCAGATTACCGAACCTGAAGTCAACACCGACATCACCGCTGCCATGGCACCAGTCACACCGCAAAAAACGTGGTTGACGACGATTAGTACGCCACTAGTAATGCTAGTGTCAACAACTGAATGGCAAAAATTCGCAACCGCGCCAGCTATTCCTGATCAGTTGATTGCCATGGCAACGCCTCATAATTAAAGGTGCGCCAATTATAAAATCAACCGGTTTCGACACGCTTCTTTACGTTATTGCCGATAAATTAAAATGGACTTCTCAAGAATCACATTCGATTCTTGAGAAGCCCATTTTAAGACAACAATCTTGCACATTGCGCTAATTATTCTTTAGCACGAATCATGACCCAGATTAACGACGTACAACATCCTTAATCAAGTTTACCGCCTACGATGGCGTAACCACCACCAACATGCAACCACCAAACTAATACCAGCACTAATTACACTCAGCCACAAACCAATTTTTAATCCAGGCGTCCGATAAGTGAGTCGGATTCGGTGCCGACCAGCTGTCAACTTAGCTCCCACAAAGCCCTTGTTGACCACTTGCGTCTTGACGGTATGACCATCGACTTGCAGTTGCCAGCCGGACGAGTATGGAATTGACGTCGTCAGCACAGTTGCCGTCTTAGTCATCGTGGTTCCCGTAATCTGATTATTAGTCACCCGCTGCTGTTTCAGCCCGCTCTTCTGTAGTTGACGCGTCCGTTGGCGATAAGTCTTTCCTAACGGTACAGCAATCAATTTAGCGGACTTGAAATGTAAACTACGAATACTCGTGAAGTTCAGTGTAATCAACTTGCGTGCGTGCTTACTATACCCTAAGTTGATCACTGCTGATGTGCGTGGCTCATAATCCGACATATTCGTTGTGCCCAGTTGACTGAAACTCGTCAAATTATCCATGGTTTGAGCAGTTAAGGAATAGCCACTGGCACTTAGATTACCCTTCAAACCATCCCGAACATCATCTAGATAATCGACTTTGGTATATGGACGCGCCGTAAACACATTTGTATTTTGACTCGTCGTCAAAGCATTTTTGATTGAAGAACGTCGATAACTGATGCCATCTAGCACGAGATAGAGTTCCGTGTTTCGATACCGTTTGGGATGTTTGATGGTCAATTGGTATGGCATCTGATGGCCCTGGACATCACTGATCATGCTCGTTAACCCGTTCGCGTTTTTTTCCTGATTTTTTTTGACTAATTTTTGGTTAGCTGCAATCAAGTCAAGCACGCGATTAGACGGTTTGGTGAGACCAGTGGTGGGCGTTAAACTTTCCCGTTGTTCCGGTGTTAATGTGATCGTATCTGCCGGTAATTTAGTCAATGCGTTGTTTGACGCGCCGGTCGCGTGTTGATTACGATAAATGATCACCTTGTCCAAGGTATCCAAAACGTTCGTCGTGTCCGCTTGGACTGAGTAGTCGACAGTTTGGCTGGTGACCGCTGGCTTAACGGACTTAACCCCGCTAACGGACTGCGTGGTGACGACACCTTGTAACAAAGCCTGTTCACGATCAACAGCATTCAAACGCGCAAATTGGCGTTGACTGATCTGCTGCCGTTGTGTATAGACTAACGGCAACGCATGCTTGGATTTCAATAAAATTGTTCCAGTATGATTGCTCATGCCATAAATAAACTTATCCGCAAAAATCTTTGGTTCGCCAGTTTTCATCTTAACAACCTTATATCCGGCTGGTAAGGCTTGCTTCTTCAACTGATCTTCACGTGCAAACAAATATTTAACGCCTAATAAGTTATACATCGTCGTGCGACCATCCAGTGACCCTAGTGGCGAGTTCATCGCGTACTCGGAATTTCCCAAAGCTTGACTAAAAGCCCCCACATAGCCATTTTGAACCGAAAAGTATGACCCGACGGTACGGGTTCCCAACACCATCGGTACATCACTCTCAGCCGAACGCATCGTATAATAGTTGGGAGCCAACGCTGTCCGATAAAATTGCCCCGTTGCTGATAAACTTTTCTGGGCACCATCAAAATAATTTTTGACCCACTTCATCGCTGCACCCTGACGCAACTGTTCAGTACTATTAGAATTCGTATTGACACTCAACCAACCGAGCCCGTTGTTTGCTAGATTCAGTGTGACAACCCCTAGTAATAACACGTAAAACTGACAATTGGTCAATTTTAATGACTGCTGGGCCATGAGCACCCCAATTAGAGCGAGCAGAATCAAGTAAGTCGCAATATCGTGTTTACGAATATTAAGATAAAAGCCGTTAATCAACCAAATAACAATAAGTAGGCTTCCACTAATCCCTGCTAACCATTTGAGATCGGTCGCAGTCAAAGCGGTCACTTGGTCCATAAAGGCCATTGTGGCATAGGCAAAAACTAACGTAGCCATTAACAACCACCGGTTGGATGGCGTTGAAAAGACGTTAAACACGGCTGCAAATTGGGGTAATAAAATACCCAGCATCATCGCTAGAAGGACCCAATTGAGCACCCAATAGCGTTTAAAATGACGCAACGTGTAAATAACTGCTATAAAGCTAATGCTGCTTAACCCCAAGGTGACCCAGTATTGAACACTGCCACCATTCGTTAACAGTCGATTGGGTAAATTGACGTAATAATTAATTGGATAACTCGTCAGACCATTCGCAAAGTTAAAGCTTGCGCGCGTTGCCGTTAACATTGCTAATAACGTGGGTACTAACAATATACCAGCCATCGCGACCCCTAGCCCGACAGCCACTAATAGTCGCCAGAAGAGTTGGCCAAACGACCGCATCACTAACTGCTCACGGTGCCGCGACCAAAAACGAACTAAGGCGTAGATCAACCCACCTAACGCCAGCAAGTAAGCAAAATAAAAATTACTCAAAATAACGATGGCAGTAATTAAACTGAGCGGCAACCAATGCCGCCCCCGTAAGACCCGTTCAATCGCCCAACAAAGTAGCGGGAACCAAATCATTGGTAATAAAAAGAACGGATGGTGCATCCCCACGTAAAACGTATAAGCCGTAAACGTGTACGTTAAAGTCCCAATCAAGCGACTCATACGTTTAAACTTGAACTGATGACTAAAGCCCAAAAAAGCCAGTCCGACAAAGTATAATCGTAATAAAATCAGCGCTTGGTAAGCCCATTCTAAGTGGTCCTGAGAAACAAACGCTACTAAGTAATTAAACGGGTCACCGACAACATAGTAAGAAAAAGTCGTCAGTTGGTCGGCCCCCAAACCGAGATTCCATGACCAACTAAATAATTGCTGCGGATGTTGCTGTAAGATCCGTTGAAACTCCAATAAAATCGGGAAGTGTTGTGCAATGCCATCCACTTCCCAAATTAATGTTCGACCGGCCAAGAAAAGCCCGCTATAAGTAATCGTCGCGATAACCACAAACATCCCCGTGTACCAGACGACTAGTGGTATCTTCCGTACTGTCTTCAAAATCAGGTGCCCCTATCTTGTAATTACGCTGACCACGTAATCCCCATATTTTGCTATATAAAACAATGGTCTTATTTTACCATGAACATTTCAACCTCGTGCCGCTCAACACTAATCTTAATAAATTCGTGAGCCTCATTGAATACCATCCCAGCAAACTAAATCCCCATTAACATCAACTATCAAAAACCGCTCCTTGTTTTTCATTAATCATGCGTCAAAAAATTAACGCCAATCCCAATTATCCAAAGTTTCGATGGTCGTGGTTGCTGGGTAACTCCCAAACAATCTCACTAATAGTTGTAACCCATTCATCGCATTATCGCGTTGCAAGTTGATCGTCGCAATTTCCGCTTGATCATGACAGTCCGGTTGCATTTCAAAAGCATTGACTTGTTCATACAAATTTAACGTTATCATCTTGGCACTTTTAGCACTCGGACGCGCATTCAATTGCCACAATGTTTTGCGGCCAGCTATAAATGTTGGCGTGGCCTCTGGTAAATCCGCTAAAAAACAATAAGCTGAGTAGACTTGCCGATAATAAAGTTTGGTCATATCCACACTGATCACTCCAATCGTGTTGCGTGGCACTGATAATCTGTATACACCTAGCCACCCATTGCAGTTAATCATAGCTAACTCTGCTAGTCAATTCAATCTGAACTACACAAGTTAAAACTAAACCGGTCATTATTCTTGATTTCAACTTAAGTCTATTAATGCCACCAGCTGCAAAAAAAGCCCCCACGCTATTAGAGCTGTGGGGGAAACTTAGTTATTAGTTTTCATTTTTGAGAACCATCACGTTAATCGCGAGCTTCGTGACTATCCTGAATTCGTTTGAACATCCGCTCCATGTCTGAATTCGTAAAATGAACCGTCACGGGTCGTCCATGGGGACAATTGAACGGATTCTCACAAGTGGGCAACTTGGCTAACAATGCACGGGCCTGCTGATCATCCAAATGATGGTTCGCCTTGATTGCTCGTTTACAAGACATCATAATGGCCGACTTCTCTCGGAACTGAGCAACCGTCAACTTATCATCCTGTAAGAGCCAATCAACCATCTCACGAATCGTATCCTCTTCTTGCCCAGCCTTAAACCAAGTCGGGTGAGCATGCACAATAAAACTATTACCACCGAACGACTCTAAATGAATCCCAAGCGCCGCTAACAACGGTAACTTTTCCTTTATCTTTAAAACATCACTCGTCGGATAATCCAAAATAATTGGTACTAACAAGTTCTGCTGATCCGCACTAACCTCACCAATTGCTTGCCGGTAATACTCGTAATTGATTCGTTCTTGGCCCGCATGCTGATCTAAAATATACATGCCATCATCCGCCTCGGCCAATAAATAAGTCCCGTGCATTTGACCTAAGTAACGTAATTGGGGAAAACGTTCCGCATCAGTTGCTTCGCTAGTTGGGACTGCCGCTGAGTTACTAGTCACTACCGATTCAGCTTCCTTACCAAACGGTAACGCTGCCGCTTCAGACTGGTAACGCTGATCAAAGGTTTTAACTGGCGCCGTCCCCAGTTCGTCACGATGACTAATCATAATTGGCGCCGTGGTACTACTGGCTATCGATTCAGGTACAACCGTTTCGCTAGTCATTTCGGTATTCGGGGTTGCCGACGTGGCGCTCACCATTGTTGTGGCAGCCGCTGAATGAAGGGTTGCTGCGGCCAGCGACGCTGCAAATTGCTCAGTCGACGCCGGAGTAGTCTTATCCGCCACCTGATACTGTGACGAAACGGCGTTCAAATCCATCGCTAATTGATCCGTATTTAAATGTTCGCGCCGGTGACTACCAAGATTGGTCAATGCCGATGGAATCAAGTTCACATCCACTAACCGGTCCGTAATCGTGGTACTGATCAGCTTAGATAATTCTGATTCCTTACTCAGTCGTACTTCTTGTTTCGTGGGATGAACATTCACATCCACTAGTAGCGGATCCATCGTTAAGGCAATCACTGCAATCGGATACCGGCCAACCATTAATTTGGACCCATAGCCCTTGATGACGGCTTTTGTCAACTGCTGATTCTTGATGGCACGACCATTAATCAAGACGGAGATATACTGACGACTTGCCCGTGTCAATTCCGGTAAGGCCACAAATCCAGTCAGCTTAAAATCAGTAGTTGCCCCCTGAATGGCAACCATTTTACGGGCATTTTGCACGCCGTAAATACCGGCAATTACTTGTTGTAAATCACCGCGACCAGCCGTCTTTAACAGTTCTTTCGCATTATGAACCAGCCGAAATGCGACTGCTGGATAGCTCAGTGCAATGCGATTGACCACATCCAAAATATTAGCCAATTCGGTTTGTGGTGATTTTAAATACTTAAGCCGTGCGGGTGTATTAAAGAATAAATCGGTAACTGTAATGTCAGTTCCTTGTCGCAAGGGTGCTGGTGATTGTTGCAACAGCTTACCACCCCGATAATGAATACTTGTTCCAGTAGTACCAGTACTCGTATTCATCACCACATCCGCCACTGAAGCAATACTAGGTAGCGCCTCACCTCGAAAGCCTAAGGAGTGGACGCGAAACAAGTCTTCACGCGACGTAATTTTACTCGTAGCATGCCGTTTAAAAGCGGTTAAAACATCAGCATCATCAATGCCATCACCATCATCGATAACCCGAATTGACTGAACACCAGACTCTTGAACTAAAATATCGACCTGCGTCGCATGCGCATCAACGGCATTCTCAACGAGCTCCTTAACGACCGAGGCGGGCCGCTCCACAACTTCACCCGCAGCGATCTGATCCGCCAACACGGAAGCTAATTCATGAATTTTCCCCATTACCATCGGTCCTTTCGTCTAAAATTATTTAGATACCTTTTTTCTAACTCGCAATTCATACGAAACACAGTCAGTTTAAACTGACTGTTTTCAACTTAAATACTTGTCACATTTCAACAATAATCCATGACAAACATGCCCTTAAAATCGTTATTGCTTTGCAAGTACCGCGCTACTTACCTAATTTCTGCTGCCATTTATATAACTGATTCATCACATCCATCGGCGTCATCGCCATCAGGTTCAACGTCTTCAATTGTTGTAAGACCTTTTCACCTTTAGCATCAGTCATCGCTGGCTCAGCAAATAACGAGAGCTGTTCATCACCGGCTGCAGTTGCCGGTGATTCTGCAACTGGAGTCGCTGACTCAACGGCAACTGAATTATTGACCGCTTCATTAGTCACCGTATTCGTTACGTTCACGTCAACACTAGCAACCGCATCACTAGCTGAAATCGAAGCCGCTGTAGTTGAAACCGTGCTCGTTTGACTTTCTAAACTCGTGAGAATTTTATTGGCCCGCGCCAATAGACTAGTTGGCATCCCAGCCAACTTAGCAACGTGCACCCCGTAAGACTTATCTGCTGCCCCGGGTTCGACCTTGTGTAAGAAGACCAGTTCACCGTCTTTTTCAGTTGCGCCAACATGCACATTGCGCAACCCCGTCAATTCTTGATCCAAGGCCGTCAACTCATGATAGTGAGTCGAAAACAACGTCTTAGCATGAATGTGGTTATGCACAAATTCAATAATCGCCTGTGCTAACGCCATCCCATCATAAGTTGCCGTCCCCCGTCCAATTTCATCAAATAACACCAAACTGTTGGCCGTCGCGTGTTGTAAGGCATTATTAGCTTCTTGCATTTCCACCATAAATGTACTTTGGCCTGAGATTAGATCGTCAGTTGCACCAATCCGTGTGAAAATTTGGTCAAAAATAGGGAGTTGCGCCGACTTAGCCGGTACAAAACAACCAATTTGGGCCATGATGACTGTCAAAGCTAACTGCCGCATATACGTACTCTTACCTGACATATTCGGTCCAGTAATTAGTAATACCGTCTCGTCAGGTGCCATCGTCACGTTGTTTGGCACGTAACTCTGATTACCCATAACCTTTTCAACAACGGGATGGCGACCATCAACAATTTTTAAGTCATGTGACTTAGTCAATGTTGGTTGTACGAAATGGTAATCTTCGCTAACAACTGCGAAACTTTGTAAAACATCAATCGCTGCAACCGCCTTAGCTAACGTCTGTAAGCGCTGAATGGCCCCCTTAACCGTTTCACGAACCTTCGTGAAGAGTTGGTACTCAAGATCCGTAGAATGGCTCTCAGCTTCTAAAATCAAGCTTTCATGCGATTTCAACTCAGGTGTGCTAAAACGTTCGGCATTCGTCAACGTTTGTTTCCGTTCATAACGATCCTTTGGCAATTGGGCTAGGTTGGCTTTTGTAACCTCGATATAGTAGCCAAAGACCCGGTTAAAACCAATCTTTAGATTTTTAATACCGGTTGTCGCACGCTCTTGGGCCTCTAGTTCTGCGATCCATTTTTTCCCGTTATTCATCGCATCCCGGTATTGATCGAGCTGTTCATTATAACCATCCTTGATGACCCCACCGTCCGTTACCGACAAGGGTGCGTCTTCAACGATTGCCGCATCAATCAGATCCGCAACGTCTTCAACTGGATCCAACTGATTGACTTCCTCGTTAAATACTTGCGTGTCCAATTCCGATAAGATATATCGAATCTTAGGAATCTGACGCAATGACGTCTTTAATTGAACTAAATCGCGACCATTTACGCTACCAAAGGCAACCCGGCCAGCTAACCGTTCTAAATCATAGACCTTAGTTAATTCTTCTTGTAAGTTGCTACGTTCAAAATAGTGGTCCAACAAAGTGGCAACCTTACTTTGACGCGTTTCAATATCGTTCTTCACGATCAACGGCCGGTCGATCCACTGTTTCAGTAGTCGCCCGCCCATCGCCGTTTTGGTTTCATCCAATAACCACAAAAGCGTCCCCTGCTTTTTACCAGTTCGGATCGACTTCATTAGTTCCAAATTATATTTAGAATTATGATCAAGTTTTAAGAAGTACGATGGTTCATAAGCAATTGCTTTTTGTAGGTGTGCTAGACTCCGCTTTTGGGTTACCGTAATATACATTAATAGCCGTTCTACAACTTTTTTTTCCAACTCAACAGTCAAATCCTGGGTCAAATAACTTAGCTCCGCCTGAGGAGTCACGTTATTTTGTTCCGAAACGAGAATCCCCAGTGATTTGATCTGTCCACGCAAGTCGTCGCCAACTGAAGCATCGACCACAATTTCCTTGGTTTGCAAACTAGTCAACTCGTTGACCAGCGCATCATTGGTCGTTAAAACACTCGTCTTTAATTCCCCTGTCGATAGGTCGGCGTACGCAAAGCCATATTGTTGATTGCTCTGAGTCAATGCAGTCAAGTAGTTATTGGTCTTCGCCTGTTCGGCACCACGTTCTAGCGTCGTGCCGGGCGTGACTAATTGGATCACTTCCCGCTTGACCATACCCTTAGCTAATTTGGGATCTTCCATCTGTTCACAAATGGCTACTTTGTAACCCTTATCAACTAAAATATCAATATAATTTTGCACGGCGCGATGCGGTACCCCACACATTGGAATTGGATTTTCTGCCGAATGGTTCCGCGTTGTTAACGTCAACTCTAATAACTGGGCACCTTTAATCGCGTCATCAAAAAACATTTCATAAAAATCACCGAGTCGATAAAATAAAAACGCATCGGGATATTGATTTTTGACTGCAAAATATTGACGCATCATCGGTGTATCTTTCGTTTTTTGTGGCACACTTAATCCTACTTTCTATCCTTAAATCTTAATCGTCAAAATATGGGTGATCCGGATTAATTAAAATCCGGGCAATCTTTTTCGCCCGGCCACTCTGACCATCAATGTCAATCACACAACCAGATAACACCGCCGGACTATCCTCTTGCACGTTAAAACGGGTCGGCATTTGTTCTAGGAATCGCTGAATAACGTTCTCCCGGGTCATCCCTAAAATGCCATTATACGGTCCCGTGAAGCCAACGTCACTTAAAAAGGCCGTTCCATCGGGTAAGACCCGTTCATCACTTGTCTGCACATGGGTGTGCGTCCCAACCACGGCACTCACTTGACCATCCAAGTACCAGGCCATTGCCTCTTTTTCACTCGTTGTTTCGGCATGAAAGTCAATGAAAATATTCGGGGTTTCTTCCCGCAACTGGGTCACTAATGGTTGCACTGTGGTAAAAGGGTCAGCCAAGTTTTGGCCCATAAACACATTACCTTGTAAATTAATTACGGCTAACTTGACCGTATTGACCTTCACAATCGTGTACCCAACGCCCGGGGTGGTTGCCGGCGGGAAATTTAATGGTCGAATCAGTTTCTTGGCCCCGTTAATAAAATCAAAGATTTCATTATTATCCCAAGTATGATTGCCCATCGTAATAACATCAGCACCTGCCGTCAAGATATCCTTATAAACTTCCTGATTGATACCACGGCCACGGGTGGCATTTTCCCCATTGACAATGGTAACTTGCGGCTTGTAGCGCCGTTTTAACTTAGGTAAGTACGTGGTAACCGCCGTCTGACCGACGTTGCCCATGACATCCCCAACAAATAGAATTCGCATAGATTGCTCCCTTGTTTAACGTTATACCAATTATTTTAGCATTATTTAGCCCGAAAAACGTGATTGAATTTTACTGACAATTAAAAAATGAGCTTAGGTCAAG
Source organism: Lactiplantibacillus paraplantarum (assembly GCF_003641145.1). Classification (NCBI taxonomy): domain Bacteria; kingdom Bacillati; phylum Bacillota; class Bacilli; order Lactobacillales; family Lactobacillaceae; genus Lactiplantibacillus; species Lactiplantibacillus paraplantarum. The sequence continues at coordinate 2,045,819 of NZ_CP032744.1, forward strand.
ACCTAAACTCACTTCCCGGTTATTTAGCGTAATCAACTGCTCGAACTTCCCGAATAACCGTAACCTTAATATGACCGGGATATTCAAGTTCATTTTCAATCTGCTTTTTAACATCGTGCGCCAAAACAGTTGCCTGTAAATCAGAAATTTCATTTGGCTTAACGATGACCCGAATTTCACGACCGGCTTGGATGGCATAACTCTTCTTGACCCCATCCTCATTATTAGCGATCGCTTCTAGCTTTTCGAGCCGATGAATATAATTCTCCAGCGACTCGCTCCGAGCACCTGGCCGGGCGGCTGAAATCGAATCAGACGTCGCAACCAATACCGCAATGATCGACTTAGCTTCCACATCACCATGATGGGACGCAATCGTGTTAATCACGACGGGACTCTCTTTGTACTTCGTTGTTAATTCCACGCCAATTTCAACGTGGGATCCTTCGACCTCATGATCGACGGCCTTACCAATATCGTGTAATAATCCTGCGCGTTTCGCGAGTGTAACATCTTCACCAAGTTCAGCGGCCAACACGCCCGCCAACTTCGCAACTTCAATTGAGTGATTCAAAACATTTTGACCATAACTGGTCCGATAATTTAACCGACCAACTAGCTTGATTAAATCAGGATGCATCCCATGCAAACCTAAGTCAAAGACGGCTTGTTCACCGGTTTCACGGATTTTTTCGTCCATTTCCTTACGTGCTTTTTCAACCATTTCTTCAATCCGAGCTGGATGAATCCGCCCGTCTTGAATCAGTTTTTCAAGCGCGATCTTTGCGATTTCACGACGAATCGGATCGTAACCACTTAAAACGACGGCTTCTGGCGTGTCATCGATAATTAAATCAATCCCCGTCAAAGTTTCCAACGTTCGAATGTTACGACCTTCCCGGCCAATAATCCGGCCTTTCATGTCGTCATTCGGCAAAGCAACGACCGATACCGTGGTCTCTGAGACCATATCGGCGGCACTTTGCTGAATCGCTTGGACAATTAAGTTTTTGGCTTCTTTTTCAGACTGCGCTTTCACTTCGTCCGTATTTTCTTTAATTAATACGGCCCGTTCATGCGTTAATTGTTCGCGCGTTTGGGTCAAAATCTGTTCGCGAGCTTGTTCTTGTGACAAGGCCGCGACCCGTTCTAACTCAGCTTGACGTTGCGTGATTAGTGAAGCTGCACTTTGTTGCTGTTGTTCAACACGTTTTTGCTCATTGGCAATTTTATCTTCTTTTTTGCCTAAAGCATCCTCGCGCTTTTCAAAAGTATTCTCTTTGTGATCTAAAGTTTCTTCACGTTGAAGCAACCGGTCTTCTTGCTTTTGCACTTCATTCCGGCGTTGCTTTAACTCTGTTTCAACTTCAGCCCGGTAACGGTGACTCTCTTCCTTAGCCTCAAGGACTTTTTCTTTCTTGTGAGTCTCCGCTGCCCGTTTGGCCTCAGAAATAATACCTTCGGCTGTGTTCTTGGCAACGTCCAATTCTTTTTCATGGACGTTCTTGCGTACATAGTAACCAATCCCATAACCGACAACAATTGCGATGACTGCGAGGATTATACCGAAAACATTCATGTTTCCACCTCCGCATCACCAAAATCCAGTTAACATAAAATCAACTACAAATTTTCAGATGTTATATTTTGATTATTTACACACTTGTTATTCTAATGTTAGAAACGAATAGTGTCAACTTAAAGTCTTATGGCAACCGGTCTACCCGTGCTGATTTTGACTCGAAACAAGCCAAATATGTACATAAAACGTCCAAAATAATTATTTTGGACGTTTTATAACTAACTATTTATTTTTCGGTTGGCTGGTCATCAAGTTCTAGCGCTGTCTCAGTAGGTCCCGCTTTGGGTGTCTTACCTTGGCCCTTGCTAGCACTCTTAGCTGTGGCCTTATCCTTAGCTTGATCATTAGTTTCAGTCGCTTCTTCATCACCAGTTTGGTCCATGCCATACGCGTCCCGAACCTTTTGCCGAATTTCCGTCATGATATCAGGATGTTCGTCCAGGTATTTCTTCGCATTTTCACGACCTTGACCAATCCGATCGTCGCCGTATGAATACCAAGAACCACTCTTCTTCACAATATCCTTTTCAGCAGCCATGTCGACAATTTCACCAGTTTGTGAAATACCATGACCATACATAATATCTACTTCAGCTCGCTTAAATGGTGGCGCCACCTTGTTTTTAACAACTTTGATTCGAACACGGTTACCAATAATATTGGTTCCCTCTTTAATTTGTTCAGCCCGCCGAACTTCCAACCGAATTGTTGCGTAGAATTTCAACGCCCGACCACCCGGAGTCGTCTCGGGATTACCAAACATCACCCCGACTTTTTCACGAATTTGATTAATAAATAATGCAATCGTCTTAGTCTTGTTCAACGTTCCGGATAGTTTTCGTAATGCCTGTGACATGAGTCGAGCTTGTAACCCAACGTGCGCGTCACCCATTTCACCTTCAATTTCGGCCCGTGGAACTAAAGCCGCAACTGAGTCAACAACCAAAATATCAACGGCACCACTAGAAACTAAGGCATCTGCGATTTCAAGCCCCTGTTCACCAGTATCTGGTTGCGAGAGCAATAGATCATCGATATTAACCCCCAAATGTTCCGCATAAATAGGGTCTAAGGCATTTTCAGCATCAATATAAGCTGCCGTGCCACCTTGCTTTTGAACTTCAGCCACCGCGTGTAACGCAACGGTCGTTTTACCTGAACTTTCAGGACCATAGATTTCTACGATCCGGCCACGTGGGTAGCCGCCAACACCCAACGCATCATCTAAGGCCAACGATCCACTTGAAATCGTTGAAATCGTCGTCTGGGCAGCATCACCCATCCGCATAATCGCCCCTTTACCAAAGTTCTTTTCGATCTTTTTTAGGGCAGTATCTAGTGCTGCTTTCCGTGCATCAGCCAAATTATTTCCTCCTTTGGTGCTCGTTTCTAACTCTTAATATCATAGCTGTTCAAAGTCAGAATTGCAAGCAAAAAGCGAACAAAAGTTCGTATTATTTTTTTAAGTCCATATCCGCGTTTAAAGCATGCCGCAATAAGTCTAAACCAGCCATCACACTGCGCTCACGGATCTGTTGCCGGTTACCAGCAAAATGATACTGGTGAGCAACAACGGGTTGATTGCGATAGGCTAAGCCGATCCAGACGGTCCCAGCAACTTGACCTTCAAGTGTCCCCGGCCCCGCAACACCAGTAAAGCTCACGCCCACTGCAGTATTTAATTGTTTTTTGGCTCCCACTGCCATGGCTTGAGCAGTCGTTTTAGAAACTACCCCATCGGTATCAATAATTGCTTGCGGCACATTGACTAACTGATGCTTAGCTTCATTGGCATACGTGACAAAGCCACCCGGAAAGATTGCTGAGACACCGGATACACTACCGATCGTGCTCTGAAATAGTCCGGCCGTTAAACTTTCCGCAGCCGTAAGACTCAACTTAGCCGCAATCATTTGCTTAATAACCGTTGTCACTAACGAATTATCATCACCATAACCGTAAAAGAAGGTCCCCACACAAGCTTTAATTTGCTGGTCCACCGTATCAATCATCGTCTTGGCTACCCTCTCAGTCACTGCTTGGGCACTCAGGCGTAACGTCACCTCGTTAGTCTTGGCATACGGTGCGATCGTCACTTTAGTCTGGCCATCGATCAATGGCTGCAACTTAGTAACCAGTTCAGACTCACTGATACCATAAAAGCGCATCACTCGCGAATAAATTTGTGCCTGTCGCCCGTATGCCGCGGCCAATTTCGGCTTAGCTTCAGTATCAAACATCATAGTCAATTCGCGGGGCGGTCCCGGCAGCAACAAGAAATCAGCACTATCCACAGACTGATAAAAAGCCCCAACCGCCATCCCATTGTGATTAGTCAACGGCACCGCACCATCAGGATATAATGCTTGTAACCGGTTATTAGCAGTCATTGTCTTACCATTAGTTGCAAACCAAGCCGTAATCTTTTGCATCGCTGATGGCGACTCAACCAACGCCACGTTTAAATATTGTGCGAGGGTCTGTTTGGTTAAATCATCTTTCGTTGGTCCTAGTCCCCCCGTCAAAATGACGAGATCATTCCGTTGGGCCGCAATTTCAATCACGGCCGATAACCGTTGCGGATTGTCACCGACCACCGTCTGATAATAACTATCAATTCCTAATTCAGCCAATCCTTGTGCGATATAAGTACTATTCGTATTTGTAATCTGTCCCAGTAAAATCTCGGTACCAACCGCGATTATTTCTGCTTGCATGCCAAAAGCCTCCCCGTAATCATATCGATTACATCCAGTATGGGCGCAGTTAACAACGTCCTACAATTAGTATATACGAAAACAACGGGTGACCCCATTAAAAAGATTGCACATTTTACCTCAGTAATCCAATCCTAATCGTGAGTAAAAGCGCCACCCTAAGCGCAATACTCAGGGTGGCGCTTACTATTAACTTTATTTAAACCCATCTGCAAAAACGTCACGATTCTGAACAAAATAATCAACGCCAGAATATATCACAAAGAATAAGCAGATATATAACATAATTAAGGCAAACGGAACGTGAATAGCCGCAAACAACACATTGTTCAATAACAAGAAGATAATTGCAATCATTTGTGTGGTTGTTTTAATCTTCCCAGGCATCGCAGCTGCCATCACTTGACCATTATTTTCAACGATTAATAGGCGTAATCCTGTCACAGCTAATTCCCGACACATAATAATCGCCACAACCCAATCAGGGGCTGCATTCATCCGCACTAGTATGATAAAGGCGGTCATCACTAACATCTTATCCGCCAGTGGATCCGCAAACTTCCCAAAGTTAGTCACTAAATGTTGGCCCCGCGCGATTTTACCATCCGCTAAATCAGTTAATGAAGCAATCGCAAAAATAACTGTTGCCACCACTTGGGTAACTGGAATCGTTGTTCCAGCCCACACAACTTGCCCCCAATTAAGGGGTAGCACCATAATAAGAATAAAAACTGGAATCAGAATAATCCGAAACACCGTTAATTTATTAGGTAAATTCAAAGTACCAGCCTCCTCCGCAACGTTATTTGATGGTTAAAGTAATCGTTCGAACTTGTGACGTACTGTTTTTCGGATTAAAGTTGAACGTCTTACCATTGATGGTTACGGTCGTGGCAGTTGCGTTCCCAAACTGGAACTTAACCGTCTTAGCATTGCTTGGTAACGTTAGCGTATGTGACCCATCCGCCTTCAACGTTCCTTGCCAAGTTTGTGTTCCATTAGTGGTGACGGAGGTCCAAGCAGCCTTAGTAGACTTGATCACTACTTTATTCTTATCCGCCCCATTCGTCAAAGTAAAGGCTGTATCGCTACTACCGTCAGCTTTAATGCTTTGTTCCTTGGTAGAAGCAGCTTTAGAACTAGTTTTAGCTGACGAGCTAGCTTTCGATGAACTTGATTTCTTTTTAGAGCTCGAAACTTGTACCGAAGAGTTGTCGGCACTCGTACTAGAACTCGAACCAGCGTGGGTCCGGACCGCCATAAACCAAATAAATAACAAAATCAAAACCACGATAGCTGTGACAATGATTGTTGGTAAATAGTTGCGCACCCGACTAGCTGGTGAAGTGGGCTGTTCACGACTCGCAACCCGGGTAGGTTGAACTTCATCAACATTTTCAACGATGTTTTCAGCGTGAACACTTGGTAATTGGTCACGATATTCCTCTAACAAGGCGTTACCATCCAAATCAACAGTATCTGCATATTGTTTAACAAACGCCCGCACATAAAAATCACCTGGCAACTTATCAAACTGTTCATCTTCGATTGCAATCAAGTAACGCTTCTGAATCTTGGTGATTTGTTGCAAATCATCAATGGTCAGGCCCTTCGCTGTCCGAGCAGCCTTTAAGCGCGCCCCAATCGTTGTTGTTTCTTCGTTATTTTCACTCATTGACTTTTTCTCCACCCTAAGTCTATTTTCAAAATCTTACGGTTAATAGTATATCACAGCAACTAAATTTAGCAGCCCCGTGACCATTAAATTTCAGATTTCCTTAACTCTTTGCCTGTGGTCGAATTTGATACTCACTAATAGCTTGAGAAGTCAGTAATTGTTCAGCAACCGTCTGCAAATCGGCCAGCGTTAAGTGATCAATTACGGCTGGCTCATCAAAAATAGTGGCCGTCCCAAATAATCGTTGATCATACCGGTTCGCGATAGCTTCTAAGGAGTTCGCCATGAAGACAATGCGGCCAATCATTTCCTTTTTCACTAATGCCAACGTTGCTTCTTGATCAACAACGGCTGTCCGCCAATTTTCCAACACGTCAATGATGGCCGCATCAAATTTTGCGGGATCATCCGTCTCACCACTAAAGGTCACAAAATTAAAGCCGGACTGTAATTCGAAATCATACCCAAACGTATCATCAATGATTCCTTGATCATATAAGCGTAAATAATCGGCCGAAGTATCACCAAATAATAACTCTAGTAAAACATTGACCGCTGCGCGATACTTTAAGGCCGCTGCGCCCGCTTCAATCGGCACTAATCCCTTGACACCAACGATTGATTTGGCCCGATTGACCGGCATATCAATCGTTCGGTAAGGAATAATATCATGCCCATCCGTAACGGTTTCAGGAATTTTACGTGCAATCGGTTGAAAGGCCGTAAAATTCTTCGCTGCTTGATTAGTCTTGATCCACCCTAATACTTCATCCGGGTCAAAATGGCCAACCACAAACAACGTCATGTTCTCGGGATGATAAAATGTCCGATACGCCGCGTACAAGTCATCAGCTGTAATCTTAGCAATTGAATCCGTAGTCCCCGCAATATCGTACTGCAGTGGATGGTTCGGATATAAATTGCCAATCATGCCAAAATACAACCGCCAACTTGGATCATCATCATACATCTCAATTTCTTGCCCAATAATACCTTTTTCCTTATCAACCGTTGCTGGTGTAAAGTATGGATCCTGAACAAAATCCAGTAAGGTCATGAGATTGGCTTGCAAGTGACGGGTTGCCGAAAATAAATAACTCGTCTTCGTAAAACTCGTAAAAGCGTTTGCGCTCGCACCATACTGACCAAAAGTTTGAAAGGCATCATGATCTTCCTTTTCAAACATCTTATGCTCCAAAAAATGGGCAATACCATCCGGGAAACGTTGCATTTCAGTGCTACCCGCCGGTACAAAGGTATTGTCGATCGAGCCATAATTCGTTGTAAAGGTGGCGTACGTCTTATGATAGCCAGCCTTAGGTAATAACGTGACGGTCAACCCGTTGTCTAACTTGGCTTGATAACAGCTTTCATTAAATTGATCATATTTTTTTACTTTCATGCGGTTACCCCACTCAAGAAGAACCCATTATTCAGGGTCACCATCTTTGCGACTGCAATAATCTGCTCACGCGTAACATTTTGAATCTGCGTTAACCATTCAGTATCCGTGACATGCTGTTGCGTTAAATCATCGATTAATGCCTGAACTGCGAATGTCCGCTGACTATCTAAGCTCGATTCAAAATCATTAATCAAGCCCAGTTTAAGTTGCGCTACTAAATCATCTGTAAAATCGCCAGTCTGAATCGCCGTCAGTTGGGCCGCAATAATTGCCAGTACTTGATCATGATTCTTACCATCAATCCCAGCTTGCACCTTGAGAACACCACGGAAGGTATCTAACGAACTGCTAGCATAGTACGCGAGACTTGCTTTCTCACGTACATTCATGAATAGCTTAGATAGTGGGGACCCACCAAATAATTCGTTAAAGACCAAGGCCGCGTAATAATGATTACCACGATAAAAGACTGGTAAGTCATAACCTAAATTCAGTTTGGCCTGACTAAGCGCTTGTTGTTCACTTACTTCAACGTATTGCTTCGTATTATGATGTTGATAAAATGGCCGGGGCCGTCCAGTTGGGCGGTCTTCAAAGCCAGCCTGTTGCCACTGCGTCAAAATAGCTGCCTCATCAATATCACCCGTTACAATAATATCAATTTGATCATCTTGAATCATCATTTGATAGTAATTATATAAGCTGTAAGCATTAATTGCCGTCAAATCATTAACTGTGCCGTAACTTGGAACTTGTTGAGCTGGTTCATCAGCAAACAGTGCTGCATTGAGCTGTTGGGCAGCATAATACTGTTTGTCATCCGCAACCGACTTAATAGCCGCTTCCAAGTTCGTCTTTTGGCGATCAAACGTTGCTTGGTCAAATTGGCCACCAGCAGCCAGTGGTCGTAAAATGACCCGTTGCAAAAATTGAATGGCTTGATTCGTCAACGGCTGATCAGTCGCCAAATAGCGTTCATTAGCAACGGTAATGGCTAATTGTAAATTATGTGTTGGTCCCTTACGACTAACACCCGCACCAAACGCAGCGCCATACATGGCAGCCAATGCATTGGCTAACGCCCGTTGATCCGGATAATCGGCAGCGCTCGTTTCTAATAAGTTCGATAGTAACGCCCGCTGGGTAATTGTCTCACGCGCAAGCGGTGCGCGGAAATTAATAATAATTTGGTTGGTTTTAAATTGATGACTCTTAACCGTCGTCAATTGGACCCCTTTTGCTAACTGAGTTTGCAACATGTTTCCTCCTTGCATATGTAATAAATAATAAGCGAAAGGCCGGATTGACGCAACTTTCCGTCCTATTGTTTTTTAAATTTAAGCATTCTGGTCAGTAAATGATCTATTCTCGCAATTAAATTAAATTCTCGTGAGTGGCAAATATCATTGCCAAGTCGCGTTTTGTCTGCTATTCTTTTCATTATTGATTAAATTAAGGAGCGGTTAATGTGAAAGTAATTAAATTTGGTGGCAGTTCACTCGCTAGTAGTCAACAACTGCAAAAAGTCCTCTCAATCGTCGAAGCTGATCAACAACGTAAATATGTAATTGTGTCAGCACCAGGTAAACGGTTCGATGGCGACACCAAGGTCACCGATTTGCTTATTCAATATGCGCGTCAAACGATTCATCATCAGGATACACAGGCAGTCGTTGCGTCCATCATTGACCGTTATGCCGAAATTGGCCACGGCTTTAACGTGCCCGAAACCCAATTGACCCCAATTTTTGAAACCATTCGTAATTTACCGAAGCAAACATACGCTGATAATACCTATTTAATGGCCACTTTCAAGGCGCATGGTGAACGGCTCAACGCGCAACTGGTCGCCGCCGTCTTTCAGCGAAGCGGCCTCAACGCGCGCTATCTTGATCCTAAAGAAGCTGGCATGGTAGTCACTGATGTTCCCGACGATGCTCAGATTATCAAGAGTAGCTATGACCAACTTGCTAAGTGGGCCGACAGTGAACAGATTTTAGTGATTCCTGGTTTCTTCGCTTACAATCGCAACGGCCAAATTTGTACTTTTTCACGTGGTGGCTCCGATATTACCGGTGCGATCGTTGCCCGGGGGGTTCACGCCGAACGTTACGAGAATTTTACCGATGTCGATGCGATATACGCAGTCAATCCTAACTTGGTCGCTAAGCCAGCAGCCATTAATGAAATGACGTTTACCGAAATGCGTGAGCTATCCTATGCCGGCTTTTCCGTTTTTCACGATGAAGCCTTGATTCCTGCTATCGAAGGTAACATTACTGTCAATGTCAAAAATACAAATCATCCTGAGGCACCAGGAACTTTGATTAAATCAACTCGTGAACCCAATCCCCACTACCCCGTCACAGGGATCGCCAGTTCCTCTAGCTTTTGTTCACTATACTTACGTAAGTATTTATTAAATAAAGAAGTTGGCCTGGGCCGTAAAATTCTGACAATTTTAGAAAACCATCATATCAGTTATGAACACATGCCATCTGGGATTGATGATTTAACCATTATTTTTGATGAACACCAGTTAACACCTGAATTAGAAAAAACACTAGTTGCCGAAATTTCAGCGGCAATTAATCCTGATGAAATCTACTTTACCCACGACTATTCAATCTTGATGTTGGTTGGGGAAAACATGCGTAACCGTGTCGGCATTATGTCACGTGCCGCAACTGCATTAGCCAACGATGACATTAAATTGATTATGGTCAACCAAGGTGCTTCCGAAATTTCCATTATGTTCGGGGTCCACGATAACGATGCTAATCAGGCCGTAATTGCGTTATACAAAGAATTTTTTAATTAATTCATCATAAATAAAATATCCGACTGGCAATTGCTAGCCGGATATTTTTTGCCATCATGTTTTAACCATTAGTCATTGTTAAGGGCGCCTGTGAGTTAGATTGTTATTCCTCAGCAATGATTCGGCTATTTCAACTTCCAAGACTAGGTGGCAAATGGGCTAGGCCTTGATATTAGTCCGTTGTCGTAGCAAGCACGGGGACATTAACACCAAACAAGTTGTGATTGCCACACGAATGGCTACTGAATGGCCACTACTAGCGATATCGATTGGTCGAGCAACCATCTGAACAAACGTCCAAATAGGCTTTCCAAGAACCTGCTACATTCTTAGAAAGCCCATTCACATTGCTGTTAAGAACCCAATGTTAGCTTTTTGACTCATACCGGTTGCACTTAACAACTGTTACCACCCATGGTTATTAATTCTCAACCTTCTGATTTCCAAACCATTTCTTATTAATTTTATCTAACGTTCCGTTAGCCTTCAATTTTTTTAAGCCCGCATTGATTTTACGCTGCATCGTTTTATCACCCTTACGCATTCCGACTGCAAAATCTTCCGACTTAAAAGTTCCCTGGGTTTCTTGGTAATCTGCCGAGTTAGCTTCATGTTTAATGTAATAGTTCGCATAAACACTATCAATCAAAAGTCCTTTGATTCGGCCCGCATTCAGATCGAGAAACGCATTCGTGAAGGTATCATATTGAACCGGTGTCTTTTTGGCAATCTTATCCTTCAACAATTTGGGATTGTTTTCCAGTGACTCATAGCCTGAAGAACCTGACTGAACCCCCAGCGTCTTACCCGTCATATCATTAAATGAACTAATATGATTTTTCTTTAAAGAAACGAGTACCTGCTTATTCTTTAAATAAGTATTACTAAAAGCTACAACTTTTTCCCGCTGCGGATTTTTCGTATAACCATTCCAAATCAAATCAATCGTGCCATTACGTAGCTCAGTTGCATTCATGGACCAATCAATTGTTTGGAAACTGACCTTAATACCGTATTGTTTAAAGACTGCCCGAGCAAGGTCGATATCATAACCGACCAGCTTACCAGATTTCTCTCGGAACCCCATCGGTACAAAGCTATCGTCCAAACCAACCACCACGTAGCCTCGTTTTTTGATCTTAGCCCACGTATCTTGTGTGTCAGCTCGCTTGGTCACACTTTGACCACAGCCACTTAACGTCGTTGTCATCCCTAAGAGCATCACGACAAGCAGACTTAGTACGAATAATCTTTTCTTCATCCTGACGCCCCCTACTGCTTATTGGTTGGTTCAACGTGGAACATTTCATCCGCAATATTTTCAGCAAAGGTCAAATCATGAGTGACCACGATTTGGGTCATACCATCAGCTTTTAAACCTAAGATCAACTTTTCAACTTCTTGCCGTAAGTTCGGATCAAGTGCCGAGGTTGGCTCATCATAACATAAAACATTCGGCTTCATTGCTAACGCTCGGGCAATGGCGACTCGCTGCTTTTGCCCCCCAGATAGCTGATATGGATACTGGTCAGCATGATCACCTAAGTCCAACCGGTCTAATAGCGTCTGAGCCTGTTCTTCGGCGGCCGCAGCCGACTGCTTTAATACCGTTGTTGGTGCTAAGGTAATATTTTGCATCACCGTTAAATTTGGAAACAGTTCAAAATTTTGAAAAACGACGCCGATAACACTATCGTTGCTCCGATTAGTATACGGGTCAAATGGTTGCCCATCGACTAAAAATTCACCGGCATTGACCTTTTCAAGTCCCGTAATACAACGCAATAACGTCGTCTTACCTGCACCAGAAGGACCCACAATACTCAGAATCTCACCATCTTTTACGGTTAAATTCAAATTCTTAATAATCGTTCGCGTACCAAAACTTTTTGTAATATTTTTGAGTTCTAACATGTGATGGCCTCCCTATTTCCAGTAACTGTAGTGTTTTTCAACTCGTCCAAGGACAAACGTTGTCACGGCTGTCAGTGCTAAGTAAATGACCCCAACTAGCACTAAGGGTACTAAGGTGACGTCTCGCGCTGTCGCTACGTTACCAGCTCGTAATAAGTCCCCTAAACCAATGACATAAACTAACGAAGAATCTTTGACTAAGTTAATCACTTCATTACCCACTGACGGTAAAACAATTTTAATCACTTGGGGAATTACGATCTTACGAATAGTTTGCCAATAACTCAACCGCAAAACCCGGGCACTTTCATACTGACCGTTATCAATTGACTGTAAGCCCCCCCGGAAGATTTCCGCAAAGTAAGCCGCGTAGTTTAAGATAAATGCGAACAACGCCGCGTAATAACGAGGAAAGACGATTCCAATCAACGGTAAACCATAAAAAACGAAAATCAATTGTAGCAGTAACGGCGTCCCCCGCATTAACCACACGTAGAAGTGCAACAACCATTGCAGTGGTTTGAAATTAGACATTAGTCCGAGACCAACAACTAACCCTAACGGTAGTGACCCAATCAAGGTCCAAATAAAGATTTTCAGTGTCATAATGGCACCTGATAGTAATGATGGCAAAATTTCTAAAATATAGTGCATGTGCTTTCCCTCCCAAATTTACAGTTCACATGATGCTGCGTCCACTAATCCGTCATAATCCGCCCCAACAAAAAAGTCCCCTTGAGTCGAATACTCAAGAGGACGGTTATCCGTGGTGCCACCTCACTTCGTAATAACTTCACAGTTACTACCTCAGGGAGTTTTGTGATAACAAAAAAATCGTCCTTAGGCCAAATTACCTAAGAGGACGATTTAATCGCGGTTCCACCTCATATTCACTAGTTGCTCACACAACTAATCTCAACGAGTTTATCACTAAACTCCGCCGCTAACGAGGCCAACCGGAACAGCTTACTAACTTCAGCCATTCAACTCACAGATGTGGTTCGTTGTAAACCTTGGTTATCTTTCCATCACCGATAACTCGCTAGACAAGATCTTCACAACTACTCTTCTGTTCCCTGTTTTTTTATGTTGCATTCATACTAATCGAAAATGAAGCAACCGTCAAGGTTTTTTTTATTTATTACGGTGAAAAATTCCAGCAATCCGCGACCACACCCCTGGTTTAGGAGTATCTAAATTCATTAATGGCACCGTTTCGCCTTCAATGCGTCGCGCAATATTTCGGTAGCCTTGTGACGCCGGATTTTTAGGATCCAAGACAATCGGTTCCCCGTTATTCGAAGTCCGAATCACGGCATCATCATCAAAAACGATCCCTAGCAAGTCGATCGACAGGTGATGCGTAATTTCATCAATATCCATCGTCTCACCGTCTTGCATCATGCGCGTCCGAATTCGGTTAATTACTAATTTGGGCGCTTCCGCTAACGGATACTGTTCCAACAAGCCGACGACCCGATCCGCATCTCGAATAGCTGAGATTTCGGGTGTCGAAACGATAATGGCCGCATCAGCCCCCGCAATCGCATTCATGAAGCCTTGTTCGATCCCCGCTGGACAATCTAGCAAGACATAGTCAAAATCTGGTTTCAACTCGTCTACAATCGTCCGTACTTGGTCTGGATTAAGCGAATCTTTATCCGCATTTTGAGCAGCTGGCAATAGGAACAATAAGTCATCAAACCGCTTATCTTTCACTAAAGCTTGTCGTAACTGAGCTCGACCGGCAACTACATCCACAATATCATAGAGGATCCGGTTGTCGAGGCCTAAAATAACATCCAAATTTCGTAATCCAATATCTAAATCTACTAAGCAAACTTTCTTGCCCATCAAAGCAAGGGCCGTCCCTAAATTGGCCGTTGTGGTCGTTTTACCGACCCCACCCTTACCAGAGGTGATGACAATTGCTTTTCCCATCAAACACGTCCTCCATTTCGAGTAAATAGCTTCGGTCGTACCCGTTTTAATTGCTGGAGCGGCTGGTAGTCTAACGCCTGAATATCATTAATGTAGACCACGTTGGTCCCATCAACAACTTTTTCAAGGTCAACTAATTCTAACAATTCACCAACTCGGACTCGCGGTACGGTCGCTAAGGGACTGACGATTACCGCATCATTATGATCTGGATAACCGGCTTCAAGGGCACCATTAACCTCACCCATCACAAAGATACTGCCGGTTGCCCGGAGTACCCCACCCTCATGAATCTTACCGAAGAACAACACGTCCCCCGTAATCTCAACGACCTGACCATTACGAATGATCTGATTGACCAGATGCACCGTATCACGTTCAATCATCGCTAAAGCATCCGCCGTCAAAATAACATTAGCCGTTAATTTATGAATGCTAAATAACGGGTATTGTTGAATCAACTGCGTTACTTTTTGATTTTGTTCCGCCGTCAATAACCGACTAGCCGTATCTAGATCAAACGAGATTTGTTTATCAGTCGTATTATCGGCCTGTAACCGATCCAACAAGACTTTCAAGTCGACCATAATATCATCGAAACTTGCTTCTTGCCGTAAGATCAATTCGTAGCCATCATTACTGGCCTTTAAAACCACACTCTGCTGCATGTTAGAATTCCTTTCTGCCGACTAATTAACACTCAGATATAACCGACGCATTGGATAATATAATATGACAAAGATTGCTAGGTTGACCGCAATTGTCGGTCCTAGCGTGTACACGGCAAAGTCCGCTAAGCCACTTGAAATCACGTGACTCATGGTATACCAAATGTACGTAAATGCTTCTAAAATGGTCAAATTAATAATATAAATCATTAGTAACGTCAAAAAATTCAAATCCAACCATGGTTTGATTTGCCGACATAAATAAACCACTAGCGGTAAACCAATCATGTAAACACCCAAAATTCCAGTATAATACCAGTCAAATACCAAGCCCACGAATGCCGACCAAATTCCAACCGATAGATTATCACGATCATCCAAAAAGACAGCAAATACGATCCACAATAAGACTAAGTGTATGACACTGGCATATGGATAACTAAATAGTTTACTAGCAAAAACGTTTGAAATTGATCCATCTAAAAAGAGTGCAACAAATAACCCAATTGGAAAAATAATCTTTAATCTTGAGTAACGCACCGTTGCACCTCCTATTGCTCAGCAACCGTCACAACTGTCAAATCGCTGAGGTCCGCTGCGGGTGTGATCTCGACTTCAGATGCCAGTCCATAATCATCTTGCTTAACACTGGCAACCGTTCCGACATACAGGCCCTTTGGTGTATTACCACCTAACCCACTAGTCACAACCTTATCGCCCTTTTTAATTTTAACATTGGACGTCACGGAACCCATCTCTAAGAGATTACTACTCTTATCATAGCCTGAAATAATTCCGTTAACCGTTTTACCAGCACTATTGGTGATTTGAATGGCAAACTTGTTCGAAGACGAACTGGTATTTGAAATCAATTCAACTTTAGAATTCGTTTGGTTAACTTCCACGACCCGGCCAATCAAGCCCTTTTGCGACATTACTGGCATATTCTTCTTCACACCGGCCGTCGCACCTTTTGAAATCACGAGTTGATTCATCCAAGAAGAAGGCGTCCGTGTCAAGACATTGGCAGTCACCGTCGTGTAATCGGATAACGAATTATTTAATTTCAATTGCTGACGTAATTGCTTGTTTTCCGCACGTGTCGTCTGCGCACTAACTTTGGCTTGCGCTAATTGGTCAACTTGCTTCTTCAATTTCTGATTTTCTTGATAGGTGTTCAGCAAATCAGAAACTGAGTTGGTCGCACTTTGTAAGCCATTGACTGGCCAAGCAATCACCCGGTCAACCGCACCGGCCACATCGTTACCAAATTGTTGGATTAACGGTGGTGTCGATTTTTTATCACGAATGGCTACTGAGACACTCATCAAGCCGAAACTAATAATGAACACGACGATCGCAATCACTAGTTTTCGGTTAGAAAAAAACTTTTGCATAATGAACCCCCGGTCGAAAATTCAATGATTTAACAATAAATAAGCGGGAAGACGTCTTCCCGCTCACCTGTTATCGCTTTTTCATAACGTCGATGCTCTTGAGTGATTCACCCGTCCCAACGGCAACACAGTCGAGGGGTTCGTTCGCGATGAAAACTGGTACTTTGGTTTCATCTGCAATCACTTCAGAAAGATTCTTCAATAAGGCACCACCACCGGTCAAAACAATCCCGTGGTCAATTACGTCAGAGGCAATTTCTGGAGAAGTTTCTTCGAGGGTTTCTTTAATAGCTGAAATAATCTCGGAGACGACTTCTTGAATGGCTTCCGAAACATCTACAGATGAAATCTCAACCGTTTTTGGTAAACCAGATAAGAGGTCACGCCCACGAATCGTTGAGCCTTCTAAGTCCTCAGCAGCTTCTAAGGAAGCAGAGCCACAGTCAATTTTGAGTTGTTCAGCTGTGCGTTCACCGATCAAAAGGTTAAACTTCTGCCGAACATGATAAATAATTGAGTCGTCAATTTTATCACCGGCCATTCGAATTGAACGGCTTGATACGATGCCACCTAATGAAATCGTGGCAACATCCGTCGTTCCACCACCAATATCAACCACCATGCTACCCGTTGGATCCATGACTGGTAACCCAGCGCCAATTGCAGCAGCAAATGGTTCTTCAATGACGTACGCATCCCGGGCACCGGCTACCCGCGTAGCATCGATGACAGCACGCTTTTCAACTTCCGTCACACCACTTGGTACACAGACCATCACGTATGGCTTACCGTTAGAACGGCCAAGTGTCTTTTGAATAAAGTATTTCATCATCGCAACGGTCGTATCGTAGTCCGCAATGACCCCATCTTTCATTGGTCGAATTGCCACAATACTTGCTGGTGTTCTCCCAATCATATCCCGTGCTTCAGAACCGACTGATACAATTTCGCCAGTCTTCGTGTTCTTCGCAACTACGGACGGTTCCCGTAATACGATGCCCTTGCCGTCAACGTACACAATTGTGTTGGCAGTACCGAGATCGATCCCGATATTTTTTGTCCCAAATCCGAACACTACATTCATCCCTTCATCATTAACAAATTTAATTTTTTATTTAGTCATAATAGTAAGTATTATAGCATAGTCGCACTGCATTAAAAAAGCATTGCCTGAATCCTAGCATACCGTAAATTAATGAAAAATACAGTCCCACTATTTAACTTAGATAAAATTTAACAAAAAACGCGATCAGGCCGAATAAATTATCGGTCCTAACCCCGTTATTTTACCACATTCTATTACGAATCCGTATTACAATTTAACAACCCCTGTTCGGCAAAGCTGAAGTAATCGGTTACACCGATAATGAAGCTGTCCAGAAGTGGTAACCCGACGACTTCACAAGCTAGTTGTAGCCGCTTTGTAAATTCAACGTCTTTTTTCGACGGCGTCACATCCCCACTCGGATGGTTGTGTGCAATCACGATGCGGGCTGTCAACGTTGTCAGCGCCACCTTAATAATTTCCCGTGGCTGCGCTGGACAACTATTAAGAGTCCCTTGAAAGATAACTTGCCGCTTGATAATTTGATTTTTAGTATCTAGACATAATAATTGTAACTGCTCCTGTTCTAAGTTAGCAAAATCTCGGGCTAACACAGCTCCCAACTGCTCGCTTCCATAAACTTGACCTAAAATCAAACGACTCGGTCGCGGTAATAACTGACCACAGCGAAGTGCAATGATCAGACCATGCCACAACGGATTTTCTGATGATTCGTGTAACCACTCCACAGCGTCTTCGAGTGGATACTCACGCTCAAAGGCTTGCGTAGCAGCACTGACCGCATCCCTTGGTAAGAATGTTGTAAAGTAGGCCCGCACTAATTCACGAACTTGGATTGTTGGTAATTGTTCTTCACTAATAACCGTCATTGAAACCACCCCTTCTAACTAGTAGTTTCGCAAACTGTCGCGGTAACCATTTTTCCCCGCTATTTTTATGACATTTTATTAACGTCACTATCGGTCCATGAGAACTTTTCCTTACTATGTCAGACTTGCTTCTGTTCAAACACTAGTCACGATACAGCTTAGTCGGTAGTCTGATCATCATTATCTTTAAAGTAGGCCCGCACCTCACTAATAAAATACAACGAACCTGTCAGTAGCAGCGCATCCTCACTCGACATTTCTTGCAACGTCTGCATCAGTGCCGTCTGCCAATGATCAAAAATTTCAGCCGTCCGTCCACCTGGCATTTCATCGGCCAACATTGCGGGGTCAGTGGCTTGACGCTTGGCATTAGGGCCTTCAAATTGAGTCAACCGTAAGCGGACATTAGGTAGCGCTCCTAACGTCTGTATCATTTGCCGATGTTGTTTATCCGCTAGAACCGCAAAGATGACATAAACAGTTTGTTGCCCAAAACGCTCACTCAGGGTGGTCGCGAGTTCCGTTATCGCCGGCTCATTATGGGCGCCATCGATCATAATCAGTGGCTCCTGATTCAATCGCTCAAAGCGACCGGGCCATCGCGTCTTAGCCAAAGCTGTTTTGACGTCACGGACTACCACGGGGACCTGGACCCGTTGATGATAAGTCAAATAAGCCGCGATGGCTACTGCCGCATTATCAACTTGATAATCTCCAAGCAGTGGTGTGGTCAGGTCCTTAAAATGTTCGTCTAAACCGTCAAAGTTAAACCGTTCTTGCCAACCTTGAGGCGGTAATAATTTGGTTCTAAAGTCCACTCCCAACGTCTGCAACGGCGCTTGTTGCTTCTTCGCCGTTGTAACCATCACTGCCTGCGCCTCAGCGGGTAGCTTACCGACGACTACTGGCACCTGCGTTTTTATAATTCCTGCTTTTTGAGTTGCAATGGCCGTCAACGTATGACCTAAAATCTGCATGTGATCATAACCAATTGTCGTAACCACACTAACTACGGGTGTCCAGACATTGGTAGAATCATACAGACCACCCAAACCGACTTCAACAATGGCAATATCAATGGGCTGTGACGCAAAGTACAGGAACATCATCGCCGTTATAATTTCAAATTCTGTCGGTCCCCCACTTGGCAATGTTGCGTCAAGCTTAGTAACGACCGGTTGAATCCGTTGTACCAAGCTGACTAGTTCTTCATCGCTAATCGGGATCCCATCAACACTAATCCGTTCATTGAAGCGCACAATAAATGGTGACGTAAAGGTTCCCACCGTTAACCCATCCGCCATGAACAATTCGCGCAAATTAGCAACTGTTGAGCCCTTACCATTGGTCCCGGCCACGTGGATTCCGGTTACTTTTAACTGTGGATCGCCTAACTCGTGTAAGAATTGGCGCATCCGACTGAGCGTCGGGGCCTTTTTAAATTGCGTTCGGCCGTGAATAAATGCCAGCGCTGCCGAATAAGTCTCAATCATGTTGGTCTTCCTTCCTATAAATCAGCTTTAATCATCATTTAACTAGTCGCTCATCATCTATCTGACTAATGAGCCTTTATATTTAAAAATTAACAATAAAATGGTAACCATCCCGAGAACAGGGACGATTACCATTTTACCAGTAACAAACATTTCAGTTAACTTTTATTATGAATTAAGCTTGCGCCTTAATATCAACTAAGCGTTGTTTCAAGGCTACTAGCTTGGTTTGATTATCCGCTAACTTTTCTTTTTCACTATTAACGACATCTTCAGGGGCATTGGCAACAAAGCGTTCATTACCTAACTTCTTCGTCGCCCGTGCGACTTCGCTCTCAAATTTAGCTTGTTCTTTTTCAAGTTTTTTGACTTCTTCGTCGAGGTCAACCAGTTCAGCTAACGGAATGTAAACTTCCGCATCACTGATCACTTGCGTCATCGCCAGCTTCGGTGCAGCCACGTCAGCGCCAATTGAGAGTGTCTTCGGGTGGGCAAACCGTTGAATATAATCTTCATTAGCTTTGAAAACGGCTTGTAACCGGGTGTTGTCCGTCTTAATTAATAGGTCAACCGCTGATAACATCTTCGCGTTAGCTTCTGCTCGAATGCTCCGAACGGCCGTAATTAATTCAATAAGTGAAGCCATATCACTTTCAGCCGTCTCATCATCAAATTCTGGATGGTCAACGGGATAAGCGGCCACCACTAAGGATTCACCAACGTGTGGCATCGATAACCAAATCTTTTCGGTCACAAATGGCATAATTGGGTGCAATAACCGTAAGATTTGATCCAAGACATACGCTAACACATTTTGGGTATTAGCCTTAGCTTGCGCATCATCACCGGTCAAGACTTCCTTACTCATTTCAATATACCAGTCACAGAAATCGTTCCAGATAAAGTTAT
This sequence comes from Lactiplantibacillus paraplantarum, assembly GCF_003641145.1. Lineage (NCBI taxonomy): Bacteria > Bacillati > Bacillota > Bacilli > Lactobacillales > Lactobacillaceae > Lactiplantibacillus > Lactiplantibacillus paraplantarum. The sequence continues at coordinate 2,066,279 of NZ_CP032744.1, forward strand.
ATAGGGCCCGACCAGCTTCACCAAAGTCAAACTTATCAAAGGTGGTCGTCACTTGTTTGACCGTTGCATTCAAGCGACTTAAGATCCACTTGTCCGCTAACGTCCAGTCACTGGCAGCTGGTAATTCCGGTTTGGCCATGGTACCCAGATTCATGATAACGTAACGACTGGCGTTCCAAATCTTGTTAATGAAGTTCCAGGCAGCATCCATCTTCGTGTAACTAAACCGCACGTCTTGTCCAGCCGTCGAGCCGTTGGATAGGAACCAGCGTAACGCATCGGCCCCATACTTTTCAATCACATCCATTGGATCGATCCCGTTACCGAGCGACTTACTCATCTTACGACCTTGTTCATCACGGATTAAACCGTGTAAGAGTACGTGCTTAAATGGTCGTTTGCCAGTAAATTCCAAACTCTGGAACATCATCCGTGATACCCAGAAGAAGATAATATCATAGCCGGTAACCAGCGTATCCGTTGGGAAGTAACGCTTAAAGTCTTCCGCATCAGTGTTTGGCCAGCCCATCGTTGAAAATGGCCAGAGTGCACTTGAGAACCAAGTGTCCAACACGTCTGGATCCTGTTCCCAGTTTTCTGGATCTTTTGGCCCATCAACACCGACATACGTTTCACCGGTCGTCTTATTATACCAGGCCGGAATCCGATGTCCCCACCAGAGTTGCCGTGAAATAACCCAATCATGAACATTATCCATCCATTGATTGAATGTGTCCTCAAACCGATCAGGCACAAATTCTACCTTATTATCAGTCTTTTGATTCTTCAACGCTTGCTCAGCAAGTGGCTTCATCTTAACAAACCATTGTGTTGACAGGCGCGCTTCAACCTGAACGCCAGTCCGTTCTGAATGCCCAACACTATGCACAATTGGGTCGATGTTAATCATCAAATCTTGGTCTTCCAAATCCTTGACCATCGCTTTACGGGCTTCAAACCGGTCCATACCTTCATACTTACCCGCGTTGGCATTCATTGAGGCATCGTCATTCATGGTGTTAATCCGCTTCAAGTCATGCCGATTGCCGACTTTAAAGTCATTCGGATCATGGGCGGGCGTGATCTTCACCATCCCAGTTCCAAACTCTGGATCAACGTACGCATCGGCAATAATTGGAATTTCACGTTCGGCTAATGGCAAGATGACTTTTTTGCCAACCAATTCCTTATAACGGTCATCACTCGGATTAACCGCAACGGCGGTATCGCCCATCATGGTTTCAGGACGGGTCGTGGCAATTTCAATGTAATGCTTACCATTGAAAGTATAGTCTTTGTCAGCAAATGGGTACTTGACGTGGTAGAACGCACCCTTATCATCCTTATGAATCACTTCAATATCAGACAAGGCCGTCCGTGCTTGAGGATCCCAGTTGATGATATATTCACCACGATAAATCAAGCCCTTGTTGTAAAGATCAACGAAGACTTTCTTAACCGCATCGGAAAGACCATCATCCATGGTGAACCGTTCACGAGAATAGTCTAATGACAGTCCCATCTTGGCCCACTGTTGCTTGATAATTGACGCGTATTCGTCTTTCCAATCCCAAACTTGTTGAATAAACTTCTCACGGCCAAGATCATAACGGCTGATCCCTTGTTCGCGCAGTTTGGCTTCAACCTTCGCCTGCGTGGCGATTCCGGCATGGTCCATCCCTGGTAACCATAAGGTGTCAAAGCCTTGCATCCGTTTTTGACGAATAATAATATCTTGTAATGTGGTATCCCAGGCATGGCCTAAATGCAACTTACCCGTAACATTTGGCGGTGGAATCACAATTGAATATGGTTTAGCTTGCTTGTCGCCCGAAGGCTTAAATAAATCTTGGTCTAACCAAGTCTGATAACGGCCCGCTTCCACGGCGGTCGGATCATACTTAGTTGGCATATCAGTCGTTGGTTCTTCTGACATTGGGGCACATCCTTTCTCTTGGCACTAAAAAAGTCCACTCATCCTATTAGACTAGGACGAATAGACTTCGCGGTACCACCTAATTTTAAAGCCATCACAAGTGATTGCTTTACAACTTAAACATCGTTGTTAACGAACGGTGTATCCCGTCCGGCTATTCCTACTAAAACAGTTCAGAATAGCAGCTCGCAAGTTACCTTCACGCTAAACCGCCAAGCGTGTCCCACTCATCACGCTCTCTCTGTTGACGTTAATTACCGCTACTCTCTTGCTCATTGCTAGTTGTCACTATTGTAATGAATTTCCTGAGTGCCGTCAATCCTTATTCGAATTGTTTTAAAGCATCGAGGGCCGCCACATAATTTGGTTCATGACTAACATCTGGCACGATTTCATGATAAACGATTTTACCGGCCGCATCAGCAACGTAAATCGCTCGCGTCAAAGTACCATTATTGGGCAAGTAAAGATTCGTTGCGTAACCAAAAGATAATTCTTCGTCAGAAGCCACCGTTAAGTTCTTAACACCTTCCTTAGCACACCAGCCAGCTTGATCCGCAACCGCGTTATTGGAAATGGCTAAGAATTGAACATGGGGGTACTTGTCAGCCTGTTGATTGAACTTCTTCGTTTGAATAGAACAAACGCGCGTATCAATATCTGGCATCACACTTAATAAGACTGGTTTGCCCAATAAGTCTTTGGTCTTAATTTTCTCATCATGGGTGGTAAATACTTTGAACTTCGGTAATTGGTCACCATCTTGCAACGGTTCACCGACTAAGTCTAACGCTTGATCATGAAATAATACTTGCACGTAAAACACCCCTTCGATAACTAATGGTTTTCTAATATTGTGATAGAACTAGTATAGCTTAAATTTAACGCAATTTCAGTTATCGCGCAAATAATCGTCTCACAAATTATCATTTTGAGCACCACACTAATTATTTAGGATTAATCATGCTTAAAACAGGCCATTAAGTTGGCTGAGTATGCTGGCGCAATCAAGACAGATCTCAGTGTCATTGAATACGTTTCAGTCAGCCACTCGAATAACTAATAAACAACCACTTACCTCGGTATCAGTAGTCATTGCGGGTTTAGTACCGGGCTTTATTTTGAACATCCAATCGTTTGGCCACATTTTAGTACTGAAAGCTTAATTTACCGTCAACTGAATGCCAGTATTCGATTCAAACTGAATTTATCGTCACCAAAGGCACACAGTCGATTGGCTAATCATGGCCCACAATTCAGCTTGACTTTACACGACAAGCTGATGTTGTCAATAGCAAGCACTTGCTTTAATAACAAGTCGGCTTTGAGTCGTCCAAAAAACGAGCAGCCCTTATCACGGCATACTCGTTTTGGGTATTACTGATTTAATTGATCTTTGACCTATAGTAGTTCAGCAAAAACATCTTCTTGGGCATTTAAATAATTTTCGCCTGGTTTGATCTCAGTCGTTTTAACGCCGGCTAAAGCTCGTTCCATCAAGCCTTCGACATCAATCCGTTCTTCGTAGGACCGTGAACGGTCTAGCTTGGGGTGCGTCTTTGGTGCTGGCGGTGCAAAAATCGTACAACAATCTTCAAATGGCATGATCGACAAATCATAGGTATCGATATCTTCGGCAATTTTGATAATTTCCGTCTTATCCATGGAAATCACTGGACGCAAGACGGGTAAGGTGGTCACATCATTGATGGCAATCATACTATCCATCGTCTGTGAGGCCACTTGCCCTAATGATTCACCATTAAAGATCGCCTTACCATGCCGTTGACGCGTGATAGCGTCCATCAAACGCATCATCAGGCGCCGTTGAACGGTCATCAGATAACCTTCAGGCACTTTTTCTTTAATTTCTTCTTGAATCTCAGTGAATGGAATCTGAATAAATTTCACACTACCCGAATAACTCGCTAGCGTTGACGCTAACTGCTTAGCCTTCGCTAACGCCTGTTCACTCGTGTATGGTGGACTGAAGAAATGGACCATTTCCATGTCCACACCACGCTTCATGCCAAGGTAGCCGGCAACTGGTGAATCAATCCCACCAGAAAGCATCAGCATACCCTTGCCGGCTGTGCCGACGGGCAATCCACCGGCGCCCTGAATCGTTTCTGATGATAAGAAAATACCGTTTAATCGAACCTCGACCCGCAACACAATGTCCGGATTTTTCATCTTAACTTGAATCCCGTCAACGTGGTCTAAGATCTGACCCCCGACCATATCATTGATCTGATTTGTATCGTATTCAAAATGATGGTCAGAACGCCGTGTATTGATTTTGAAAGTCATGCCCGGTTCAAACTGAGCCTTGACCATCGCGATCGCCGTTTCATAAACGGCATCCATCTCGGCATCAACGCGAATACTTGGTGAAAAGTTCTGAATTCCAAAAACTAACTTCAAACGTCCCATGACCTTATCGGCATCCTCACCATTTAACATGATGTGCATCCGGTCACGGTTCGCGTGAACCTTTAGTTCTGGAAAGTCGTGCAACGCTTTGCGTACGTTACGGCCCAAACTATCAATAAAGTTCCGCCGGTTTTTACCCTTGGTCGATAGTTCACCATAACGCACCATAATTTCAGTGTACTGCATGAACAAGTTCCTTTCCGTTATGCGTCTGCATTAATTTTAGAGAATTTTTGGTAAAGCTGATCAAAGACTTTAATAAACTGATCAGCTTCTGCCAACGTATTATGCTCATCAAGACTCACCCGCACAGCACTCGTCGCAATGTTTTCTTGCACATGCATCGCCATTAGCGTACTAGAAGCTAAGTGTTTCTTCGATGAACAAGCACTCGTCGTTGAGATATAAATACCTTGGTCTTCAAATGCGTGAACGATGGTTTCACCCCGCACGCCATTGATTGTGAAACATAAAATGTGGGGTGCAAAACCAGCTGTTGGTTGGCTAAAGATGGTCACTTTCGGCAATGACTTAATGTGCTCGTAGATTCGCTGCTTGATGGCCCGTTCACGTGCCACCTTATCCGCTTCATCCGTGAGTAACAGCCGCAGGGCCTTTGCCATGCCGGCAATTGCTGGTAAGTTTTCAGTTCCAGAACGCCAGTTACTTTCCTGGCCGCCACCATTCATTAATGGTGCTAGCTTCCGACCATTGCGAGCATAAATAAAGCCAACACCACGCGTCGCATGAAACTTGTGGCCGGAAAAAGTCACGAAATCAACCCGGTCATTCATGATCATGTTCTGAATTCCCTTGCCAATACCTTGAACCGCATCAATGTGATAATGAATCTTCGGGTATTGTTTCAGTAGTTCAGCCACCTCAAGTAGGGGTTGAATCGTACCAATTTCGTTATTGACCGCCATCGTTGACACTAAAATCGTGTCAGGTCGAATTGCCGCTTTCAAGTCCGCCACGTTGATGCGGCCTTCCTGATCGACGGGTAGATAAGTCACTTCATAACCGAGTTCTTTTAATTGTTCCATCGAATTATGAATAGCAGGATGCTCTACCGCCGTGGTGATCAGATGTTTCCCAAAGGCCCGCTTTTCAATCGCGGTCCCTTTCAAGACCCAGTTGTCGCCTTCCGTCCCACCAGATGTGAAGAATATTTCGTGGCCCTGCACACCTAATAAATCAGCAATTTGCTGCCGTGATTGTTCCAACAAATGAAAGGCCGTTTCACCAAAATTATGCAAACTAGACGGATTACCCCAGATTTTCTGGGAAACCGTTGTATACGTCTCAAGTACGGCGGGAGCAGCTTGCGTCGTCGCACTATTGTCAAAATAAATCATTACTACGCCTTCTCTTTCCAAGAAAGTGTGCTTTGCACTTACTTTCGATAAGAATTCTTTGCAATTATACCAAATATTACTAGTGAAACAAGAGCTTTTGTTCCAAAACTAAGATTAACTGACTGGTGGTCGCCAATTTAGTTAGTTTTGACTTACCTGCCCAGCTTAGCTGGCAAACAGTCCCTAGCTTGTTAGTGGCCATCAAAAAACAGCTGGTAGTTGTTATCTAACAATCACCACCAGCTGTTTTTTCAACCCACTAAAATCAAACGAACACTTTACTAAGCCTTGTCAGTGCCCTTATCAGCTTGCTTATTAGCATAGTAGCTGTCTTCAATCCGTTTATAAGACCCCGGATCAACTTTATCGACCGCCGTTGCAATTACTTCTAAACTCCGGGCATAGTCATGCGTTTCTGTGAATAACCGTTGGGCCTCCACACTCGCAGCTTGCACCTCTTCATGGTTCGTTTTATAACGATTAGCGTATTGCAGAAGTTGTTCCGCCATGACGGCAGCATCCGTTAAATCGTTGGTCTTTTCTTTCAAAGTCGCCATGTCCGCCTGAATCACAATCAACTGCTTCGTGATATCGTCCATGTTAATCACGAGTTTATTAATATCATGATTGAGCCGTTCAATCTCCTTAGCCACAACTTTGAAATAGTCCAAGTAGTCTTTCGGCAAACCGGGCAAGTTTAAGTTTTCAACTTGCCGCTTGATCGCATGAATTTCGAAGTCGAACCGTTGCAACGTTTCATGTGCTTTGGATTCCTCAGCAGTTAAACTCGCAACTCCTTTATTAATCGCAACCTGCTCTTCTTCAATTCCCTTCAGTTGCTCATCTTGTTCCGCAAAGTGGGCCGCAATCTCACTAAAAATGGCTTGCTTACTAGTAATGGCCGTTGTGTCCGCCTGATAAACAGATTCAATCGTCTTTAATTGTTCATTTAGTTCACGCGTCCGTTCGACTTCGCCATTATTTAATGTATAGCTTTGAGCTAACCGATCCAACTCGATTTGTAAGTGATGATTCTGATTCATAGCGTGCGTCAAAAACTTACTAATCTCTGCTTGTCGCTGATCAACAATGGCCTTAGCATCGATTTCCGCTTGCATCACATCATACAAATGATCAATGCGCTTTTCAATCGCATGATTGCCGTTTTCAGCATCCGTTACTTTCAATTCACCAAGTAACGCTGTGTTATCCTCAATTGCTTGCTTTAACGCCTTAATTTCCGGCTCAATTGAATCAATTTCAAAGTGAAAATGCTGGGCCGTTAATTGTTGATAACCACTAGCAAGTTCAGCTAATTGATCAGGAAAGCCACTCACCAAGTCCTTATAAATTGGCGGAATCCGATCTATGTCCATTTCAAGGGCTCCGGTATCATGATGCAACTGATCAAGGACCTTTTCAGCCGCATCGTGATCACCGGCCTTGGCTAATTCAGAGAAGTGATCAAAATCACTTTCCAAATTTGCTAACTGATCCTCTAGTTTATCGATGCTCGGACCAAATGAAAAGTTTTGTGATAGTAATGTTTTCCGCAAATTCTGATATTTCTTTTCTAAACTAGCCACTGCTTGCCGATGGGCTGCATCCGCATCATCTAATGCCTGCAACCCTTGACGAATTTCTGCTTGCCGCTGTTCGATCGTATCCAATGTGGCCGCTACTTTTTTCAAGTTTTGTTGCGCATCTAAGAAACGAACGCCCCGGGCTTGCGTGGTAATGGCCGCCAACTGCTCACTAACGGCGGGTAACTGGTCATTTGCCACTTCTTGACCAGCGCTCTGCAACGCTTCCAACTTCGCTAACGAACCGCCTGTTAGTCCGAGTTGTTCAATTTTTTCGAAATCCGTGGTTTGCGATTGCTTACTTAACGCTTGTTGCCGGGTCGTCAATTGTCGAACCTGCTTATCAATATACAATTGAAAGCCTTTGACCGCCGCGTAGATGACAATCGCAACCACAACAATGCCGATTGCTACTTGCATACGAATACCCCTTACATTATTTTATTCCGTTTTAATTGCGTTGCGCCTCACCCTGCTGAGAACCGTAACCTTGCTTTTTTCTGAAAATCCAATTAAAATCTATCTTAAATTATAACATAGACGTAACTAACGGACAGTAACAATTTGTTAACATTCAAGGAGGATTTTTACATGGCTACCACGGAAACATCACTTATGAACCAACAACTAGACGCCCTGCTTTTTCAAGAAACCAACCTGGTCGCGAACTTAGCTAACGCGAGCGCCCTCCTCAACAGTACGTATACTGACCTCAACTGGGCCGGCTTTTACTTATTCAACGAGCAAACTGGTGAACTGGATTTAGGGCCCTTTCAAGGTAAAGTCGCGTGCATGCACATTAAAGTCGGTGCCGGTGTGGTCGGGACTGCTTTTGAAACGCAGACAAATCAACGGGTGGCTGATGTCCATCAATTTCCTGGTCACATTGCCTGTGACAGTGCTAGTAATTCTGAAATCGTCGTCCCAATTACCAAGAATGGGCACCAAATCGGCGTTCTCGACGTGGATTCTCCATCGTTAGACCGATTCAATGCCGATAACGAAGCCGAATTAACTGAGTTTGGGGCTATCTTAACGTCTCATATTGACTAATCATCATTAAACGTGGTATGCTACTCTTTGTGTAAAATAATGCAGCAGTGAGTGGGTAAGCTCGTCAACAGATTGGTGCCAATATTTTGGTCAGTTAGTAACCTGCGGCTGCAATGGTGAAACCTGCAGTCCAATCTGAACGAATATCGAACTTACATCGGATTATTTTACTCCAACTAAAATTATTGGAGGAAACATTTTATGTCTCGTTATACAGGTCCAAGTTGGAAAATTTCCCGTCGTTTGGGAATGTCCCTTTCAGGTACTGGTAAAGAATTAGCTCGCCGCCCTTACGCTCCTGGTGATCATGGCCAAGGTCGTCGTGGTAAGTTATCTGAATACGGTACACAATTACGTGAAAAGCAAAAGTTACGGATGATGTACGGTTTAACTGAACGTCAATTCGCTAACTTATTCCTTAAAGCTGGTAAGATTCGCGAAGGTAAGCATGGTGTTAACTTCATGATCTTACTCGAACGTCGTTTGGATAACATGGTTTACCGTTTAGGCTTAGCTACGACTCGTCGTCAAGCGCGTCAATTAGTAAACCATGGTCACATCACTGTTGATGGCAAGCGCGTTGACATTCCTTCATACGAAGTTAGTGTTGGCCAAGTTGTCTCAGTTCGTGAAAAGTCCAAGAAGTTGGCTGTTATCACCGGCGCTGTTGAAGCCGTTGTTGCACGTCCTAACTTCGTTCAATTCGATGCTGATAAGCTGGAAGGCTCATTGACTCGTTTACCAGAACGTGAAGAACTTGAAGCAGATATCGACGAATCATTAATCGTTGAATACTACAACAAACTTTAATTTCCGGTATTGAAAAACCGTCGCATTTGCGGCGGTTTTTTGTGTCTCAGTTAAGTTTAAGGCTCACGCTCGGCACTCACGGCGGCCATGACCGGCTGGTAAATTGGCAACAATTGTTTGAACGTTGTTATGATCAATCTGTTCAACATATCAGCATCTTCAAATAACGGATCGCCAGCTAAGACTGCGCGCCCCACGACCAATTCGCTGTGCTTATACTGGTCAAACTTCTGAATGGCCTGCATAATATGCGCCGGTGTCGCGGGTTGTGTGGACGGTACGCCATGATTATTACTAATAACATAGTCTGCCGGTAAGGCTGTCAGCAATGGCGCCAGGTCTGTGAGTCGCATGCGCGCCTGCACGGCTGGCTTACATTCATCTAAAATATCAAAATAGATAAACAAGCGGTCAGGCCATAGCCCTAATTCAAAATGCGGCCAAGCCTTATAACTACGTTTATTTTGGCTAAACGCGACCCAAGTATCTACCGGTGGGTTTTTAAATCGGCGCAAGTGTTTGGCAACATGCGCATAAAAGGCCGGCTTCCCAGGAGTTTGTAAACTCGTAATAATCGTTGGTGCGAGCTGCTCGAACTTAGGATCAATCACTGTTTTAATCAAACGCATGCGTCCCGCCAACGTTTGATCATTAAAAATTTCAAAGTCTTGATTTGTAAACACGCTTATCATCCCCAAAACCAATTTGCATTAACCATACCGCATTCACCATCACAACGCTAGCCCCCCCTCTTTCGCTATTATTGCTAGAACATGCTACAATGATAATTACTATCTAGGAAAGGATGTTAGACAATGGCTGAAACAGATAAACAACCGGTCGACCGTATCGAAACGGCCATGCACGGGACGCCAAAGCTGCATCCCGATGAGCAGCGAAAGTATCTTGGCACGTTTCGTGAACGCGTCGAAGTCGCCATAACTGTTGCCCAAGTCAAACAGGCTAGTTATGTTGACGCGCTCAACCAAGCATTTGCAGCGCATCCCGATGACCAGCTGTATATTAATGGTAATTTAGAACAGGAACTGATTGGGCCGTACATTAAGGCCGCTAGTCAAGCCAATATTAAATTCACCATTAAAACAGACGATATCTACCGAACTGCCGATGACAATTATGCACTGGTATTTACCGCTGCAACTGCCATTAACCAAGACGTTATTGACATTGCACAACGTTATCCATCCCAGACATCACCAGCAACACCGAAGGCCGATAAAGCGCCCGGTTTGCTAGATAAATTCAAAAAGTTACTTTAAATGTTGTTTATGACACTGAAGAGAACGGAACAAACCTGCATGTGCTAACACGCACCCAAAAGATACAAACAAACGACCACTAATTCTTTAATGATAAAATATCATTGAAGAATTAGTGGTCGTTTGTTTCTCGTTATTCTTCGTTCCTGAGAAACAAACTGATCTCCCAACTTGCCCCTCCGAAATATCGCTAACGTACATGCTATAAAAGTACCGTTCCTTAAATTGATAGAAGAATCGTGCTCAGTTTCGTCCCAGAATATTTTACATTTGACCGCGTTTAACTATGCACCAAAGTTCCATAAAGACTGGTTATGAACAAAGCTACAACAATAATGCCCATAAGACTGACCGATATCCATGGCGTTGTGGCGATACTCAGTAGTAACAATATCCCACCACCAACTAGCGTATAGCCTAACCAATAACGAACACGTCGCCAAATCATTGGCCGAATTGCTTGACCACCTCGATGTAGCTGGGCATACTGGTTTGCACTGATCGTCGGCAAGTAGTTGCCAATGGCCATAAAGATAAACGCAATTAAACTAATGGCAATGCGCCAGATATCTAACTGGTGGCCTAACCCATAACTGATCGTCGTTGTATAGATCACGCCTGAAAGCACGGGTACGATCCAAATAATCATCCGTTCAAAGCGCGGTGCTGGCCCCTTATGGTTCGCATTAAGACGCGTGACTCCCACGCAGATGAGCTGAAACACCATCATCATTACCGGAAATCCAAAGACCACCAGTGATTTGGCGGCCATTCCATTGGGTTGATTATCTAAATTAAAATGAATCGCCATTTTAGCGGGTAACGCCGTATAGTTCACGATACCATAGCCTATTGGTAATAAAATGACAATGTAACTCAGCCACAACTGCAGATTTCTTTTCATCATCCTTATTCATCCCCCTGCTTTGGACTGAAACGATACAGCCACGTCAACATTTCCTCGAATACGCTAGCGTTTAACTCATAATACAAATAGTTTTTCTCCTTAGTGACGGTGACTAAGCCTGCCTCCTTCAAAAGCTTAAGGTGATAAGAAACCGTTGCGTGGCTTAGCTTAAAATGTGCCGCAATCTCGCCAGCTGATTGCCGATCTTGACGTAGTTCTTCTAGGATCTGACGTCTGACAGGATCGGCAATTGCTTTGAAAGTCGTATTCAATGCCATAGATCGTGCCTCCCAAAAACTATTTCGATATGTTTCTAAATAGATTATAACAGCCCTTGAAAATTCTCACAAGAAGTATTTAGATAAAGCTCGAAATAGATATATTCTAACCAGTTCGTATGAAGATTGAGAATCAAAAAAGCCGGTCAAGAGACCAGCTTTTTAATTCTCAATCTTCATTTCCAAACAACGCATCCAACAACTGCCCCGCCACTGGTTGGGCAGTGCCAAACATTGGGAACAAGTGCGGATACAAGTACGGTGCCGCATGAATACCTAAGTATACTGCCATTTCAGGATGCTCCGGCACTAGTTCTGCGTAAAGATTAGGAATCATCACGTCGACCCCGGCTATCGATAGATGTAAATCCGCCACCAGTTTTTCAACTGCTTGTACATAGGACTGATGCATGTCATCGGTCGCATCCAGCACATCAGCACCATTACCAAAGGTGGCATCTTCTCGTAATAAGATCTGCGTGCCACGACTGACGACTGAATCTAATGTCAGATGATACGAGTCCAAGCGATAACGCTCGACTGTCCCTAACTGTAGCGCTGATTGGGGCCACTTAAAGGCAGTTCCCCGCAATGCGCGACCATTCTTACGATCTAATAAAGTCTTGACCGTTGAACGCCCATCGCCAACAATATTAGCGGGAATTCGTTCAACAATCGCTTGTACCCGACCATCAATAACCAGAAAACGGTAACTTGATGCAACCACCACTTCTTCTGCCATCACCGCGGGAGTTTGCTCAAATAACTGCCGGACAACCTGTTCAAATAATTCTCGTTCTGGCATTATCCGAAAAACGGCCACTTTATGCGACTCATCCGCCGCCTTTAATACAATCCCACCCGCTTGAACATACCGATCATAATCAGCAATCAATTGATTCGCCGTATGATATGTTTGCGAAGCTGGTACCTGAACGCCATGCTCAGCTAAGACTTGTTTGGCGGCTGCCTTATTAGTCAATACGGTCGTTAGCGCCTGTGGATTTAAATCTGTCCCACTACCGTTGACCACTAGCTGCGAACGCCCTAACTTGGTTAATCTTAAAATGTTAGCGGGCGCGTCAACAACGTCTACCCGCACACCACGCGTCAGTGCTTGCTGGACTAATTGCTGACTCGATAAATCTAACGTGGTAAAACCAGCAAGTTCAAAGGGCCGTTCATTGATAGCATTCTGGTAACGCGTAGCCTGTTTGAGTGCCCATGCCAACGGATCAGCTTGCATGGCGATTTGTGCGCTCAACGTCGTCTTGGGGTCTGTGACCCGCTTCTTCAACTGTTTGAGTAAGACCGCATCTTCATTCGGTAAGTTATAAGCCTTAACAAAATCAGCAAGTGCCTCTAAGACTTGGGCCGCTGGTACGGCTTGAGCACTAGCCGTTGTCGGATTTTCAGCCAATACTTGTTGGGTCAACTGCTCAGCTTGTACGTTGACCTGTGGCACCATCTTGACTGGAAGTGCCGGCATCATCACAAAGTAACTCGCTAGCAAACGAAGGAATGCCACCGCGTTAGCATCCACTCCAACTGGGCTAGTCGGGTCGAGATCTAATCCCCGGTATTCGAGATAATAAACGCCTTGACGGGTCATCGTGGCTAACTGACCGTTGCTCCGGAAACGAACTGGCCCATCAAAGTCGCTGACTGATAAGAGCTGTTTATCGCGCACTGCCGCAGTTAACTTAGCTACATAACGATCAATCGATGTGTAATCGCCTGTCACTTGACTGTAACGACCATCGGGATGTTGAACACTGCTACGCTGATGCCGACTAGTCGTATCAGTAACGGCGAGGGATGGCGAGGCGCCAAACAAATACTGAATCAGCCAATTCATTCGAACCAATCCTTGAGCAACTTTTAGATAGACTGCATTGCGAAAATCGACGTAACTGTGATACTGCTGATGAAACGTTTCGGTGTATAACCGAGTAAATAAAGTTTCATTCAAGCTGAGGTTCACATGACTTCCAGTAGTCATTAACTTCTGTATATCATACTTACGTGCTAAATCCCGGCGACGTTGATAGCCGACCTGATCAACATCAGCTAATGGGATTGTTGCCAAATCAGTCGGCAATACTGGCGTACTCGATAATGGCCATAATTGCTCTCCCTCACCGAGCGTTCGGCGTGCCGCTGTATTCAACCCATTCAGATAAGCCATTAATGCTGGAATATCACGACGAACCGGCGTACTAAATTTTAAAGCACTCGCTGAAAAGCCAGGGCGCAGTTGCTGATTTTGTTGTGCTGAGCCCAACGCGTGAGGATGACGTGTTGCGGCTAAGCAGCCATGACTGTCCACCCGGTGCATGGTCACCTCGAGTCCTAAATTAGCCTGATGAACGAGTGGGACTAACTGATACTGTACAATTGCCTTACCAACGGCATCTAATTCCATAATGATCAATCCTTTGTAATTATTTTGACTGCTAAACTGATTATTCGGTGTCCTTCATTGTAAATGCTATAATAGTTGGGACTAGTTTTGCAAGGAGGGATTTCAAACGATGCAACAACCTTTAGCTTATCGGATGCGGCCAAAAACATTGGAAGACGTTGTTGGCCAGCAGCAACTGGTTGGTCCGGGCAAGATCATCGCACGAATGGTCAAGGCCAAACGTCTATCATCAATGATTTTATATGGGCCACCGGGTACTGGCAAGACCAGCATTGCCAGTGCCATCGCTGGTTCGACCAAATACGCTTTTCGCATGTTGAATGCCGCCACTGATAGCAAAAAGCAGCTTCAAATCGTCGCTGAAGAAGCCAAAATGAGTGGGACGGTTATTCTGTTACTGGATGAAATCCACCGGTTGGATAAAACCAAACAGGATTTTCTATTACCCCACCTAGAGAGTGGCCGCATCATTTTAATTGGTGCCACCACCGAAAACCCATATATTAGTATTAACCCAGCCATCAGGAGCAGAACTCAGATCTTTCAAGTCTTTCCACTAACAGCTGAGGATATTCAGCACGCTGTTGAACGGGCCCTTGCTGATGAAACAAACGGTCTTGGTCGTTACCGAGTTGACTTAGCGCCCGCCGCCTTGCACCATCTTTGCACGGCAACTAATGGCGATTTACGAAGTGCCCTCAATGGTTTAGAGTTGGCTGTACTGTCATCAACCCCCGCCGACGATGGCACCATCACCATTTCACAACAAACGATTGAAGAATGTTTGCAGAAAAAGGCCCTGTCTGCCGACAAAGATGGCGATGCCCATTATGACGTGATTTCGGCATTTCAAAAGTCCATTCGTGGTTCCGATGCCAACGCCGCTCTGCACTATTTGGCACGATTAGTCGAAGCTGGCGATTTAAAGAGTATTATGCGTCGACTGATGGTGATTGCTTATGAAGATATCGGCTTAGCAAACCCAGCAGCTTGTGCCCACACGGTTGCCGCTGTTCAGGCCGCCGATCAACTTGGCTTTCCAGAAGCACGAATTCCGTTAGCTGATGCCGTGATTGAATTAGCCTTGTCACCAAAGTCAGATTCAGGAATCAGTGCCGTTGATGCCGCCCTCACAACGGTTCGTAACGGGCATTTCGGTGACATTCCAGCCGATTTAAAAGACGCCCATTATCAGGGCGCTGCCAAACTCGGGCACGGTGTCGGCTATGATTTTCCGCACGACCATCCGGGCGACTGGGTTGCTCAACAATATTTACCAGATGCCATCAAATCGGCCAAGTATTATGAGCCCAAAACAAATGGGCGCTACGAAACGGCGCTTGCTCAACAATACGAAAAATTATTAAAAGCAAATGCGCGAAACCGTTAACAACACCTCGGTTGTGCTTATAATTGCAACTTTTATTTTTATATGCTAGACTAAGAGTCGAAATTACTAAGGTGTGCGCATTGCTCTAAACAAAGTGTTGCCGAACAATTAATACTACTTTGGGATGTCCGTTAGCTAATTCCATAACATGCCTTATCCTTTGGTAGTTAGCGAATTAGTCAGAACGTCCCACCTGCCTTAAAGCGGGTCAATACTGAAGGGCGATTAACGGCACCACTAGTTTTTCCGGAAGTTTACTTCCGTTGGTCAGGACTTGTTCCTGGCCTTTTTTGTTGCGTGAAATTACCGCCAACCAACAGCCACAGTTTGTTGGATCCGTTAATGAGTCATTATTTGAAGGTGCCCAACGGTTGGTTCACGATCTATCAACAGGCGTACATCTTAAGCTATACTAACTAGGCAAGCTTACGCTGAATTTAGCGCATTTAAAGTCTCCGTACTAGTTGTTAATATTATTGCTGGCATTGAATTTGTCTTCTCTTCCAGAATCGACTAAAATAATACCAACATCACCTTTTGGAGGTTTATTTTGATTACACTACTGCTTGTCGTTTACACACTCATTGCGGGATGGCTCAGTTACTACCTACTGACCCACCAATCGCGACCGTTTCTCTTTTTTGATCCCAACAAAGCGCCCACCATCAAACATGTGGCTCGTTATGGCGGCGGTTTAATGTTACTAGTCACCATTGCTTGTCTCGTGACCATCTTTATCCAAGCAACAATGCTAATTGCCATCGTGTTAGCAAGTGGCTCGCTCATCATGATGGCAATTGCACTAATTTTAGTGAGTTTTATGCAAATCTCATAGAAAACGCTTTTTATTTATTGCGAAAACCTTTACAATATAGTTATAAAGTAATGAGGGGTGAGAATGATGTTACAACAATACCAACACATTTTAGTTCCTGTTGATGGTTCTTATGAAGCAGAATTAGCATTTAAAAAGGCGGTTGCCGTCGCGAAACGGAACGGCCCTAACGCCTCAGTTCACATGGTCCACGTGGTTGATACCCGTGCTTTCCAAAACATTTCTAGTTTTGATACGACGATGGTCGAACAAGTGACGGATACTGCTCAAAAGACGCTAGATAAATACGTTGCCGAAGCTAAAGCGGACGGCTTAGATAACGTTGATTACTCCATCGAATATGGGGCACCAAAGACGATTATCGCTCGTGACGTTCCTAAGGACATGGGGACTGACTTAATTATGATTGGGGCTACTGGCCTCAACGCAGTCGAACGTCTGTTGATTGGTTCGGTCACTGAATACGTCACTCGAATGGCTGTTTGCGACGTGCTGGTTGTCCGGACTGACTTAGAGAATAAGCCAGCACCTAAACCAAAGAAAAAGTAATATTTTAATGCACTGACTACCAAAGTCGAGCCAATGAAGTTATGAAACTTCATTGGCTCGACTTTTTATATTGTTCTCTAGTATTGCTTATTTAACCAGCCTAGTCAGTACTGGCTCATTATTCCAAAATGACACGGTAGAGTTTCTGACCAAGATCATTCAAAGCCGTCGTTTGTGCTTCACGTTCCCCATCAGCAGCCATCACAGTCATGATAAAGGTGCCTTGCCGATTTTTGACAATGGCCGCATCATTTTGAACACCATACGCTTGATAATCTCCAGTCTTATTGTAAATCGTTGCCCGTTTTGGCAAATTTTTGACTAACTTGCTGTGATCAGTATTAGCCTTTAAAATCGTTAACATGGCTTGATCAACCCTTTTAGAAATCAACCGATAGTTAGCCAGCCGTTGCAGTATCGTTGCGACATCCCGAACTGAAGTATAGTTATCACGACCCGCTTTTAGTGCCGCGGTGTCCATTAATCGACGTGCCATTGTGGTATCTTTTAAGTCCAATTGAGCAACTTCACTGTTGATTGCAGACACACCGCCCACTCGATCCAACATAATATTAGCAGCGGTATTATCGCTGTCCGTAATCATCCGCTTAGCGATCTCCGCGTAAGTCAGCTGACTACCAGCAGGTAAAGTATGTAACGTTCCCGTACCACCGACCTTATCTTCAGCACGTAATGTGTACCGATTCTGCATTTGCCAATTGTTTTGATGAACTTGATCATAGGCTGTCACTAAAATAAATAATGTAATTAAACTCCCAGCGCGCTGTGCGCCATTATTAACGATTACAGTCTGACTGCCCGTCAACGGCATGACTGCTATCGAAGTTCGCCCGGCCACGTCTTGCATTGTTTGCTCAACAAGCTCGGAGACCGTCTTAGTTGGAAACGTCGCCAGCGGCTTCCCAGTCGCCACAGGTTGCGCTGTAGACGTGGTCCCACTGGCCGCCGACTTAGCAGTGGTTGGCGCCATGGACGACCAGAATAGCTGACCAATGATATAGCCACCACCAATTAGCAGTAACAGTGCAACTAGCCCACTAAGCAACCACTGCTGATTAAATCGGGTTGAGAATATGGCTAGTCGTGATTGTGATTGTCGCCGTTGCACGCGACTTGGTTGGATTGCAGCACGCTTAGTCAACACGTCTAAGCGTTGACCACATTCCAAACAAAATTGGACGTTCGGTGCATTCTGATAACCACAATTTTGACAACTCATCTTAACATTCCCCCCAGTAATAAAAATGGGCCAGTCAGCAGCGTGCCGTGCTCAATCAGGTTGAGAACACCCAAATCAAGCGCGGCCACTCACCGCTAACTGTCCCACTGCACAATTTAAGCTTCGTTAGCCACTTGCAACGGTGCAATGTGGTACTCGGCCATTTCTTTCGTGATTTTTTCAGTCAAACTACTGTTGTGCGTGACTAAACTCAACGCGTATGCCACATAGTAATGGTCATGTGCTGACTGAATATTATTTAAAACAACTTCATTGGCCGCTTTCTGCGCATACAACCGATCTAATAAATAAAGTGACTGACTTTCCTGGGCCTTTTTAAGTGCCAAATCAATTAGCTCCAAGGCTTCTTCGGGGAAGTTGATTTTGGCATAAAGTTGCGCAGCCGAGGCATAAATCAGGATTTCATTTTGTAAATAATCATCGTCACCCATCGGCATTGCTTGCGCATCCATTGTGTGTAAGGTGGCAACTGCCTGCTTGACGAAGATCTCAGCCTTGTCATAAGCCTGTTTACGTTCATAAGCTAATCCAGTCCCCAACGTTGCTAAGATGGCAAACATATCATGACTAGATTTAACAAACTGATTTAGCAACATCCCAAAGTTAAAAATAGCTTCGTCAGCATTGTCATTAAGAACTAGCTGCAAATAGCCCTCATAGTAGTAATACTGTTTCTTGTCGGTATTACTACGTAGCTGTTTGGGCCGGATGTGCTGGAAGACGTCTTGCGCTTCTTCCAGTTGCATATGTCGAATCAATAAATCAATTTTTTTAAAGGTCCGATATAACTGGTCATCATTTTCAATGATAACTTCTGACAAACGAATTCCTAATCGATTACAAATTTTCATCATAATCTTCATACTTGGGATCTTGCTTTTTTTCTCAATCAAACTAATCGTTGCCTGAGTACAAATACCATCTGCCAGTTCTTTTTGCGACATGCCCTTCCGTTTTCTGAACTGCCGCACCTTTTCTCCTAATATTCTCATGCTTAACCCCTCTTTTATTCAATTGCCTTAAACCCAACTCAGTTGTTTGTTGCTGTCCTTGCTCGACCCCACTTAGTGAACAAGGCTATCGTGACACCTAATCAATCCTCATTAATACGTTCGAATAATTGAGCACTAACCAATTGGACAATACCAATCACGCATATAATTATATTCACATAACGGAATTTTAGCAAGAAATACGCGTAATTCTTATTTAATATTAAGTTTATACCATGCTTTAACACTAAGAATGTGTTTAGAATCTTTTCAAGAGTATTCGCAGGAAGGCTAAGCTAATCATCATCTTACTGGTGTTCAGCTTTCGCTCACAATTGCGCCAGAGGCGCCGATATTTTCCTAGCCAGCTAAAACTGCGTTCGATAACCCAGCGTTGCGGGGTCACTTGACCGTGCCTAAGGTCACTCTGTTTAGCAATAATGACTTCAGCGTTAATCATTGCCTGAACTGATTGAGCAAAGTTGTTACCAGTATAACCACCATCGGCCATTACTCGTTGAACCAGGTCAAACTGTGATTTGTTTAACGCCAGTAGCGCATTGGCGCCATCACGCTCAGAAACATTGGCGGTTGTCACATGGACTGCCATCGGCAGCCCATTGATATCTACAGCAAGATGGCGCTTAATCCCACTCACCTTTTTACCACCATCGTAGCCGCTACTTTCAGCAGGATCGGTATTCTTGACACTTTGAGCATCTAGAATGATGAACGATGTATAAACTGAACGCTTCTGAGCCAACCGATGTTGGCTGACAATTTTTTTAAAACCTTATCCAGAGGAGTGATACCAGTAGGAGATGGCGTTTTAGTCCAAAGTAACCAGTAATAATAGACGGTTTCCCATTTAGGAAAATCGCTGGGTAAATCACGCCAAACGCACCCATTTTTCAAGGTATAAAGCAGGGCACAAAAGATATCATATAAATCAACCTTTCTTGGCTTAGTCCGCTTACGTATGCCTTCTAGATCTGTCCGGATTAGTTCAAATTGTTCACGAGAGATGTCGCTACTATAATGGTGTGCAAAGCTTTTCATGGATTAAAAACTCCTGTTTTTGATTTAATTTAACTAAAATCAAATCGAATGTCAAAGTATCCAAACACGTTCTAAGGTCATTTATTAATTATCCAGTACTCCAGTTCGTTAACCGGCCTAATTAAGGACTTGTTTATTAAAAGTGAGAACTACTGAAAGCGATTCAAAAGGCAATAAATAAACGTTATTTACAGCTCATATTACTTGTCATGACACCCTCGTCTAGAACGCTATCGCGGCTTAATAATCAAGCTTGGTTCTCATACTTCTTTCAGTAGATTATAACCAACTCAGTAGCCAATTTATCAATTGATAAAAATAATAATGTTTAGACCTCGTTTGCAGTTGTTTTAATTGACCAGGTCGATTCGTGATGAGTCCATCCGCCCCCATAGCAGCCAGCCGTTGCATGGCGAGTGGCCGATCAACTGTCCAAAAATATACGGCATGATGCTGACGATGAGCCGCGCTAACCTGTTCACGAGTGGCCGTTAGGGCTTGCAGTGAATAAAAACTGGCTACTGAATCCGAAAAATCGGTCAGATAAAATGGCGCAATTAATCCTACTGGCAGTTGAACATTTCGTTGATGCAATTGTTCAATGATCCGGTAGTCTAACGAATGGACGGCCCCTTTTTGACGCACCAGTGTCTGGCCATAGCGCTCCGCAAAAGCGCCCATCAATTGATTGGCTGCTCCTACTGATTTAATTTCGACTAACAAGGGTTGTTGTAAGTTACGTGCCACCGTAAAGTACTGATTAAACGTGCTTAAACGCCCCTTTTGACCATGCTCATGCAAGGGTAACCCACTCAATTCATCGACTGGATAATCATGGACTGGCCCCGCTTGACCAGCCAGGGCTGTCAACGTGAGATCATGCATCACGACCCAGTGCCGATCCGCAGTCGGCTGAATATCCATCTCAACCATGTTAGGTCGGGTCTGTCTAACCGTCCGTTTAAGCGCTGCTGTCGTGTTTTGAACACCATCATGACCATTGACACCTCGGTGCGCAATAATTGCTGGTGTCGCAGTTGTCGGCGCACCTAACCACCAACCCGAATAACTGCTTATGGCCACCAAGCTAATCAATATTATTAGTGCCGTCTGCCATTGAGACCTTACTGAGGTCACCCGTTGTGGCCGCCATTGTGCCCATTCACCCATGAGCAACAACCAGCCAATTAATTGTAATCCTGTCATACTGATTATTGCCACCAGTCGACTCACAATCTGGCTGTAATTCCCACAGATCCAAACGATTCCCACACTAAGGCCGGCTAAAATTCCCCAGCCAATTAGTACCATCCAGCCATAACGCGTTCTTTTAATAGCCGCCCACCACGATGTTTTCCAACCAGCCTGCCAGTAGTTTTTCCAATTGGCAGGGTTCAGCAATTGTTGTCGGAGTGCCGGTAACCACTTCCAGCTCAACAACCAACCAAGCGCCCATAACGGTGCCGCTACGGGTAACCAGTCATAACGCGTATTAAAGATCACATTCTGAATAGCTGCCGGCAACTGTAAACTTGCTTGTAAGGTTGCTAGATAGCCTAACCAGCCGAGTGGCAGCCACCACACTGCCATTACTAGCAACATTGACCAGCGACAAATAAATTGACCAACCTGCAATGGCTCGTGATTACTACGGACCGCTAATGCTGGTAGCCAAGCACTCAACACAATTAGTCCAATCAAACTCATTCCGCCACCAACTTGAATGCCCAGTACCTTAACAAGCACTGCTAGTAACATGCCAGTTAACCACCAGATGGCTAGTGGCCCAGTTAATTGCTGTCCACCACGAATAATTAGTTGCCATCCGCGACTTAACAACCTGATCCCTCCTCACAAAAAGTGGTGGTCGTGATGAATTGCTTCATCCCAACCACCACAAATTAATTACGGTTTTATTCTGCGTCTAACGCGACAAAATCATAGTGAATGCCAGACTGACGTTTGAATTCATCAAATCCAAGTTGGATCAATTGATCAATCAAGTCCGTGTAGCTAATACCTGAAACTTCCCATAACTTTGGATACAAACTAATATTAGTAAAACCAGGCAACGTGTTAATTTCGCCCAAATATGGTTCGCCATCTTCAGAAACTAAGAAGTCAACCCGTGCCATCCCTTTCAAACCAAGGGCTTTAAATGCGTCTAGTGACATCTGCTGAATCCGTTTGGTTAACTCAGCCGGTAATTCGACTGGTAGCTCAAAAGTCACACCACTAGCATCCACGAATTTATTATTATAATCGTAGAACGTATCCGTCTTTGGAACATCGATTGCACCAAGCTTAGAGGCCTTAGGATTTTCATTACCTAATATTGAACATTCTACTTCTCGCGGATTATCAATTGATTCTTCAACCAAAATCTTATAGTCATACTTGAAGGCATCCGCTAAGCCGTCCAAATATTCCTGTTCATTCTCAGCCTTATGAATTCCGATTGATGATCCCTGGTTCGCTGGCTTAATGAATAAATGATCACCGACATGGGCTTGCAAATAAGCATATGTCATCTGATCCCGATTTTCAGGCGTGACCACCACGTACTTCGTATTTTGAATATGGTGATGGGTTAGAATCTGCTTCGTAATGTCTTTGTCAAAGCTGGCCGCCGACGCTAACACACCACTACCGACATAGGGCTTCTTCAATAACTTGAACAGCCCCTGTAAGGTGCCATCTTCCCCCAAGTTACCATGCACCACTGGGTAAAAGATATCAATATCCTTAGCTAGTGTCAGGTTCTTGATGGGTGCTAATGGATCACGCATGTCCAACTTGGGCATTTCTTCAGCAACCACTTGATCTTCTGGTTCGCCATCAAATACCCGCCGCGTTGCGGCATCACTCAAGACCACTCCGTCCTTTGTGATTAAAAACAAGTCAACATCATACTTATTCTTGTCCATGGCATCATAAATGTTATGCGCTGAACGCTTCGAAACATCGTGTTCTGAAGAATTCCCGCCAAATAACATACCAACGTGGATCTTTTTTTGTGTCTCCATAATTTTGTTCATCCTATCAAGGTTTATTTCATACTACGGCTTAGTTAATTCTACAATATCTGAGCACAATTGAAAACATTTTTGCAATAAAATCATTGGTTTTTACGCATTAAATGGTGCAGTTAAGACCACTTTACCTAACATTTGGCCCGTTTCCACAATTTCATGAGCGCTTCGTAAATTAGCTGCATTAATCCCTGCTAATATCCGCTTGGTCGTTGGTACAATGACCCCAGCATCCGCCAATTGGGCTACTCGGGCTAGAATAATCCCCTGTGTTGCCATCGATGGTAACCGATAGTTAGCTTTCGTAAACATAAACTCCCAAGCAAAGTTCAAGCTCTTGGGCTTTAATAATGCCATTGGCAATGGTTGCTGATTCGTGACGACCGCCACGATCGTTCCGAGTGGCCGTACCAGTGGCGTGACTAACGGTAAATATCGATCCGTTGAATGCAATAAAATCACATGATCAACGGTCGTCAAACCCGCCGCTGTCAATTGTGCGGCCAAATCTTGATGGTAATCCAAAACAACATCGGCACCTAGCTGTTTGACCCATTCAGTGGTAGCGGGCTTACCAGTTGTCGTAATAACTTGGAGTCCCGCCCACTTAGCCAACTGAATAGCCATCGACCCCACACCACCGGCACCATTGATAATTAGGACACTATGTCCAAGATTAGCATTGGCAGCCGCTATAAACGGTAACTTTTCAAACAATGCTTCCCAAGCCGTTAACGTTGTCAGTGGTAATCCGGCTGATTGTGCCGCGGTCCACTTTTTGGGCGCACAAGCGACTAACCGCTCATCCACCAATTGGTACTGCGCGTCACTGCCTGGCCGGTCAACGGCGCCGGCATAGTAAACAAGATCATCAGTCATAATCGTCGTTACCGCTTCACCCACGGCCAAGACTTTCGCTACCGCATCAAAACCTAGTATCCTAGGATGCTCAACTTGCGGTTGAACCTGCCGCTGTTTAGTATCAATTGGATTAACCGACGTTGCGAGAACTTCCACTAAAATATCACGCCCGCGTGGTTGATCGATTTCAATCGTGACATCTTGTAAACTTTGCGGATCACTTACCGGTAATCCTTGCGTTAAGCCAATTGCTTTTGCTTGCATTCAAAAGACTTCCTTTCAAATCTAGCCTAAAAATTCCAATTCATCATCCAAATAATCAACAACTGCAGTTGGTAAATCATCGTGCAGTGCTAACGCCTCTAGCAATCGATTACGATTAAAAATCTGCGTCCATTCAGCCTCACTTGATGGGCGCGTATGCATCATTAACTGCCGATGCCATTCCTTTAATGCCGCTAACAAATAGTCACAGTACAGTTCGTCCTTATTCGTAATCAGCGTCAAATAAGTTGATAACCGCTCCGGCTCCCCAAAAATTAAAGGTGTTGTTAACTTTTGATACCGACTCAACAACGCCGCCAATAATAATAATTTATCCGCACGAGCTAATTTTGACTCATCGGCCAATTCATCCAAGATATTCCCAATGTGCGTATAAGCGTGGGCCCAACCGGTCGTTCCCACAAAACCACGAGTATCCGTTTCTAACAAAATATAAATCGTCATTTGGGTAACAATCAAGTCAAGCCGAGCAGGCGTCATGAATTTTAGACCCGCATGATCCGCGTACAGTAATACTGATAGCAACAACACCGCAAAGGAACGCTGATAGACGGCATCATTTTGTGGCTCGTCAATATGGGCAAATAATAGCTGATCTTGAATCAACTGATCAAAAATAGCACCTAATTGTGCCGGCGTAAGCACCTGCTGTTGCAGGGCTTCATTTAACAAATAGTAGACGCCCTGATCACGAACCTGTGGATTACGCGAGCCAATGTGCGCCATTAAGAGCTTGACCTGCTCACTACTAATGGCCGTCAGCGTACCTTTCTTCAACTGTTCATGCAACGTTGCAATCAATGGCAGAACTTCTTCATCACCCGGAAGCGTCACCGTCGTTGCCACAGTGCTCGGCAACTGTTTGATCAGCGCATCCATCCGGGCCGGTAATGATTGATAAACCTGTCCCGCACGAAGTTGCTGTCTTAATTTCAATACTGCATTTTTAACCTGCATCAATTTCTCTGCTTGCATAATGACCTCGTAATCTCCAATTTACCTTCTATTTTAGCATGTCAGTGCCCGTCTTGCCCAAAGGAACCCATTCAAACATAAAACGTAACGCATTGTGCTCGTTAATTTGGCATGAGTCATGATTAAAACATGCCAGTTAGTTGGATTATTGTTCGTCAGCATATGCGCGTCTGGTGCCGACCTCCGGGGCTGGGTGCCAATCGCTGGAACGTAGCTGACGTCGATTTGAGCTAACGCCCAACCCGCGTCATCTCAAATACGAGTCTTATTCTAAGCCGGAAGAAATTCACTTCCAGCTAAGAATAATTTGGCTACTGAGCATTGTCACCCAGCCCCTCCAGTCTAAAAGAGTGTTCGGGGCCACGGGTTGAAGCCGAGTATTGCCTAGCCAACGGATTAATGCGATCTTGGCATTAGTCCGTTGGTGTAGCAAGCACAGGCTTCAGTGGCCCCGAACACGTTTCGACAGCATTTCCTTGAAGCATGGAAGACCAGTATTTGAGACGTGGACTTTCGGCTCAAATCTGCATTGAAGTGCCCTACAATTAGCAGAAATGATTGGAAGCCAACGTAGGACGAACTAATCAAATGATTTTCGCCAAATTGCATACTTTTCAGTAGGATTCAGATGGTAGCTTTTAAACTTAGAAATGACTATTTTTAATCACGATTCATACTAAATAATAACTAGCACAATGCATAAAACGTGGCCTAATTATAGCCGTTATGATGCCACCCTGAGCCTTACTCTGGTTGACATCATAACGTCCTAATTAGGCCACGTCTAAACATCGATACGCTAATTCACGTGCAATTAATGCATTCTCACGAATGATGATTAAAATAAGTACAATGTGCTTCAATCATGCTAAATCAATACTTATGGTTGTGGCAAAACGTCTACTTGTGATTTGATAAACGTCGCAGATGCAGCTAATGAAGCTTGTTCATCGGCAGTTAAATCCAGTTGAATTAACGACTCAATGCCATGCTTACCAATTACAGCTGGCATGCCGACATAAGTCCCGAACTGCGGATCAAATGCCGAAACTGGGCAAGCTAATTGAGCGTCCGCACTGACCGCTTCTGCTAATCGCACCCCACAAGTAGCAATCGCAAAGTTGGTATAGTGTTTACCAGCCATGACCGCAAATGCCCCCTGCCGAGCGTCTTCTTCAAGTTGATCAAGATTCAGGCCAGGGAAATTCTTGATTGGCTGCCCGTTAACACTGACCGTTGACCAAGCAACAAATTGTGAGTTACCGTGTTCACCGTAAACATAGCCCGAAACATTTTTGCCATTCGTCCCAGCTGCTTGCCCCACATACTTTTGCATCCGGGCCGTGTCTAAAAAGGTCCCCGTACCAAAGACCCGCTGACGTGGAAAACCGGTCATTCGTTGTAAATAATCCGTCATCACATCACACGGGTTCATAATATCAATCAAAATGCCTTTAAAGCCAGACGCCACAATTTTAGGCGCAATATCCCGAACTATAGCTTGATTCAAATCATACTCACCAAAGCGGCCTTTAGAACTGTTCATGTCAATCGCACCAATATTACCGGAAGCCACGATCAAAACTTCAGCATCTGCTAAGGCTGAATAATCATTTAAAATAATCTTAGTGGTTGAGCTTAGACGCGGTGAGGCATCGTCTAAATCGAGTTTTTGGGCCTTCGCCAAGGCCTCATTCTTGTCAATTAATACTAATTCATCAACGGTTCCTTGTTGAACCAACGTATAGGCCACCGTCGCACCGACTTGGCCTAACCCGATCACACCATATTTACGCATGCTGTAAACCCCAATCTGTAGTTTATTTAACTTGGTAAGCGTACATTGCAACCGCTACAAAGTCAAGCAGGACGCTGTCTCATTAGATTTTAATCAATTGTTATATTTCGTGACAAATCAGCTTATATAACTTCATCAATACCGAGTGCCGGCAATCCTAAAGAATGAAAAAACTAGCTTCAAGGAACGGATCCCTAAAACTAGCCTAGTCAAACGATATTTTAATTTAAAGTGCCCGCTTAGTCAGTTGAAACTGGCAAAATCGCACCTTTATATTTCTTTTCAATCCATTGTTGAGTACTCTTAGAACGTAACGCCTTCATTAACTTCTTAATAGCTGGTTTGTTCTTGTCACCCTTACGAACAGCCACAATATTAGCGTATGGCGAATCTGATTTTTCGAGCGCAATTGCGTCCTTCTTGGGATTCAAACCAGCTTGCACGGCGTAGTTCGCATTGATTACGACCGCGTCACCTTCATTGTTCTTGTAAAATGTTGGCATTAACTTAGCTTCGTATGAATGCTTGAACTTCAGATGCCGTTTGTTAGTTTTAATATCATTGAAGGTTGCTGAAGTCAAATCAGTCCCCTTCTTCAGGGTAATCAAACCAGCGTCCTTGAACAATGTCAAAACCCGACCATAGTCAGCAACGTTGCTGCTAACTAACACTGTCGCACCATCTTTCAAGTCTTTCAAACTCTTAACCTTCTTGGAATAGACACCGATTGGTTCCAAGTGAACTTTACCGGCAGATACTAGACTACCATTATTTTCTTTGTTCCAGTTATCCAAAAACGGAATATGCTGGAAGTAATTAGCGTCTAATTCTTTAGATGCCAACGCTTTGTTAGGCAAGACGTAATCTTGGAAAACTTTGATTTTTAAATTAACGCCTTCCTTTTTCAATTCTGGTTGCACATGCTTCAAGATCTGGGCATGTGGTACTGACGATGCCCCGACCGTGATGGTTGTTGTCTTAGTCGATGACGATGATGATTTACCACAGCCAACTAATAAAATCGCCGTCGCGGCAACTGCTAGTAATCCTAAAATCCGCTTTTTTTGCATAACCCTAATTCCTCCTAAATTAACTTTAATTAACTCGCTTATCGATATGTCGAACTGCAATATCCCCGATAAATTGGAAAATGAACACGATGATAACAATAATAACCGTCGCAACTAGCGTAATCGCGTTGTTATTAGACTGGAAGCCATCTTGGTATGCCAAGTTACCTAGGCCACCAGCCCCAATGGCCCCGGCCATCGCGGTATAACCAATCAAAGAAATCGTCGTCACTGTGATTCCGGAAACCAAAGCTGGCATGCTCTCTGGTAACAAGACCTTGCGAATAATTTGCCACCGCGTCGCACCCATTGATTCAGCCGCTTCAATCACCCCATGATCTAATTCATGGAACGCTAACTCCACCATCCGGGCGTAAAATGGCGCTGCTGAAATGATGAGTGATGGTAAAGCTGCTCGTGGCCCAATAATCGTCCCAACTAATTTGGATGTTACTGGCAATAATAGCACGATCAAAATAATGAAAGGAATCGACCGGAAAACGTTCACGAATAACGCGACAATCCAATTCAACGCCTTAGCCAGTGGATTCTGACTACCGGCTGTCTCATAAAGTAACAAACCTAAGGCGATTCCCAAAATGGCAACAACGACCATTGAAACGATCGTCAGCCAAATGGTTTCCCAAGTTGCCGACATCATGCTACCCCAATCAACATTTGCAAATTTAAAGTATGAATCCAATCCTTGATCATTCACGATTTAAGACCTCCGTTTCTACCCGCATCGTTTGTAGGTACGCCAGAGCGCCCTTGATCTGTTCCTGGTCACCCGTTAGTTGCAAGTACAGTGAACCGATTGCGCCTTCTTGAGTTTGGTGAATTCCACCCTCAATAATATTTAAATCTAACGGGTATTTCTTTAACATCTCTGAAACAATTGGCAACTGGGCCTGATCACCATGGAACGTCAATTGGACGATGGTTCCTTTAGGATACTTCGCTAACAGCTGATCAACGACCACCGTCGTGTCATTCAGAGACGGCGTGACTTCTTCATTAACAAACCGCTTCGTCACTGCTTGTTGTGGTCGCTTGAAAACTTCTAATACCGGTCCCTGTTCCACAATTTTACCGGCTTCCATCACCGCGACGTGATCGGCAATCTTACGAATCACGTGCATTTCATGCGTAATCAATACAATCGTTAAATGTAACTTCTGATTGATCGATAGTAGCAGGTCCAACACTTCATCGGTCGTTTGAGGATCTAAGGCACTCGTTGCTTCATCCGAAAGTAGGATTTGCGGATCATTCGCAAGTGCCCGAGCAATCCCGACGCGTTGCTTCTGCCCCCCAGATAATTCGGACGGATAAGCCGTTTCTCGTCCCGCTAACCCGACTAAATCAGCCAAGTGTTCCGCCTTTTTACGAGCATCCGCTTTGGACTGACCCGCAATCTCAAGTGGAAACATAATATTTTCCAAAACAGTCCGCGACCATAATAGATTGAAATGTTGAAATATCATGCCAATCTTTTGCCGTTGAGCCCGCAACTTTGCCCCGCTCAGCGTTGTAATATTGACATCATCAATTACCACTGACCCACTCGTGGGGGTTTCCAGGCCATTCAACATCCGTACCAAGGTACTTTTACCAGCACCCGAATAACCGACGATGCCATAAATGTGACCATCTTCAATCTTTAAATTAACATCTTGGACGGCATGCACCGCTCCCTGTTTGGCATCAAAGGTCTTCGTCACATCTTTAAATTCAATCAAGTCAAATTCCTCCTTACACATCAAAAAAGCTCCTCATCCTAGACGATTATGACAATAATCATCAACAGGACGAGAAGCTTAGCCTCGTGGTACCACCCATCTTCACAACCAGCTCGCACCAGTTGTCTCAAGAGTTACTATGAACTCCGCATGATAATGGGTGCGACCCAAACTTAGCTTGTTGATACTCACTAAGCTTCATTACTTCAAGACCATCTTCAGTTTCACGATCAATCCCCTTACACCAACTAGGGACTCTCTAGGTAATCGTTACCACGTACTCATCTTTTCAAAATGATATTTTTTTAATCAATTGTTAATGTACCGAGTATACCGAGCCTGTTTCTAATTGTCAAGGCCTGACAATTAGTCCACGTCAATTAACCAAGCAACGCCGTCTTCCGCACTATTCAACGCGTCAAAATTATCCGTTAAAGCTGGGTTAACTGCAACCACGGTGCCATTAATTGGACAATTAAATTCTGAGACGGCCTTAGTGGCTTCAACACTTAGAAAAGCGCTGTTTTGACTAACTTTATCGCCAATAGCTGGTAATTCGGCATATTTAACTTCACCAAGGGCTTCATGAGCCGCCTTAGTTAGACCTAGCCGAGTATGCCCATCAACATCTTTTGTCCAAAAATAAGTTGCATCTTCACTCATATTAAACACCATACCTTTACATTGATTTTATTATTCAAACCGGTCGTTACGACTGAACATGTAGGACTTGTAATGATACCGCATTGACATCATTAATCCGATCCCAGCCATGTTAGCGATCAACGCCGACCCCCCTTGACTAATGAACGGTAACGGGATCCCAGTCATTGGTAACAGTCCGATACTCATCCCAATATTTTCGAATACGTGGAAGAGAATCATCATAATGACCCCGGTTGAAATGTAAGCGTAGAATTCGTTCTTCGTATCAAACGTCACCCGGATCATCTGATAAATCAATAAGAAATATAACAAGATGACCACGGCGCAACCAATAAAGCCAAAGTTCTCACCAATGACTGAGAAAATCATATCAGATTCGCGTACGGGGACGGTCACGTGTGAGACGTTAAACCCCCGCCCGGTAATCTGACCTGAACCAATCGCCTTCATACTCTGCCAAACTTGATAGGCATTGTTCGACGTGTCCGTCGACGGGTTCAACCATGTATCGATCCGCGCAAACTGGTACTGCTTAAAACCGATGGCTTCCAAAATATGTCGGCCACTTGGTGCAATCACTAAATATAGTGCCGTACCGGCAATCGCAGCAACGGCTGCAAACGTTGGTGCCAGTAACCGCCACGAAATCCCGGAAACTAAAATCACGCCGCCTAAAATCGCGAAGAATACCAACATCGTCCCAAAGTCATTTTGTAACTTTAAGAGAACCGCTACCGGAACCATGTACGCAATCAATTTACCGATTAACTGCCAGTCGCTCGCCATGGTGTGAGTGGGGTGTTCTGTATTGTGCATCGTTACCACCCGCCCCAGCATCAAGATAAAGGCGGGCTTCATAACTTCCGATGGCTGCAGCGTTAGCGAACCAACTGCAAACCAACTCTTAGCCCCGGTACTGGTATACAGCGATCTACTGTATAGGACTAAAACCGCCGCTAACAGGAAGATCCCGAACCAATACGCAATCGGCGCCACCCGCCACAACTGTTCGGAATCGAATTGCATCACGATCACAGCAATTGCGGTCCCAATCACGAACCACATGACTTGAGAAATCACCTGCTTCGTGACGTTCACCGAACTAGAATCGTGCACTGCGGCGACGTAAATCGACGCCAGCCCGATTAGTCCTAGCATCATCACTGAAAATATGATACCCCAGTCAATTCTTGAATCCTCGTCTTGACTGCGGAGTCTAGATTCTTCTGCCACAAATAACGCTCCTAACCTGTTTGGATTAGTCCACCGCATTCGGCAGACTAACCCTATTCACAATATCATTTTGTACTCTTTAAGATAGTCTTTATTATACAACAACCTGGTGCCGAATTCTCGGAACCAGGTTGAAGGTTTACTAAAAATTAGCCTTTGTGTAGATGGTAAGCCGACAAGATTTCTTGCAAACTTTCATCAAAAGATTTGGTATGTGCAAATGGTTGGTTATCGCTAACCATTTCAGCCTCAAATCGTTCACCAACTTGTGTCACTTGCCCAATCATCTGCTTACCGATCAAAACCTCGGTAACTGGTTGACCGTTGACCTTGGTTTCATTTAAAGTAACCGAAATTGCCTTATCTTTTCTTGCCACGGTGGTCTTCCTCCTTGTATTGCGGGTTACGACGCAATGAAAAATGGGCTGGCACGGGATCAAAACCGCCCTTAACCAAAGGATGACACCGCAAGATCCGTGCCATCCCCATTAGACTTCCCTTCACTGCGCCAAACCGTTCGATTGCCTCTAACGTATAATTAGAACAGGTTGGATAGTACCGACAATGGGCCGGACTAAACGCAGAAAAGGCCCGCTGATAAAAGCGGATGCCTTTCATTAATAACCGTCGCATCGTAATTATTTCTTGTTCTTAGCGGTCTTTTGCATATGTTCAAGTAAGATACCAGCACCCTGAGCAACGTTGTTCAATGGATGTTCAGCAACCATTACCGGAACCTTTAAGTTTTCACTGATCAACTGATCGAGCCCACTCAAGAGTGCGCCCCCACCAGTTAGCGTGATCCCCCGGTCAATAATATCGGCCGCAATTTCAGGCGGTAAAGTTTCCATCACATGATGAGCGGTGCTAACAATCTGCATCAACGTTTCATGGATAGCTTCTTCAACTTGATTAGAATCAATGTCGATTGACCGTGGCATTCCAGTCACCGTATCGCGGCCACGGACCTGGGTGACCTTATCATCGTCGCCATCCTGTTTGAAGACTTGGGCGATTTGAATCTTAACTTGTTCCGCACTGCGTTCACCAATCAACAAGTGATGTTGATCCTTGACGTAGTTCACGATGTCTTGGTTCATCCGGTCGCCAGCCATTCGTAACGAACTGCTGGCCACAATATCACCTAACGATAGGACTGCAATATCACTAGTCCCGCCACCAATATCAATCACCATGTTACCGCGTGGCTGGAAGATATCCATGCCAGCACCAATGGCTGCCACTTTTGGTTCAACTTCCAAGAAGACTTTACTACCACCAGATTTTTCAGCAGCTTGCAAAATCGCTTTGCGTTCAATTTCAGTAGTGTTCGTTGGGGTACAGATCATAATACTTGGCCGTGACATAATACCACGAACATTTAATTTTTTAATAAAATAAGACAACATTTCTTCGGTGACGTCAAAATCCGAAATCACCCCGTCTTTTAATGGTCGAATTGCCCGAATGTTACTAGGCGTCTTCCCAACCATTTGGTAGGCTTCGGACCCGACTGCCAACACTTGATTCGTGTTTGTATCGATAGCGACCACGGATGGTTCATTAAGGACGATGCCCTTGCCCGATACGTAAATTAAAACATTGGCAGTACCTAAGTCAATACCAATATCTAAAGCCATGTTTTTGCTCCTCTCAAACATACAATTATACGACTAATCATTATACCATACTCTACAGTTGATGAGAACTGACGGTAGTACTAGTCACCCATTCACTTGCTAATACCAATCAGTTAATTGCGACTAATCATCACGGCGCTTAGACCACTCATCGACCGTCAATGAATAAATTACTTCATCACGATACTGACCATTCAGCAAGATATTTTCTGGTAAGGTCGCATCTAAATGATATTTACGGCGTTCAGCAACGGCCCGACTTGCCTTGTTAGCAATATCCGCCCCTAAGGTCACCTTATGCAGATCGAGTTCTGTAAAGGCAATTTCTTCTAGCCGTTCAAGGGCCTTCGTCATAACTCCGTGCCCAGTAAATGTCTGCCCTAGCCAATACCCAATCTCGCCATTATGATTAATGGCACTAATATTATGCAAGTCCAACATACCGGCAACTTCCCCATCCACAATGATGGTCGTAATAAAGACCTGCCCGTGCGCCTGCTTGGTCAACATGGATTCAATAAAATGCCGTTCGTCAGCAACAGTGGCGGTCGCATCGACCCATGGCATCCATGGCTTTAAATAGTCGCGGTTATGATCAACTAAGTCGAAAAGCGGCTCCGCGTCAGCCACTTCGGTTGGTTTCAATGAAATGTGTTTGTCGATAATATTAATAAACATAAGTTGTCCTCCTGAATGATTGGCGTCGGGTTACCCCGCTGCGCCACAAAAAAGCCTTCAAACACGAGTTTATCGCACTTTGAAGGTTTTGTAAGCAATTATTTATATTTATTCCACTGCTTCATGCGCAAAATCAGGATTCAGCGCATAAACGGTGCCATCGGGAATATCGACCCGTTTAATCTCAGCACCTAACTTGGCTAACTTACCATGAAAATTAAAATAGCCCCGGTCGAGATACTTTAAGTTAGTGATTTCAGTATACCCGCGACTAACTAACCCAGCAATTACCAGTGCAGCGGCAGCCCGTAGATCAGTTGCCGTGACTTGAGCGCCATTGAAGTCGGTTGGCCCATACATAATAACTGAGCGACCCTCGACCTTAAAGTCAGCGTTCATCCGCCGTAGCTCATCGAGATGCATAAAGCGATTTTCGAAAACGGTTTCGGTTAGCAAGCTTGTTCCCTGCGCGCATAACTGTAAAATGGTCATTTGCGGTTGCATGTCTGTTGGAAAGCCAGGATGTGGCAAAGTCTTGACGGAAGTTGGTTTTAAATGTTCTGGACCAATAACTCGAATACCAGCTGGCTCTTCGGTAACCGTCACACCCATCTCACGCATTTTTGAAATCAGTGGCTTATTATGTTCAGCGATGGCGTCTTCAACTAAGACGTTTCCCTGTGTCACCGCAGCGGCAACCATAAATGTCCCGGCTTCAATCCGATCTTGGACAATACCGTGGTCACAACCGTGCATCGCCTTAACCCCTTTGATCCGGATGGTTTCGGTACCGGCACCAGTAACCTTAGCCCCCATCTGATTCAAGTAATTGGCGAGGTCCACAATTTCAGGTTCACGAGCGACGTTTTCCATCGTTGTGACGCCATCAGCAAGTGTCGCAGCCATCATAATATTTTGAGTAGCACCGACACTTGGAAAATCTAAGTAAATTGCAGCACCATGTAATCGGGACGCCGTAGCCTCAACATAGCCGTCGTGGCGTTCAATTTCAGCTCCCAAGGCACTTAAGCCTTTCAAATGTAAATCGATTGGTCGTGAGCCGATCGCACAGCCACCAGGCATAGCGACCTTAGCATGGCCTAACCGGGCTAACAATGGTCCCATGACGACAATCGAAGCCCGCATTTTAGACACATATTGAAACGGTGCTTCGGATGATAACTGACGGCTAGCGTCAATATCAATTGTTTTATTAATTTCATCAAAATCAATTTTAGTATTCAAAAACTTTAAGACGTTATTCATTGTGAATACGTCTGACAACACTGGTACATTTGATAAATGCGTTTGTCCCGAACTAGCCAATAAGCTTGCGGCTAGAATCGGTAACACTGCGTTTTTAGCGCCCTCAATATGAACATTTCCTGTCAAACGTTGACCGCCATGAACTACAATTTCCTCCATGGATAAACCCTCCATCACTAAACGATAATCAACAAACAAGTTACGTGAGATTTCAGATTGCGTAAAAAGTACGCTTATCAAGAACTTCACCGAGCCAAGTGCACGCGCACCTACTCAGATTTCGATGTTCATCGCGATACTTAGCTTGTGTCACGCGATGTGCAATCCAAACACTAGCTCCACCGTTAATACAACCTGAACACACTGTGACAACTGTCCAATAACAGCGTCCAAGCTCAAATCGGTTCCTAATCATCATAACATAGAACACTAGCGGATAAATATTACATTTTACATTTTCGTTACAATTTCAACACAAATATTAAATACTTATGATTAGTTAACTAATTAGCGAATTGCGCACGTAATGAATTGACAACGCGTGAATAATTTGACTGATAACAGCACTCATTTGTAATCGTTTCCTTTATTGTAATCTCAATATAAGTTGCATTCTACCATTCAAGTTATCGAGTTGCCCCTAATACGCTCAGTTAATTAGTAAAATCTTGTTCGCAAGCAATTCAGTAACGACTATTGTTAAAATGCAGCGATTAGTCGAGTTGTTGTTTATCAGCATGCGCGTCCGATCCGGCTTGCGGGGCTAGGTGCCAATTGCTGGAACCAGGCGGACATCGATTTGAACTCACGCAGAAAATCACGGCGCAATTTCAAATACGAGTCTTCTGCTAGCCTAGGAACACCACCCCGACAAGAAGAACTTCCCCCTTGAGCATTGTCACCCAGCCCCGCCAATCTCAGGCTTTTGCAGGCCACGGGTTAATACCTAGTCAACGGATGGCAGTAGTCGATTGGCGTTGCAAGCACAGGCTTCCGTGGCACCGTGTACGTTTATAGGCAATTCCACTTTTTGCCGCAGATCTAAATTGACTATACTCGACTTCGACTAATCGGCACATTTTAACAATGTTTTCTGCCGATACCATGATTCCATGATATGTGTTAAAGGTTTAATAGTGTGCAATATTGAATCGACAAAACAAAAAAGCACCCGCAAATAATTGCAGATGCTTTTCAGAATTTTAAGTTGTTAATGCCGAGCAACGTTCAAACGGTTCATGGCACGCCGCAAAGCGACTTGGGCCCGCGCCAACTCCGCATCATCATGCTTCTGTTGAGCGTCTTGAATCCGTGTTTCAGCGCGTTTCCGTGCATTTTCAGCCCGGGCAACATCGATGTCATTCTGACGTTCAGCACTATCCGCAACAATCGTTGCTGTATTATTGCTGAACTCAACAAAACCACCGTTAACGGCAATTTCGTCATCTTCCTGATCACTCTCAAGTTGCTTGATCCGAACCTCATCGATTGCAAGTGACGCAATCACAGGAATATGGTTCGGTAAAATCCCGAGTTCGCCATCAATCGTTCGCACGATCAACATTGGCGTCTTATTTTCATAGACCTGACCGTCTGGAGTTACGATGCTAACGGTTAATGATTTTGCATTGTCAGCCATGTAAACCCCTCCTAATCAGTTACCATCGATTTCGCTTTTTCGACCACGTCGTCGATCTTACCAACTTGACGGAATGCGTCTTCTGGTAGGTCATCATATTTACCCTCAAGGATCTCTTTAAAGCCCTTGATGGTATCATTGATTGGCACGTATGAACCAGGTTGGCCAGTAAAGTTTTCGGCAACGAAGAAGTTTTGTGATAAGAAGAATTGAATCCGCCGTGCACGTGCAACGGTCGTCTTTTCTTCGTCAGATAATTCATCCATCCCTAAAATCGAGATAATATCTTGCAATTCACGGTAACGTTGCAAGACCCGTTGAACTTCCGTGGCAACTTCATAATGTTCTTCACCCACGATTGATGGGTCCAGAGCGATTGATGAAGATGCTAATGGGTCAACGGCTGGATAAATCCCTTGTTCCGTTAAAGAACGTTCCAAGTTGGTCGTGGCATCCAAATGGGCGAACGTCGTTGCAGGAGCTGGGTCGGTATAATCATCGGCAGGCACATAAACGGCTTGAATCGAAGTAACTGAGCCCTTCTTAGTCGAAGTGATCCGTTCTTGTAATTGTCCCATTTCAGTAGCCAAAGTTGGCTGGTAACCAACGGCTGAAGGAATCCGCCCAAGTAAGGCAGAAACTTCAGAACCAGCTTGCGTAAACCGGAAGATGTTGTCGATGAATAACAACACGTCTTGGCCTTGAACATCACGGAAGTATTCCGCAATCGTCAAACCAGTCAAGGCCACCCGCATCCGGGCACCCGGTGGTTCGTTCATTTGACCATAAACCATGGCGGTATTCTTTAAAACGCCGGAAGCCTTCATTTCAAAGTAAAGGTCATTCCCTTCACGCGTCCGTTCACCAACACCGGTAAACACGGAAATCCCGTTATGTTCTTGGGCAATGTTATGAATTAATTCCTGAATTAAAACAGTTTTACCAACACCGGCACCACCGAACAACCCAATCTTACCACCACGAACATATGGTGCTAAGAGGTCGATAACTTTAATTCCAGTTTCCAATACTTCAGTACTGGTTGTTAATTCATCATATTTAGGCGCATCCCGATGAATCGGGTTACGTTCTGCATCTGGACCGAATTCTGGACCACCATCGATGGTCTCTCCTAAAACGTTGAAGACCCGGCCTAACGTCTCTTTACCAACGGGAACCGTAATTGAAGAACCAGTGTCTTCAACCGGCATTCCCCGGCGTAAGCCGTCCGTACCGTCCATTGCGACGGTCCGGACAACTCCATCACCTAATTCCAACGATACTTCCACCGTTAAAGTGTCATCGTTGTCCTTTTGAATGATCAAGGCGTTATTAATATCCGGTAACTTATCGTTTAGAGAGAATTCAACGTCAACAACGGGTCCAATAACTTGTACAACTTTACCTGTACTCATTAGTCGTTAATTCCTCCCACTTCGTTATTCTTGCGCAACCAAACCACCAGTGATTTCAGTGATCTCAGTGGTAATAGCAGCTTGACGTGCGCGGTTATATTTCAGATTCAACTTATCGATTAAATCGCCAGCGTTATCTGATGCAGCCTTCATCGCGGTTGACGACGAAGCATGTTCAGCAGTCTTGGCATCCAAGATTGCACCATAAACTAGGCTTTCAGCATATTGTGGCAACACAGCCGACAATATCGCTTCTTCTGACGGTTCCATTTCATACTCAGGACCGACATCCACCCGACTATCCTTGGCTTTACGATTATCCGACTCACTTTGTTCAAAAGTTTCTTCAGAAATTGGCAGCATTTTAACTGACCGAAAGCCCGAGGAAAGTCGATTGATAAAGTGGTTATAGAATACGTAAAGTTCATCAAAGACTTCGTTGTGGTACATTGATGTGACTGTCTTAACGATTTCACGAACTTCCTTAAAAGTCGGCACGTCTGAGACACCGCGGTATTCATACGCCACGTTTAAGCCGTTCTTTTTATAGAAATCCGCACCAGTGCCACCAACCGCCAAAACGACCGCGTCATCGGCATCAATCTTATGTGTCCGCATGAAATCGTTAGTTTGTTTCAACACATTACTGTTGTAACTGCCAACGAGACCACGGTCCGAAGTGATCACCAATAAACCAGTCTTTTTAACGGGGCGTTGTGCAAGCAATTCACTAACTGAAATTGTATTGGAATTACTATTAGCAACACCGGCACTTGCTGACATCAGATGAGCTTTGGCAAGATGTGAAACGATGCTTTCAACTTTAGAAGCGTACACCTGATACGTACTGGTATGCTTTTGAATCTGGTTTAACTTAGAAGTTGAAACCATTTGCATTGCCGACGTAATTTGATGGGTCTTCTTCGTTGAGTCAATTCGGCGCTTGACATCCATTAATGATTCTGCCATGCACTACTCACCATCCTTTTCAGCCATAACTACTTCGCAGCGGCAGCGGTTGGCTGGAATTGTTCTGCAAACGCATCTAAGGCACTATTCATTTGATCAGCGTCTGGTAACTTCTTGGTTGCCAGAATCGTATCAAACAAATCTTGAT
Organism: Lactiplantibacillus paraplantarum; assembly: GCF_003641145.1. NCBI lineage: Bacteria > Bacillati > Bacillota > Bacilli > Lactobacillales > Lactobacillaceae > Lactiplantibacillus > Lactiplantibacillus paraplantarum. The sequence goes on from NZ_CP032744.1 coordinate 2,105,845, forward strand.
GACTAGCGCGAATAAATTCAAACAATTCGTTTTGATAACGGGCAATATCACTAACTGCCACTTTATCTAAATAGCCGTTGGTCAAAGCATATAAAATCATAACTTGTTCTTCAACCTTTAATGGTGAATGAACTGGTTGTTTTAAGACTTCAACGATTCGTTGCCCACGGTTTAACTTCGCTTGCGTTGCCGCATCCAAGTCAGAACCGAATTGTGAGAATGATTCCAATTCACGATAAGAAGCCAAATCCAGACGTAACGTCCCGGCAACCGACTTCATCGCTTTAATTTGGGCATCCCCACCAACCCGAGAAACAGAAGCCCCGGCATCGATCGCTGGCCGTACACCAGAATAGAATGAATCGCTATCCAAGAAGATTTGACCATCGGTGATTGAAATAACGTTGGTTGGAATGTAAGCTGAAATATCCCCAGCTTGCGTTTCGATAATTGGTAAGGCCGTCATTGAACCGCCACCCAATTCATCACTCAACTTAGCAGCCCGTTCAAGCAACCGTGAGTGCAAGTAGAAGACATCCCCAGGATAAGCTTCACGACCTGGAGGACGACGGAGGATCAAGGAAAGTTCACGATAAGCCGTGGCTTGTTTTGAAAGGTCATCATAGACGATCAGAACATGCTTGCCGTTCATCATAAATTCTTCACCCATCGCTGCCCCAGCATAAGGAGCTAAGTACAGTAATGGCGCTGGTTCAGCAGGTCCGGCAGTAACGACGATTGTGTAATCCATCGCACCTAATTTCTTCAACGTTTCAACTTGGGCCCGTACCGTTGAATCCTTTTGACCAATTGCGACGTAGACACAAATCATGTCTTGGTCCTTTTGATTCAAAATGGCATCAATGGCAACGGACGTCTTCCCAGTCTTACGGTCCCCGATAATCAATTCACGTTGACCACGACCAATTGGTACTAAGGCATCAATGGCCTTAATCCCAGTTTGAAGCGGTTCACTAACTGATTGCCGTTGCATAATGCCAGGCGCTTTATGTTCGATTGGCCGCGTATTCGTGGTCTTAATCTCACCTAAACCGTCAACTGGTTGACCTAATGGGTTAACAACCCGGCCAATCATGGCGTCCCCAACTGGAACTTCCATGATCCGACCAGTCCGCTTAACAGTATCGCCTTCACGAATACCATCAAAATCCCCTAAAACAACGATACCAACATCGTTGCTTTCGAGGTTTTGTACCATCCCGTAAACTCCGTTACTGAATTCGAGCAATTCACCTTGTAAGGCATTGTCGAGTCCGTGAGCACGGGCGATCCCATCACCAACATAGGTGACAGTACCGGTTTCAGCAACTGAGAGCTCAGTTTGATAACTTTCTAATTGTTGTTTGATTAGAGCACTGATTTCTTCAGATTTAATGCTCATAAAAGTTTCACCTCTTCGTAAACTAATTGTTGATGAGTGCTCGTCTTAAATTCGTTAGTTGTAACGCAACGCTACCATCAAACGTTTGATTATTTGACTTCACAATTACACCGCCAATGATTGCTTCATCGACTTTACGTGACAAAACAACCTGATTGGCACCAACGCGTTTGGCGAATGCCTTTGCGATAGCATCAGCTTGCTCATCTGACAACTTGACCGCAGACGTTACTTCGGCATGCACTATTTTGCGACTCTCATCGAAACGTGCCTCAAACGCGTCAACAATGTCGACTAAGTTCGACATGCGGCCGTAATCATACAACATTTGAATAAAGTTTTTAATGTATTCTGAAGCGTGGTCAGTCAAAGTTGACAACGTTGTCTGTTTTTGATCAACCGGAAGCAATGATCCTGAGAGGACCTCTGCCAATTGCGGGTTGTCGACAAAGACTTGCCGTAATTGCTTTAATTCGGCCAGGAATGCTTCGGTCTGATCTTTTTCAACTGCAAGTTCAAAGAGTGCCTTTGAATAACGACTTGCAATTGTAAGATTATCAAGACTCATGCTTTCCCAACCCTTCAATATACGAATTAATTAATGCCTGTTGGCCTTCCGGATCCAATTGCTTCTTAATAATCTTCGTAGCAATGGCAACCGAAATGTCAGCGACGTCTGATTGGACGTTCTTCAAGGCATCTTGACGCTCCTGTTCAATATCCTTACGTGCGTTTTGTTTATACTGCGTTGCTTCGTTTTGCGCATCGGCAACGATGGTTGACCGTTGCTTCTCGCCACTCTTCTTCGCATCCGCCACGATTTCACTGGCTTCAGCGTGTGAGTGTGACAATGCGTCACGACGTTGATCCGCTAAATCACTAGCTTCTTGCCGCGATTTTTGCGCTGAATCAATATCATTTGCAATTTTGTCTGCCCGATCAGCCATCATTTTCGTGATGGGCTTCCAAGCAACCGCTGAGATCAACGCCATCAAGACGATGAAACTAATCCCAATAAACAACATATCACCAAGGTAGAGACCGGATGCACCGATAATTAAATGCGAGAGCATCTAATGACACCTCCTTCTTTCATTTTCATTAAAATGAACTCGTTGACCAATGATTACTTGTTCATAACCATCAAAGCAACAACGAAGGAAATGATAGGCATTGATTCAATCAACCCAACACCGATGAACATGTTAGTCCGTAATTGACCAGATAATTCTGGTTGACGGGCCATCCCTTCAAGCATCTTAGAAATAACCAAACCGTTACCAATACCAGCACCTAAAGCGGCACCAAACATAGCAATACCTGCAGCAATTGCTCCCATAATCTGTGTATCCTCCTTAAAATTAAAAAACTAGAAATTATTCCTCGTCGTTAACCTTCTGAGAAATATAAACTGAAGTCAAGGTTACGAACACGAACGCTTGAATGCTCCCGATAAACACTGAGAAACCTTGCCATAAGAGTTCAATTGGAAATGAGTAAACATAGCTCAACCAACCGTTACTCTTTGCCAAATCAGCAACCTTCGTTAGTAACATTTCACCAGCAAAGATGTTCCCGAACAGCCGAAGCCCTAAAGTTAGGAAATCGGTAAATTGTTCAAAGATGTTAATAACCGAGAATACCGCGAAAGGCTGCGTATATTCTTTCAAATAACCGCCCATACCTTTCTTACGAACACCAGCGGCATGCGCAAGTGCCACGGTCATAAACGATAACGTCAAAGTCACAATCGGATCGGCGGTTGGACTCTTCAGATACGTGTACTGCCCGACCTGAACATGAATGAACAATCCAAGTTGGTTAGCAATGAAGACGAAGAGGAATAACGTAAATGCGTACAAACCGAAGTTAGCCGCTTCATTCCCCTTAATCGAACCTTTGACAATGCCATTCGTGAACTCGATGAGCCACTCCAGCACATTTTGTCCACCCTTGGGCTTCATAGTTAAATGTCGCGAAAGTAAAAAGACAAACAAGAACACAATCAGACAAGTCACGATTACTGAAATGTCATTCGCGATATTAAACGTCAGTCCAAGGAATTTGACTGTAGGAACTGGATCACCCACTGAATATCACCTCTTTCCTTTAATTTCGGTGCTACGATAACCTTAACCTTTGAGTCAGTCAACGTCAATTTTATCGTAACCTGAAATGGTAGATTGGGGTCACCCCTAATCAAAATACAAAGGTAATAATACCACCACCGTCGAAAAAATTCAAAATAATTTCAACTTTTCATCAATCAATAAAAATCCAACGATACCAAGCTTTCATTAAGCTTTCAAATCATTGGATTTTCATCATCTCGACTTTATTTTCATCTTGGTACCGACATATTATCGGCTACTTCTCATTAACCGCCGTCTTTGGCAGTACAAGGTTCATCGCAATTCCTAATACCGTCGCAACTGCTAGACCACTAAATTGAAAACTTCCCATTTGTAAGTAAGCATTCCCAATTCCAATTACTAGAATGGCTGATGCAATCATTAAATTGCGCTTTTGGTTAAAATCAACTTTATTATCAATCAAGATTCGCATCCCACTAGAAGCAATCACCCCGAATAATAGAAAACTAACACCACCAATAACTGGGGACGGAATACTTTCAATCAACGCCGATAGTTTACCAACAAAGCTGAAAACAATCGCAAAGAAGGCCGCGCCACCGAGAACATAAATGCTATGGACCCGCGTGATAGCCAGCACGCCAATGTTTTCACCGTAAGACGTTACAGGGGGGCCACCAACAAATCCAGCAATAATTGACGCCGTCCCATCACCAGCTAACGTGTGGTTCAAGCCAGGATCTTTGAAGAAATTCCGCTTTGTCAGCTTATTTAGGACCATAATGTGCCCCATATGCTCCGACATTGTCACAAAAGCAATCGGTGCCATACTTAAGATGGCACCCCAGTAAATTCCAGGATGGTAGCTAATAAACGGCAATTGAAAGGCGGGCATTGCAAACCACTGAGCCTTTTCGACTCCTGTAAAGTCAACAATTCCTGCTAACACAGCAATGATATAGCCACAGACGATTCCCAACAAGATCGGTACCAGGCTCATAAAGCCACGTAAATACATGTTGAAGATCACCGTCAATAACATGGTTGCCATGGCCACACCAAAGTATTTAATATCATAACTACTCCCATTAATGGTCGCATCTTTGGCCGCCGTACCAGCAAGCGACAACCCAATCACCATAACAATTGGTCCTACAACAATGGGTGGTAATGCTTTATCAATCCAATCAGATCCGATCAGCGTGACTAGTAAGCTGACCAGCAAATAAACACAACCGACCGCTACGGTCCCTTGTGCAATCGCCGGATACCCCGCCGTCTTCATTAAAGACTGCATCACCACGATGAACGAAAAGCTTGAACCCATGTACGCCGGAATCTTCCCACGTGTAATTAGAATGTACATTAACGTGCCAACACCAGAACTAAACAGTGCAATTCCGGGATTCAAACCAACTAAGATTGGGACCAATACAGTTGAACCGAACATTGAGAACAGATGTTGCACTGACAGGCCTAACCAACTACCCAATTTCGGTCGGTCATGAATATCTAATACGACTTCATCATTATGAAACGCCGCTTTTTTTGCCATAACGCACCCCTTTTTACTAATGATTGCAAAACAAAAGACAGCCCACCACTCAAAGCGGCTAGGCTGTCCGAAATTACGCACGACTCCCTTAAAAAGCGTCCGTCCGTTCATCCTTTTCAGCCTCTCTGAGCTAAATTAAAGGAACTGTTTAATTGCAATCAGTCTACTCGTCTCAAGATTAATTGTCAACTTAATCTTTGAACACACTTGATTCGTAAATCGTCACAGTAAAAAAACAACATAACATTTGTTACCAATTCTCTTCAAAAATGATAATGTTTGCTTATCTGACAGTCACCACGAACCGGCAACACGCCTCATTATTAACTACAAAATAGTCTCTGAACTCACTCAAGCACAGACGGTTAACGTCAATAACTACCTATAATATAGAAAGAATTGGCAATAATTATCGCAATTAAAAAGGCAGCCCCCCAAGCATGGCCTGGCGGTGCTACCTTTTTTCACAACTTACTTCGTACCAAATAACCGGTCGCCAGCATCGCCCAACCCAGGGACAATGTAGCCATCTTCGTTCAAATGGTCGTCGAGTGCTGCCGTATAAACGTCAATGTCTGGATGCGCTTCTCGAAGTGCTTTAACACCCTCAGGAGCCGCCACTAAACACATGAACTTAATATTACTTGCGCCACGCTTTTTCAACATATCCATTGCCATGATGGCTGAACCACCAGTGGCTAACATTGGATCAACGACAAACAATTGCCGTTGCGAAATATCAGTTGGCAACTTCACGAAATATTCGACCGGTTTCAAGGTCTTTTCATCCCGATACATCCCAACGTGCCCAACTTTCGCTGCCGGAATCATGTTCAAGAATCCGTCAACCATTCCTAAGCCAGCCCGTAAGATTGGCACAATGGCAACTTTCTTACCAGCCAACGTCTTTTGCGTCGACTTAGCAATCGGTGTTTCAATCTCAATGTCTTTCAACGGCATATCACGTGATACTTCGTACGCCATCAACGTTGAAATCTCATTAACCATTTCCCGGAAGACCTTCGTACCACAGTTCTTTTCCCGAATGATCGTCAATTTATGTTGAATGAGCGGATGATCCAAAACCTCAAACTTACCCATGTTGCTACGCACACTCCTTAGTAATTTCTTTCTATTGTAGCTAATTTAGAGAGAAAAAACCAGACCTGATATAAATTACTTAATCAACATCGATCGGGTGCTTAGCCGTTAAGGCCATTGCTTGTTGTTTGACATCATCTAAGTTTGCTTGATCTGTCGGTGCTTGTAACGCTTGCAGAATCAATTCAGCTACCTTAGTTGCATCAGCTTCATCAAACCCACGAGTTGTAATGGCCGGCGTTCCTAATCGAATACCAGAAGTCTTAAAGGCACCGAGCGTCTCATTAGGAATTGCTTCTTTATTCACCGTAATATAAACCGTATCTAACAGATCTTGTACTTGACGTCCGTTCAAACCGGACTTAGTGACATCAATCGTCATTAAATGATTATCAGTCCCGCCAGAAATGACCCGAACCAAATCAGAATCGTTAAAGACTTTGGCCATAGCCTTGGCATTATCAATAATCTGCTGGGCATAAACTTTAAATTCAGGCTGTAAATCTTCGCCCAAAGCAATCGCTTTACCTGCAATCACATGATCCAATGGGCCGCCCTGATTACCAGGGAAAACGGCTGAATTGATCTTCTTACCATACTTTTCTTTTGCTAAAATCATGCCACCGCGGGGACCGCGTAGCGTTTTATGCGTAGTGGTTGTGACCACGTCAGCATACGGCACCGGGTTAGGATGCAAACCAGCTGCCACTAAGCCGGCAATATGAGCCATGTCAACCATCAGCAGCGCACCAACTTGATCGGCAATCTCACGAAACTTCTTAAAATCAATCAGACGACTATAAGCAGACGCACCAGCGACGATTAACTTTGGTTGAAATTCTTGTGCTTGGGTAAGAATCGCATCATAGTCAAGCTCTTCGGTCTCGGGATTAAGCCCATAACCTTGAAAATCGTAAAGTTTGCCGGAAAAGTTCACACTGGACCCGTGTGTTAAATGGCCCCCCGCGTCTAGTGACATTCCCATCACGCGATCACCAGGTTGAATCAGTGCCATATAGGCGGCTGCATTGGCCTGTGAGCCAGAATGTGGCTGTACGTTGGCGTATTCTGCACCAAATAATTTCTTAGCCCGTTCAATCGCTAAGGTTTCCACTTGATCCACATATTCGTTACCACCATAAAACCGGTGGCCCGGATAACCTTCAGAGTATTTATTTGTCAGCACACTCCCCTGTGCCGCCCGGACACCCTTCGAAACGATATTTTCAGAAGCAATCAACTCAATATTGTGTTGTTGCCGTGCCTGTTCCTTACTAATCGCAGCCCATACTTCTGGATCTTGTTCTTGGTAATTCATGAATAAATCTCCTCCATTTCACAAGTGACAACTTTCGGGTTTTCCCGACTTGCAATCATTATACACTAAAATGTGTTTGTCCGGCAGATTTATTTAATCGGTTCATATAGGCAAGCCCTAATCCTTTATTTTCAAAGGCTTGACACAAAATATCCTTAATTTTCGTTTCAGTATCAAAGTGCCGCAAGCCAGCGAACAGCTTTCGACTAGCCGACTGAATATCATCTCCAAGCGAGAATTGTTCGCAATTAGCTGGAATTAGATTGTTAGTTAATATACCATCAGTTGCCATAACACCCATTGGAATCTCCTGTTGAGCGGCCCACGCTAATGCTTGTGGCCAATCTTCCGAGCGATCAACGATATAAACTTGGGCGTTAGGCGCATAGTGTTTGTATTTCATTCCAGGAGCCTTAGGCACTTCCGTAGCGCCCACATGGTGTAATTCAGTTTGAACCGGCATGCCAATCACCTGCTCAATCGCTTCCGGTGTTACGGCACCGGGCCGCAGAATTGCCGGTTGATCGGTCGAAAGATCCAATACCGTGGATTCAACCCCAACCTTCGTCGGACCATCATCCAGAATACCAGCAATTTTACCGTGCAGGTCGTGCAACACGTGTTGTGCCGTCGTTGGACTCGGCTTACCAGATGTATTGGCAGACGGTCCTACGATCGGCGTTTCGGCCGCACGAATCAAAGCTAGGGTCGCATCATTATCAGGATTACGAAAAGCAGCGGTCGCTAGCCCACCCGTAACTTCTGGTGCCAATGCATCTGGCTGCAATTTAAAAATCATCGTCAACGGTCCCGGCCAAAAGGCTTTAATTAGTTTCTTGGCTGCTTCCGACAACGGCTGAGCAAACCGTTCGACTGTCTCCACATCAGCAACGTGCACGATCAAGGGATTATCACTCGGGCGGCCCTTAGCCAAGTACACTTGCTTGACGGCATCCACATTCGTTGCATCGGCCCCCAACCCATAGACCGTTTCCGTTGGGAATGCCACTAACTGCCCTGCCGTCAATAATGCGGCAGCGGCCGGAATCTCATCCGGCGTATATACTTTCGTTTCCATAATTCGTTAAAACCTCTACTTTATTATTAATCCATTGTTATAATCAAATAATCTTCCTTATTATTACAATCAAATAGCCTTCGTTATTATTTACATTTTGGACTAGTCAACCCATCACGAATTCTGATTAATCGAAGTGCCAGTATCAAGATATTCAATAACTAATTGTGCCAAGATCGGTGGTCGTTCATCAGCCATTCGAGCGGCTTACCGAAACGTGCTCTGTGCCACTGAAGCCTGTGCTTGCTACGCCACTGAATCAATACCCAGACCGCATTCATTCGGTGGCTAGGCTCAACCCACTGCCCTTCACACTATTGAGACTGGAGGGGCTGGGTGACAATGCTCAGTAGCCAAATTATTCTTAGCTGGAAGCGGGTTACTTCCGGCTTAGAATAAGACTCGCATTTGAGATGACGCGGGTTATGCGTGAGCTCAAATCGACGTCGGCTGCGTTCCAGCAATTGGCACCCAGCCCCGGAGGTCGGAATAGGACGCGCATCGGCTGACGAACAGGAACCAGACTTAATCGGCACACTTTAATCAGAATTCATCCCAAATAACACTAACACCAAAGACATCGATATTAATGCAACACCCAACTATCGCTGATTTGCCGCCATATCGACGCGAAGCATTCGGTCATGGCCAGCCATATCTTGTCGCAGCGTCACCGTTGCGTCAGGTAATGTCTGCGTAAATAGCTGTTGTAGGGCCGCCCCCTGATGATAGCCAAACTCCAAGTATAAGCGACCGGTTGGGACCAAATAATCGGCAACCGTCGCGGCTAACCGTTCATAAAGCGCCAGCCCCTCATGAGCAGCAAATAGTGCCGTCTGTGGCTCATAGTCTAAAACACTCGCATCCATGACATCTTTTTCACTCGTTGCAATGTACGGCGGATTGCTCACAATAACATCAAATGATTGCTGAGACACATCAACTAGTAAATCACTGTGAACCAATGAAACATCTAGCCGTAAGTGGTCCGCATTCGTTTGGGCTACCCGTAGTGCCGCTGTTGAAATATCGCTAGCCGTAATCTCCCACGCCGGGCGCTCATGTTTCAAGGCCAAGGCAATTGCCCCCGACCCGGTACCAACATCTAAGAGGCGCACCGGTGCCGTCTCAGGAATATCGGTTAAAATCCAGTCTACCAATTCTTCGGTTTCAACTCTAGGAATTAGCACTGCCGGATCAACTTGCAATTCCAGGCCATAAAACGGCGCGTGGCCTAGCACATACTGAACCGGCTCACCAGCTACCACCCGGTCAATTCCCTGCTGATAGGCCTGCCAGATGTTCGTTGGTAAAGAATCACGGTAATGAATTAATAATTGGGTCTGATCCAGACGACTCAATCCTAACAACAAAAAACGAGCACTGTCCGTGGGCAATTGGGCCGTCTTTAGACAAAAAGAAGCCCACTGCTGGGCTTCAAAGTAAGTAGGCTGATCAGGCTTAATCATTAGTTAAACGCTCCATCTTTTCGGCTTGGTCAGCTAGAACGAGGGCATCAATAACTTCGTCCAGTTCACCGTTCATGACCCGGTCAAGTTTATTGAGTGTTAACCCAATCCGGTGATCCGTGACGCGGTTTTGTGGAAAATTGTAAGTCCGAATACGTTCGGAACGATCACCCGTCCCAACGGCCGATTTACGTTCAGCATCATATTCGTTTTGTTCCCGTGATTGATAATAATCGTAAACGCGTGCCCGCAAGATTTCCATTGCTTTAGCCCGGTTTTGTTGTTGGGACCGCTGATCCTGCATTGAAACTACGATTCCAGTTGGTAAATGGGTCATCCGCACCGCCGAAGACGTCTTATTGATATGCTGACCACCAGCACCAGATGACCGGAAGACATCCGTTCGAATATCCTTTTGGTCAATATCAATATCAACATCTTGTGCTTCTGGCATCACCCCGACCGTTGCTGTTGAAGTGTGCACCCGGCCAGCTGATTCAGTCACTGGCACCCGTTGTACCCGGTGAGCACCACTCTCATACTTCAACTTTGAATAAACCTTATCACCAGAAATAATTAACACAATTTCTTTAAAACCGCCGACTTCAGTTTCATTACGGTCAGCGACTTCTACCTGCCACCCTTGCCGCTCTGCGTACTTCGAGTACATGTTGAAGAGGTCAGCTGCAAACAAGCTGGCTTCATCACCACCAGCGGCACCGTGAATTTCCATGATGATATTCTTATCATCGTTAGGATCTTTAGGCAACATCAGTAACGTGATTTCATGTTCCAACTGATCTTTTTCTGCGTTGAGGTTCTTTAAATCATCTTTGACCATCGCATTCATTTCATCGTCAAGCTTTTCACGAAGCAACTCATCATTTTCTTCAATCTGACTCGTAACTTCCTTATAGTGATTATACTTTTCAACGGTCTCACGAATATTACCCATTTCTTTAGATAACTTCATGAATCGTTGTGAATCTGAAATGACTTCCGGATCACTTAACAATTCACCGAGTTCTTCATACCGATCAGCAACGGCTTGTAACTTATCAAAAAACTTATCCATTCTCAGTTAATCCTCACTTTGTTAATTTCGGCGGGTAAAAATAATGATGACGACAAACTGGGTAGTACGCCTCATTACCCCCGATTTGAACTTGTTCGCCTTCATAGACTGGCTGACCATCGTGGAACCGTAAATTCATAATTGCCTTTTTACGACAAAACCAGCAGATCGTCTTCATTTCTTCAATCTTATCAGCATATAATAGCAGGTACTTGCTGCCTTCAAACAACTCGTTGCGAAAATCGTTTTTCAAGCCAAACGTCATGACTGGAATCTTCAACTTATCCACAACATTGGCTAACTCTAAGACATGATGTTTCTTCAAAAACTGGGCTTCGTCAATTAAAACGCAGGCCGCGTCTGGATTAGTCTGACTAACGACATCGAAAACATTCGTATCGTCAAAAACTGGTGTTGCTTCGCGTTTCAGGCCAATTCGGCTTGCAACGTAGCCCACGCCATCACGATTATCTAAGCCACTCGTTAGGATGATGACCGACTTATCTTGTTCCTCATAATTATGGGCAACTTTCAAAATTTCAATGGTTTTACCACTGTTCATCGCGCCATACCGAAAAAATAACTGTGCCAAGCGACTCATTCCCCTTTTTTACACATTTCTAGTCAATTATAGCGGATTTGGCCGTGAATTTCAGCATTCTGTCATTAAAACTAATTAACGAATTGATAATATGCAGTTAAATGGCGGGAGTATCACTTTTCTTTTAAGGACGTTCAGTATAAAATACTTGAGAGTAGGACATTTTGTCCGGTGATTATGATTTTAATACCCAGTTGTCACTTTTGTTAATGATATCCGGGTAAATCAAGAATTAGGGGTACCGATAACTTATGTCAATTAATAGTACATTAGCCACTTGGACAGGTAAATCCGCGTACTGGTTTTTACACACTTTCCGTGGCGGTGGGAGTTCCCTCCCTGGCAAGTTGGCGCTGAAGCTTGATCCAACGATTTTAAAGCATCTCGCCAAGAACTACGACGTCATCGTCATCACTGGGACCAACGGCAAAACGTTAACGACCGCTTTAACGGTCAAGGTTTTACGTGAACAGTACCCTGACATTTTGACAAATCCAAGCGGATCCAATATGAAGCAAGGCATTGTCACGACCTTTTTACGGGCACCTAAAACCCATCAAAAGCCACTCGCAGTCCTAGAAGTCGATGAAGCTAACGTGATCATGGTCACCAAGTACATCACACCCAAAGCCTTTGTCTTCACAAATATTTTCCGTGATCAGATGGACCGCTATGGCGAAATCTACACGACTTATCAAAAAATCCTAGACGGTGTTGCCTTGGCACCGGAAGCCACGATTATTGCCAATGGTGACTTGCCGTTGTTCAATGCTCAACAATTGCCAAATCCGATCCTTTATTACGGGTTTGACTACCAGGCCGATCATGACCAACAAGCGCCGGCCAATACCGATGGCTTGTTGTGCCCCCGCTGTCAGCATATTTTACGTTATCATAGCCGGACTTATAGTAATATGGGGAAATATTACTGTCCTCACTGTGGCTTTGAACGGCCCCAGCTGACATACAAGCTAAATGCGCTGACTGAAATGACACCCACCAGTTCTGATTTCGAAATCAACGGGCAAGCCATGCACCTAAATATTGGTGGTCAATATAATATTTATAATGCGTTAGCAGCATATGCGGTCGGCCGCTTTATGGATGTCACACCAGCTAAGATCGCCCACGCGCTCAGCGACAACGACGAGCAAGTCTTCGGTCGCCAAGAAACATTTCACGTTGGCGAAAAAGATGTGACGTTGATCCTTGTGAAGAATCCAGTAGGTCTTAACCAGGTTTTACAGACAATCAGTACGGATGATCGTCCCTTCTCATTTGCCGCCCTTCTTAACGCTAACTACGCAGATGGGATCGATACTAGTTGGATTTGGGACGGCGACTTTGAAAAATTACCGTCATTAAATATTCCCGCCTATATTAGTGGCGGTGAACGTTATCGCGATATTACGTTTCGGCTTAAAGTTGCTGGCGTACCCGAAGATCAATTAACGGTTATTCCTGATTTAACCAACATGACGGCAGCAATTCAAAAACTACCAACTAAGCAAGTCTATGTCGTTGCAACTTACACGGCAATGCTTCAATTACGGAAACAACTTGCCAGCCAAGGCATTATTGATGGGGGGATGGCTTAACCATGACTTATACTTTGCATGCCGCACACCTCTACGGCGATTTAATGAATACGTATGGTGATATTGGTAATATTTTAGCTATGCGCTATTACGCACAGGCGGTCGATGCCGATATTACGGTTGACCTAGTCAGCTTAGATGATCCGTTTGACGCTGAAAAATACGACTTTGCCCTCTTCGGGGGTGGTCAAGATTATGAGCAAACCATTGTCTCCAAAGACTTACAGACGAAAAAAGATGCGCTGACCGCTTATATTGAAGCCGGGGGCCCGTTATTAGCAATCTGTGGCGGTTTCCAAATGCTGGGTCACTATTATATTGGTGCTCACGGCGAGAAAATTGCTGGCATCGGCGCATTAGATCACTACACGCTGAGTCAGGATAACAATCGCTTTATCGGTAACATCACTATTGAAAATGCTGAAACGCACCAGACCTACTATGGCTTTGAAAATCATAATGGTATGACTTTCCTTGGTGAAGGCGAACGTCCGCTGGGCAAAGTTCTTCAAGGCAATGGCAACAATGGTAAAGATCACTCTGAAGGGGTTATTTATAAAAATACCTTTGGTTCCTACTTCCATGGTCCAATTCTCGCCCGCAATGAAGCGCTCGCTAAACGAATCTTGAAGTTAGCCCTACAACGCAAGTATCCTAATGGTCATTTCGATGTGCTCGACCAGCTCAATGAAGACCTCACTAAAAACGTGGTCGTTAAACCTTAATAGATGGCAACAAAAGACACCACTGGACCGATGACTTGGTCAGTGGTGTCTTTTTGCGCAATCAACAAGATGCTTTAATAGCATATTTGTAAGCCCTGTCATTAGTGAACCCCTTTAAGCTATAATAAATATTTATATACTTTTAGATAGCGTTTAGTAATAAACTGATTACATCAGTCGAATTGCTAAAAAAGACTGATACCAGCTTGAGCCAGTATCAATCTTTTTTATCATATCAGGGGGTTAACTAATTAAGCCTTGGCCCCTGGTTCTGAGGCGATAATTTGTAAATCGCCCTTCAACGTCCATTGTTTAACATCAAACGGTAAGATAAAATGAATGCCTTTGCTCAGTGGATACTCTTGACCATCAACGGTAATGCTTCCTTGACCGGCTAGTACCGAGACCAACGTATACGGTGCCGTTCCCCGATTAAAGGTCGCTTGACCATCCGTTAACCGCCATTGCCAAACGCCGAAGAATGGTGATTGCACGTACTTTGTCACCGTAGCATCCCCAACCTGCGTCGTCGTAATGTCGAGATCAGGATCATGATGAGGCACATTAGTAGTATCAATTGATTGTTGTAAGTGGAGCTCCCGCTTTTGACCAGTCGTCTTATCGACCCGATCCCAATCGTACAGCCGGTAAGTCGTATCAGAACTTTGTTGCGTCTCTAAGACCATAATACCTTTACCGACAGCATGGATCGTCCCCGATGGAACATAGAGAAAGTCGCCGGGTTTGACGGGCACACGCCGCAATAACTTATCCCATTCTCCATTATTGATCCATTCAGCAAGTTGTTCACGGGTCTGCGCATGGTGTCCATAAATCATGGTGGCGCCAGGTTCAGCCGCAATAACGTACCAACATTCAGTCTTACCGAGTTCATGCTCATGTTCAGCCGCATAAGCGTCGTCAGGATGAACCTGAACCGATAAGTCTTCACTGGCATCCAAAATCTTCGTTAATAATGGGAAGACATCACCCTTGGCATTGCCAAAAACGTCCCGGTGTTCTGCCCACACCTGATCCAACGTCAAGCCGGCATACGGGCCGTTTTCAACAGTCGCTGGGCCATGGGGATGAGCTGAAATAGCCCAACATTCACCAGTATGGTCACTGGGAATATCATAGTCAAAATCATCATGTAACTTAGTCCCACCCCAAATTTTTTCATGAAATACGGGTTTTAAAAAGTACGGTTCACTCATAAGGTTTACTCACTCCATTGCTGAATTTAATATCTAAATTTTAGCATACATGAAAGCGGTTGTGAAACCGAACCAACTAATTTGTAACCGTATCCGCCAACCACGCTGCAATTAATTGTCGGCGGGCTGGCAAGAAAGTCTGGTTATTAGCAACTGGATGGACCCGATTAGATAGAAAAACAAATCCTTGTTGTCGCTGACGATCGAGCATCAGCAACGTCCCTGTATAACCGGTATGAAAAATGACGGGGGCTGTCTCAGCCGGACGGTGCCATAGATTCCACCCAAAACTTCGGCGTAGATGCCGGTTGGGCGTCCAATCTTGATACAAGTTCGCAATCGTGGCCTGTGTCAGTACGGTAGGAACATCAATTTGCCCGAGCATCAGTTGAGAAAAACGAACTAAATCAGCGACACTCGCAAATAAACCGGCTGAACCGCAATGCTCGCCTAAGACTTGCGCCTTGGGATCATGGACAATCCCCTGCAATAACCCAGTTTGGACTGAATACGTCGTCGGTACGACTTTCTCGCGGCTTGGTTGGAAACTCGTATGCCATAGTCCCAATGGTCGTAAAACGCGCTCGGTAATAAGCGGTTGAATGGCCTCACCCACGATCCGTTCAATCACCTGACCCATGATGATCAGGCCTAAGTCAGTATACACGACGCGATGATTGCGATTACGATTACTGATTGGCAGCTGTTGCAACGCTGCTAGTAAGGCTTCTGCTGATAGTGCATTTCGATTGGGGATATACCCACTTAGTCCACTCGTATGTGTCATTAAATTACGACTTGTAATCGTAGTCGATTGCAAGGAGGGCAAATAATCGTGCACGGGCCGGTCCATTTCAAGTAACCCATTCTGGATCAACTGTAACGCGACAGTCGTTGTCCCCACGACCTTAGTGACCGAAGCCAAATCATACATGGCATCCGCCCATAATGGCTTAATCGTCGGTTTCACCTGAGCCACTCCCATCTGACCAGTATGTATCTCCGGCCCATCGATCAGAGCATAGCTTGCCCCCGGAATCACTCGCTTTTGGACCATCTCGTTAATTTGTGCTTCAGTTCTCTTAAAAGTTCCCATTAATTTATTCATTCTCTCTTATTAGGATCATGATACAGATGATGCCAACGCTACTCAGTCGCACCGCTTGGTATCAATTACAATCACCGTATTGCGTTAATTATCATTAATACCGAACGCGGTAAAAAGTGGTGGCCTGTACGTAAATGTCGGTATATCAGCAGATCCAGTATAACTAGCTTCCATCGACACACTACCATCGCGATTCTAACCTCAGCCCTTGCCACCAAACAACCGTGGCAAAGTTACCAACCAATAACTAATCAATGCAAGTCCACCAATGATAAGTAGCCATTGCTTCGGCACCAACTGATGATTATACAGCAAAGTGCAGCTCACCAGTATCCCCGTACTGACCCATTCAATCGCTTGCCAATGTTGGTTACTCCATTTTATCATTTTGCCAACCCCTTTATTTTAGCGTCTTTTCAACGTCCCGACATTACCAACCACAATCTTTAACTAACCGTAATAGCCCCTAACTGAACAACCACTGTCTTGTCAAAAAAACACGCAATTAAACTGTACCTTTCTCATTCACAATACCACGCATAATCTAACTACGCATACAAAAACGACTTTAGCCCACTCGCATAACGAGTGCCACTAAAGTCGCCATTTAATCGCACTAATAATAACGTACTTAGTCTAATTCAACTTTCTGAACCCAACCTTCAGGCGCTTCTCGATCGCCAAATTGAATGCCAGTCAATTCGTCATATAATTTTTTGGTGACTGGACCAACTTCCGTTTCACTGTAGAACACGTGTAACTTTCCTTGATGTTCCAAGCCACCAATTGGCGAAATAACAGCAGCAGTTCCGCAAGCACCCGCTTCAGCAAAACGATCTAGATCATCAATATAGACATCGCCTTGCTCCGTCTTCATGCCAAATTTATGTTCTGCCAAGTAGAGTAATGAATACTTCGTAACAGATGGCAAAATTGATGGTGATTTTGGTGTGACGAAAGTGCCGTCCTTGGTAATACCAAAGAAGTTAGCTGACCCAACTTCTTCAATCTTGCGATGCTCAACCGGATCAAGATAAACACAGTCAGAAAACCCATTGGTATGTGCTTCTTGACCTGGGAATAAACTAGCAGCGTAGTTTCCACCAACTTTGTAAGCCCCAGTTCCTTTATGAGCTGCTCGATCATATTCAGACGTTGTAAAGTTCGTCGGCGTCATCCCACCTTTAAAGTAACTACCAACTGGCATTGCAAAAACCGTAAAAATATATTCTTGAGCGGGATGGACCCCAATATTACCGCCAACCCCAATCATTAATGGCCGTAAATATAAGGTCGCGCCCGTACCATATGGTGGGACGTAATCTTGATTAGCCTTAACAACTTGTTTAACGGCATCCACAAACATATCCGTTGGCACTTGTGGCATTAACAACCGTTCACAACTAGTCTGCATCCGTGCGGCGTTGCGGTCCGGCCGAAACAACTGAACACTGCCATCCTTAGTCCGATAAGCCTTCAAACCTTCAAAATCTTGCTGACCATAGTGCAATGCTGTTGAGCCTTCACTAATATGTAAAGTTGCATCCCCCGTTAATTCCTTTTTGTACCAAGCACCATCTTTCCAATACGCACGGTAACGGTACGGAAGATTCCGGTATTCAAACCCCAAGTTGTTCCAGTCTAATTGTACATCTGCCATATGCTTCGACTTCCTTCATATGTAATTTTTCAAATTAATTAATTTGAATTTAATTAAAAGATTAATAGTTAATTAGAACTTTGTCAAGAGGCATTAAAACATTTCCGACGTTCAAGTTATTTTTTGGTATAATGGGGGTAAATTTAGCAAAGGACTGGTTCGTTGTGGCTAGTAATTCAGATTCAATTTATAACGTTATGTTCTACATCGCCCATCATCCAACTGAAATTCAATTTACCCAACCAGAATATACTAACGTTGTCCGCATGGGTGTTCCCGACCGAATCAAAGTCGCCAATCCCGACATTTATTTCCCTGACAACAAGTTATTAGTCAATCGCTTCCAAGACGATTTTGTGGCTAAAAACGGTAATTTACTCGATTTTTTCTTCGATTACACGGAGAAAAAAGTGCCTAATTACCATGAAGTCTGGGTCTCATCGGCGCACTTGCCGGCTAAGCATTTATACTTCTTAGAGCTGTCATTTGAATAATTAACATGCTCCCCCGATAACCAAACTTCCTCGCTACTGAAATAGGCCCATCACCAAAAATACCCGCCATAGATTAGCAACCTAATCCGTGGCGGGTATTTTATGCTTTATTAAAACTAAGCATCAAACCTTACTTAGTCATAAAGATGTATAGATCAGCAGCTGAGACCCCAATCGTAAATCGCACACCTTTTGAAGTGATTGGATCGATCGTCGTCGTACTACCATTATTATCCTTGGTTTCTTTTTGGAACTGCTTCATAACCGTCTTAGCATTGGCACCCGTTGTGGTGGTCATTAAAGCAAACGCGGTTCCAAAATTCTTTTGACGCGTCTTATTCTTAAAAGCCTTGGTTGGAACGATCATTGCCGCTCCTAACACATCACCTTTTTGAACATTCAAACGAATTTTATAATCCTTAGTTGTTAACACATTGGTAATCCCATTACGGGGTGTCTTCGTTGGTAACAACTGGGATTTGACCTGCTTTTTAGCCGTCGCCATTGCTGCGGCAACTTGTTTCTGAGTCGTTTGCAAACTAGCGGCTTGCGTTTTTAGCTGGGCTGCCGCCGTTTGCTGAGCTTGTAACGTTTTCGCTCCCGTCACAGCCGCTGTACCACCGGCCTTGATTTGTGCCTGTGCTTGTTTGACTTTAGCCTGAATCGTCGCCTGTTGCTTTTTAAGCGCAGCACCCTCAGCCTGCAACTTTTTCGCGGCTTTCTGATCAGACTTGCTTAATTTGGAAGCAATCAACGCCTGATTATAAGTCGTTGCCATCTTTTGATAGCCAGCTAACTTCTTGGCCCCTTGCACGTGAACCGTAGTGGTATCCGAACCAGCCTTAATCTTCACCGTCTGGCGGGTTGTCTTGGTCGGAACTTGAATAACAAACGTATGATTATGCACCGCCGCCGTTTTCGTTTGTCCACCATCAAGCTGATAATGAATCGTTTTGACATTGGATTTTCCCTTAACGGCCGCCACTAACCCGTTTGGTTTGTATGTGGTTTTAGTCGTTGATAAAGTTGTCTTACCGCAACCCGCTAACAATAATGCTAGCGCACCCGCGGTAACGGCAACCATTGCTGTTTTCCGGAACAATTGACACCCCTCCTTTAGTTGAGACTAATATTACCAGTGAATTGACTATTATATAGATCCGCATAGAACCCATTTTGAGCCATTAATTGTTCATGCGTCCCAGTCTCAACCACTGATCCATGGTTCATCACAATAATGTTATCGGCACCTTGAATGGTAGACAACCGGTGCGCCACTACAAAGCTAGTCCGATTCTTCAACAGACGTTCCATGGCGTGTTGGATATGAACTTCAGTCCGCGTATCGACAGAACTCGTTGCTTCGTCCAGAATTAAGATTTCCGGATTAGCAACAAACGCCCGCGCAATCGTCAACAGTTGACGTTGACCTTGTGAAATATTCGAAGCTTCTTCGTTCAAAACCGTTTGATAACCATCTGGCAACTTACGAACGAAACTATCAACGTGGGCTGCCTTAGCCGCCGCATAAATTTCTTCATCCGTAGCGTCCTCACGTCCATACTTCAAGTTATCAAAAATCGTGCCCGTAAAGAGCCAAGTATCCTGCAGCACCATTGCAAAGTGTGAACGCAAGTCTTCACGATGTAAGTCCCGTGTATCGGTCCCATTTAACTTGATGGAACCACCTTTAATATCATAAAAGCGTTCCAATAAGTTAATGATCGTGGTCTTACCAGCACCAGTCGGCCCAACAATGGCCACCTGCTGACCGCGTTTAACATCCAGATTATAATCCTTCATTAGTAAAGCATTATCTGCATAACCAAATTGCACGTGTTGCAAGCTAATTAAGTTATCACTATCTGGTTCGGCTGGTAAGTTTGATTTAGTTTGCTTCATTTCTTCTTCATCGAGCACTTCAAAGACCCGTTCAGCAGAAGCTACGGTTGATTGAATCGTGTTCAACAAGTTCGCCATTTGTGAAATTGGTTGTGAGAACTGTTGTGTATATTGTAAGAAGGCTTGAATATTCCCAAGTGAAACATTCCCATTCGCCACATCAATCCCACCAATAATCGCTACGAACACGTAACCAATGTTATTCAGGAACATCATTAATGGCATAATAATCCCCGAAATAAATTGAGCCTTCCATGCAGATTGATAATAGTTATTATTTTGAACTTCAAAGTCATCGATGGCGTCCTGTTCCTTATTGAAGCTTTTAATAACCACATGACCAGCATAGTTTTCTTCAACTTGGTTATTCAGTAATCCCAGACTCTTTTGTTGCGTTCCAAAGAATTTTTGCGATTTTGGTGCAATCACACCAACCACGACCACACTCAATGGAATCGTCACTAATGCAATCAACGTTAACTTCCAACTAATTGTCAGCATCATCCATAGGGTCCCGATAAACGTTACGGTACTTGTGACCGCTTGAGTCAAGTTTTGTTGCAATGTGTTGGCAATGTTATCCATATCATTGACGGCCCGACTCATAATGTCACCATTTGAATGGGTATCGTAATATGAAATCGGCACCTTTTGCATCTTACCTTTAAACGAACGCCGTAGCTTATAAACCGTCCGTTGTGAAATTCGGGTCATGATGTACTGTTGAATAAAATTAAACAGTGCCGAGGCCAAGTACATGATCAAAACAATCATAATGATTTGGCCAATTTTTTCAAAGTTGATCGGGTAACCAGATTGGCTGATACCAGCTTTTTGTTGCGCGGCCCCCTTCATAATCCCCTTATAAAGTTCAGTCGTTGCTTTACCTAAAATCTTAGGTGTCCGAATCTGGAAGATCACGGAAGCAATGGCAAAAATCATGACCACCGCCAAACCGACCCAGCGGTCTGACATGTAGCGCATTAATCGAATCGCCGTTTTCCAAAAACTCTTAGGCTTTTCAACCAGTCCAGCATGACCACCAGGGCCGTGGCCACCAGCGGGACGGGCAGGCTTGGTTGAACTCGTATTCTTTTCGCTCATTACAGCTGATCCTCCTCTCGTAATTGTGACTTCATAATTTCTTGATAAACTTCATTATTAGCTTTTAATTCAGCATGGGTACCTTTACCGACCAATTTACCATTATCAAGTACCAAAATCAGATCAGCATCCGCTACCGTTGCAATCCGTTGTGCCACAATCACAACGACACTCTGTTGAATTTGCTTATCTTGCCGTAATTCAGCCCGTAATTGTGCATCAGTTTTAAAATCTAATGCTGAGAAGGAATCATCGAACACGTAAGCAGAAGCATGCTTGACCAGGGCACGGGCAATCGCTAACCGTTGCCGTTGACCACCAGAGAAGTTACCCCCACCCTGTTCAACGTGCGCATCCAAGCCGCCTTCTTCTTTTACGAAGTCCGTTGAGCGAGCGATCTCTAAAGCGTGCCAAATTTCGTCATCGGTTGCATGCTCGTTCCCAAACTGCATATTTTCACGAATAGTCCCCGTAAACAAGGTTGCCGTCTGCGGTACAAATGAAACCGCTTGATGCAACTCAGCTAATTTCAACTGCCGCACGTCCGTACCATCTAATTTAACTGCACCACTTTCGATATCATAAAATCGTGGGATCAGATTGACTAAGGTCGTCTTCCCAGAACCGGTACCACCAATAATAGCAACGGTCTGGCCAGAATGGGCCTTAAAATCAATATCTTCCAGTGCCAATTGTTCCGCACTTTGATACCGATAGTTCACATGATCAAATTCAAGACTGTGTTCAGTTGCGGCTGGTAACGTTGTTGCTTTTTCAGGATCAGTAATTTTAGGTTCAATGTTCAAAACTTCTTGAATCCGAGAAGCAGAAGCGGCTGCCCGTGGGATGAACGCAAACACCATGGCCAGCATCATGAAGCTCATCAGCACTTGCATCGCATAAGTCATGAAAGCAATCATATTCCCAATTTGCATCGTTTGACTACTGATCAACTGGCCACCAAACCAAACAATGGCCACGTTAGTTCCACTCATGATCAAGGTCATTACCGGGTATGCTAAAGCGACGATCGTATTAACCTTAATTGCGTTATGCGTGTAATCTTGGTTGGCATCTTCAAAGCGATCCTGTTCAAACTTATCTTGACGGAATGCGCGAATCACCCGCACACCAGTTAAGCCCTCACGGAAAACCAGGTTAATGCGATCAGTCTTAGTTTGCATCGCTCGGAAAAGTGGAATTGCAAATCCCATAATCAAACCAATAAAAATTAGCAATACCGGAATGGAGACCACGAAGATCCAAGTTAATTCGTGACTCTTAGTGTACGCTAAAAAACTGGCCCCGACTAACATGATGGGGGCCATGATCATCATCCGCAACGCCATCATGGCGACGTTTTGAATTTGGACCACGTCGTTGGTTGTCCGAGTAATCAATGAAGACGTCTCAACTTTATCGAATTCATCATTCGAAAAATTAATAACCTTCTTATAAATATCCGACCGTAAGTTTTTCCCTAACTGTTGTGATGATCGCGCCGCTAAAAAGACGTTCCCAAATGCTGCCACAACTGATAACAATGAAAAACCAATCATTTCAAAACCAATTTTCCAAATATAACTAATGTCACCAGTGGCAACCCCATTGTTCACAATATTAGATGTCAAACTAGGCAAATTTAAGGTCGCAATCACTTGCACGATCATAAATAAGACCGCACCAATCACCGCAGGATACGAAATCCGACCTTTTGCTATTTTAAGCATTTACACGCTCCCCTTCATTCATTATTAAATTAATAATGCAGTATATTAATCTAACTAAAAACGGTCTGTTTGTCAACCATCTTTACAAGTCTCACGCAAACTATTGTAACGCACTCATCGCAGTTTAGCACCTAAAAGGGTTTAAGAATTTCTTAAGCTCAGCGTCATGATGACATAAAAAAAGCACTACGTTATCAATGCGATAACATAGCGCCAGACTTGGCATTAAGCTAGTACTTCTTGAACATTTCTGGGAACGTTAGTCGTTGACACGGCTTCCCAAGCGTTCACGTTTTGCCCTTTAGTTTCAATTTTTAAATAGTGCCGCTGCTTTAGACGGTGATCCGCCGTAAATGTTAACCAGCGTTGATTACCTTGTCCGTCGCTAGTCAGCACCCGATACGTGTACACATCCTCCCCCATCTGGCCGGTGGTATGACTCACGGCCGAATTCGTTCGACCATAGACTGTCTGTACCTTAACTAACGGGTTCAGATTATCAACTGCCATCGCTAACTCACTCCCTTGATTCTTCGTTATCGTCGGCGTAATTAGCAACGTACCTACACTAAGCATTACAATAACTAACAACAAACCAATAACCCCTTTTTTATTCATATATATTGTCCCCCAAAATTAATTATTTTGTTAAGCGTATCGAAAGCCCGACCTTCTGGCTACCTTAACTACACTTTCTTAACTAATTTTGTAAATTACTAACCAAGTTTGATTTTCCTTAACTATTAAGGAAGTTATTTTAACAATGTCTCAATAATTATCGCGCTTTTGAAGCTAATCCATTAGAATAGGTAGTAGTTTTCAATTATGGGGGGATTATCATGCACAGACGGGGTATCAACTATTTATTAAGCTTAATCACGACACTTGGCCTCTTAGCCGGCTGTCAGGCTGCTTCACCGGCAACTAAACAAGCCAGTAGTCAATCATCTAAGGCTAGTTCCAAAAGCACACACAGCACAATTAAACACCAATCACCGGCACACCCTTATCAGCATTGGCATGCCGTCAAAGTGGTCCACTTGCCGATCCTGATGTATCACAGTATTTCCAGCGGGAACCAGTTACGTGTCCCTGCCAAAGAATTTCGGGCAGAGATGACGTACTTAAAAACCCATGGGTACCGGACATTGACTGCTAATGAAGCCGTCTACGCTTTAAAACATCGGCGCCTTCCACAAAAGAAAGTTGTCTGGGTCACGCTCGATGATAGCTACAAGGACAACATGACAGCGGCTTGGCCAATTTTAAAACAGACGCACCAACATGCCACCATCAATTTCATCACCGGCTTTACCCATAAAAAGAATCACTTAACTTTAGCCGATGCCAAGCAGATGCAGGCTTCCGGCAATATTGACTTTCAAAGTCATACCGTTCGCCATTTAGACTTAAATAACTTAACTTACCAGGTCCAATTAACCGAATTATCGAGTTCAAAAAAATGGCTCGATCATAATTTACAGCAAAATACTCAAGTTATTTGTTACCCGGCTGGACGTGCAAACAATCAGACGATTAAAGCCGATAAACAGGCTGGTTACCAATATGCGCTGTCAACGGCACCTGGCATCGCCACTAGCGCACAGAACGCGTACAACCTCACTCGACAACGGGTCGTACCTGGAATGTCGCTCACGGCCTTTCAGACACTATTAACGACTACCAATGAATAGTTGTCGTCGATAGTAACTCAAGTTTCCGGTTAATTGACCTGTACAAACGTGGTTCACTGATAACCGTCATTGGCTAGGCTACAACTTTCTTAAATTGTTTGGACCCATACTAGGTATTCGTCCTTTCAATCGATTTGAGATCACTCGATAAGTATTCAAAATGATATGGGTCAACATAAAGATGCGATGACTAGCTTAAATTCATCAACACCAAATATTAGCGCCGTCATCTGGCAGCAATAGCAAAAAATCAAGCGTCAGAA
Source organism: Lactiplantibacillus paraplantarum (assembly GCF_003641145.1). Classification (NCBI taxonomy): domain Bacteria; kingdom Bacillati; phylum Bacillota; class Bacilli; order Lactobacillales; family Lactobacillaceae; genus Lactiplantibacillus; species Lactiplantibacillus paraplantarum. The sequence continues at coordinate 2,131,032 of NZ_CP032744.1, forward strand.
TGTTGAAATATCAACATTCTGACGCTTGATTGCTTTCCATTAATTATCGCTTTATCACCCGCACGGTAGTTATACCATCATAGGTAGCACGTAACAAACCATTGGTATTAAGCCCTTTGCGAAAAAGAGAGATATTTTATTTACAAATCCTGGAAGAGCACAAATTAATTTAATATTGGTTCTTTTTTGATGTTTTGCTTTCTCCACTATTATATACCAACTTATTATCTTAAACACAAAAAAGTCCCACACCAGCCAATTAAGGCTAGTGCGGGACTTTTTTGTGTTGTCCAAAATTGCAACTTTTGTAGTTAAAAATCAATTTTAACTGCCGTATCAAGGTTAATATCTGACAACTATATACCTATTTTACATTTTTAACGTTTTTTATTATTTAAGAAGATAAACCCAGTTTTGAACTATATAAAGTGTTTATATTTACAGATTCATCTGAAGAAAATATTTTTTGTATAATCTGAAACGAAAGACCCTTAGCTGAAAAATTACTATTTTTTCTTTTAGCCTCATTTATTTCGAGCCTAAGTTCCTTATCAGTCTTATTCATAGCTCTTAGAACCTTTTGTAAATACTCTTCATCACTTATCAGGCCTTCTTTGTGTTGCTTACCAAGTTTTCTAAGATAGTTAAATTTGGGTTGCGAATATTGGTTTAAATTTGAAATAAACTGTTGTACCACACCAAAACTACGATTTCGTTTCATAAAAAATGTGATATCATCTTCGGATACAAACTCTATATCTGTTTTTTTTAGGGTATTAGTCATAATTTTTTTAAATTTCTTTGCTTCTTGTTTATTGGAATTAATCTTTTTTGCCAACTCTTTTTCTGACATTCCGGAAATTTTTTCGGCTGTTTTCCTAAAGAGCATATTTATAACTTCAGTAGTGCTTTGAATACTATTTTTTTGCTTTTTTTTAGAAATACTCATACTAATAGAGTCTTTTATAACAAATAAAGTAGTATCTATATCCCCTAAAAAAGCGAAAACAACAATAAATACAGCCAAGCTAACTAAAATAAGAGAAAACATAAACATAATGGAAACAGCCAAAATATCAATTAACATTTATTTGTCCCCCTTATCCGTATAAGATATAAAAGTCCAGCATATTTTATCCAAAACACCAACAAAAAAAATAAGTACTCCATCTAACAACGTCATTATACCACTAAGACTTTTTAAAATGTCAGAAAAGGTTGAGTCACCCGGAACATTTGATACCAGTTTAAAAACAAAAACAAGTCCTAGTAATCCGACAAAGAACAGCGCTTGGATACAGAAAGCTAACCACCTTATTCTCATTTCAGGATGATATTTATGCATAGCACTATAAAAGCTTAAATGCATTGCCAACTTAAACATCGTTTGAACACCAAAATTGACAATCGCAAAGTAACGCATAGTAAGACTAGACGTGTCTATAAAAGCAAAGAACATCCAAATCATGCTAATGAAATAAATTAAAAGATCCAGAAAAAAATCAGTAGTTTTATTTAATTCCTTTTCCTCCTGTATTTTTTGTGCATTGTTTATGCTTGAATATTCTTCTCTTAATTGTTTTCCAACTACTGAATCAGACTGTTTTCTATGCTTCATTAACATGCTCCCCCTGAAAGACTACATTATAGAAAGTATATCATATTAACGTAACTTAATTGAAATCACATTACAAAAACACACCAGACTACTTTTTTATCATTAAATATCATTTTGCCTAACTTCTAAATTTTACTCATCTTTACAATTAAGTAACTTTAGTCTTAAAAATCCCCGCACTATTAATCGAATTTTTTCACTTAATCATCAGTTTATTGCCTGGGTAAATCGTACTGTAAATGGATTTCTCATTCTGACTGGCCAACGTGTACACGTTCATGCCGTTCCGTTGGGCAATCGACCACCATGAATCACCGTACTTGACTGTATAATACGTGTGAGAATAACCAGCTTTAGAATACCACCTGCCAATTGCCAGTAATGTAGTTTCACAGTAGTGAGTATTAAAGTTGCACGATTTCTCATGTATTCCTATGATAACAGTGGAACCTACTAATATCTGTTTTCCTCTTTCGCTGAGATACTTTCTCTTATGTATTAGCCATCTACCTTTACAGCAGGCGGCTTTTTACGCAAAAAATTCCCCACGCCGAAGCGCAGGGGAATTAATCAAGTTATAACTATCATCTAGAAACTACACTAGAGACAATTAATATTATACTTATTACTTGCTATTCTGTAAAGTATTGTAGTTATCTAATTAGCTATATTGACAGCTAATAATGCTAAATCTAAACTCTCACTAACAAAATATACAGGCAAGCAACACAAAAAAATCTTCCACCCATCAAGCAGAAGATTATCCTCATCACTTCCGGCACCACTAACCGACAATCTTGGGGGGATTTGAAAGCTGTGATACTAATAACAGGACAAGGGACATAATAACACTTGTCGGTTTATATCACAATACCGAAAGTAATCTATAGAAAAATATTAATAAGTCCTTGTTATATTAATCAGGTTTAATGTATAATAACTGTGTTCTTTATTATCTTAGGAGAAACAGAACACCCATTTTATTTATTTAAACATTGGGCCAGTCTTGACTGGCTCTTTTTTATATATTTTGTTAACAAAAAATCCCCCACGCCGAAGCATGGGGGACTAGAACAGTTCACGATTATTATACTACTTTTTCTCCTGATTGTGAGGCGGATTCTGACGTCGTTTCAGTGTTAGATGATGCAGAACTATTCACTACAGCGACTGTGGACGTTGGTGTTTGCGCTTCGTCAGCAACTTTATTAGCCGTCGCTTCAACTTGGCTTTCCTCGTCACTTTTAACTGTTGGTACTGTCACTGTTTGAACGTCAGTAATAACGCCCAGCATACCGAGGATCGTTAATACGGTATTCAATACTGCGATAATTGCTGACCAGTCACCAGTAAACTTAATGCCAAACATGGCAAAGATTTGTTGAACCAAAACGATCAGTAACGAAATAATTCCAGCGATCAATTTACCATTCAAGCTTCCATCAGCATTCTTAAAACTAATTTTTCTCATTTCTTTTGGTTTCCTTTTCATATAGATGTTTAAATTCCATGTCATGACCATCTAGCCGGCCTTCTACCTTAATGACCCGATTTTCAATCGCATTCATTGCTTCAGCATTTTGCTGCCTCACTTTTAAACTTTCATCGGTAAAATGGCTCAGCCGCTTGCCTAAATCGTTAAGCGGGATACGGACCGTCTTATTTAGAATCCAATTAGCTAGTACACAAATACTAGCGACAATGGCAACAATTGATCCCCATTCATCCCAGCCTAATCCTAATAGTGTATGCAATTACCGCACCACCAATCGCTGGCCAGGATAGATAGTGGTGTAAATCGTCTTGCCGTTCTGACTAGCTAATGTAGTCATATTTAGGCCGTTGCGTTGTGCGATTGCCCACCAGCTGTCGCCAGACTTGACTGTGTAATACGTGTGAGTTGCACCACTCTTTACATATTCCAGCGTATTACTTGCCGGGCCAGTTGCTAGATAACCATACCCATGTGAACGTGGTTGACGCACCCAACGATAGCCACCTTGAATAATGGCCTGGTCCGTCTTAACCGTGGTTCCAGCTGGCAAAATAGTGATCGCATTTGATGACGTTGACGCGCCTGTGCGCAGCTTAACCGCAGTCTTGAGTGTGTAGGTCTTCGCTTCCTTGACCCACTTGGCTGACGTAGATGGCTTGGAAGTGTTTTTGTTGGCTCCCTGGTTGTTGGCCTTAACCGCATCCTTATTGGTCGGTTTGACCGTTGATTTTTGACCAGCTGTGTAGTAATCAGTATAAAGTTGACTAACGTCAAACCCACCGTAACTAATCCGGAAATGGGCTGACCCAGACCATTGCCAGGCATTGTTATTCGTATACCATTTCTGACCAGACATGACATAGGGGTAGCCAGCAACCCACCCTGTTTTGCCCTTGATGGTCATCTTGTTGTTAGCCCATGATCCAGACGTGTAAATGTCGGCCCGATAACCAAACTTCTGAATCTCTTTCATGAAGGCGGCATTGTTGCGGTCATTGGTTGCTTGTGACAAGATTCCTTGTTCTTCAGCCGATTCTACGTCCGTTGCCAATACTGCGCCCACCGGTAACCCGGCCGCTTTGGCTGCCTGACCAGCATAATCAGCTTCGGCAATCGCTTGGGCCTTAGTTTTATAATGGGCAAAATGATAGCCGTTGACGTATAAGCCAGCCGCTTGACCATTAGCGATATTGCTAGCAGCATAGCCATCTTTGAAGGTTGTGCCTTCACTAATCTTAACGGTGAGGGCCTTAACACCAAACTCGTTACGCATCGAAACATACTCAGCGGTACTCATATAGCCGTTGTTATTCGACACATCCACCATATCCATGCGAGCAGCCTGACTGGTAACATTGACCATTAAAAAGGCCATAAAAATGGCGCCCACCGTTAAGATGAGTGCCTTTAACTTGTGCTTATTCAATTGTCTACCTCCTATTTGTCATTCCTGATTGAACGGTCAAAAGCGTCCTAAAATACACTGGCCTAGTCGTTTTAACTTATTAATTTTCAATTCACCATCTCTTCAAAGTTCATCTTTCACTTAATACTTATGATGTTGGCAATTCATTCTTAAGAATGGATTGCAGCACACTCTGCGCCTCCGACATCGTAACATCGTCTAACTTCTTATCTGAAAAATCTGATTCAGTGGCAGTAACATTCGCATTCACATATGTGCCAGTTTCAGACTGATTAAATTGAGTGGATACCGATGAAATCTTGCCAGCAGTAAAACTCCACCCACCATTAACTGCAATTAGAGAGTCAATTACTGATGGAATCTTATCCACCGCACGTTTGGATAATTCTTTTTTGGTTAGATCATCGAAAGTTTCATCTTTAGCTAAGTCTGTCGGATAAATAGTGACATTTGCCGTAATAGTTACTCGACCTTCTACTTCGCCACGAAGACCTGCAATTACAGAACTCGTATTACCAGTGCCATCGATACTATAAGAAATGCTAGTGTTTAATAATTCCATTGTTATTCCCCTTTTCCATATGCTTTGTCAAACTGATCAAATACCAATGCGTATACTAGAGCTGTTTGACCTTCCAGCTCATACGGATAGTCTTCAAGTGCATGATACAAAGCTTTCATTCGTGCAGAATATGAGCTAATTTCAATGCTTACAGGTTCGTCCACCAATTGATCAAACTCTTTTTGAGCTTCATCCATGGTATAGTCATCTTTCAGAATTAGAGTCTTTTTGTCTTCCTTATAAACAAAGTTCCCATCTTTATCCGTTTTAAAGAAATTCTTTTGGGTTGCTAATTGGTCAGCGTTAAATTGCTTATTAAGATCCTCTAGATGCTTAATTAACCACGTCCGCCCAAGCGAAGCTCGGCCTTTAAGCTTGAACTCTGATAAAGTATTGCCGATGGTTACTAGTTGTCCATTTGTGAATGTTACTACTTCTTTTCTTGCTGTCATAATTGACTATACCTCTTTCATTTGTTTGACTTCATTTCTAATTCAGTTATACGATCCCGATAGTTACGAATCAATGGGATAAGAGCTAATGCGACCCGGTCGTATTGAATACCCCGGACGCTACCATTATCATCGTACTCGACAAGTTCATTCAGACCAGCGTCGTCCAGATCATCAGCAATCATTCCGAAATAAGTTTCTGGAGTTTTAGCATTAGAATCACGAGTTTTTTCTAATACTTCTTCTTTGTCTTTCCAGTGTGCAACTGGAACTTCTAGAAGTTTATCACCCAGCTGGGTCTCAAATGTTCGAACAATGTCGGTCTTGTACTTAGCAGCGGAATTCGACGGAACTAATGCCCCATCGGGAGCCAAATAAGCATTCGCACCATGAGATGTTGTATGGGTACTCTTTAGATAAATATAACTAGCCTGCATACTAATGTTAGAACCATGCAAACCGGTGCCTGCGTGACCAGGATCACCAACTCTTATATACGGTGATAGTCTTATGCCATCAGTGAATACGCGACCACCAGATATAAGCACACCCCGTTCGGCGCCACCAATCTTAGTTACTTGCCATCCGCTGGTTGAGTGCCCTCCAGAAATACCTGAGAAACTTTCTTCTCCCATTGGCGAAGTAAATATATTGCCGTCATTATGCTGGTGAGTAACTACAAAATAGTCACGGGCCCAGAAGGTTGCCCCGCCCCAAGATGCCCCCGCCATAGCGTTACTGATACGAACATATGGGGTTTTTTGCTGTGAAAATAATTGTGGTTCAATCATTTGAATTTCTCCACCCGATATGAACACACGATTATCCTTGTTAGCAACTGAGATATACTTACTATTAATGTTAATGTCAATCGCGTTATCAGATGAATGGATACGCCCTGCTTGGAACTCAACATTACCAGTGTTCAGATTAATTGATAAGTTACTACCTTTAATCGTACCGGTTGTTATATTGTTCGCATTCAAATTGATTACATTTATATGTGCAGCATTGATGGTTCCTGCAGCAATTTTATCAGCACTTAGGTTCTCAATCATGCCGTCCTTAATGACAGCATTATCAATATAGGTAGCAGCCGTAATATGCAGGTTGTTACCGTGTATCTTAATTCCTTCAGGAGAGATATTAATTGCGTTAATAATCCCATTCTTTTCAACACGAAGAGCAATCCGGTCATTAGTTTGAAGGATAGCAGAATATGCGTGCTGAAGTTCTGCACCAGTTGTAATATCAGGAACATAGGCCGCAGCTTTATCTCCTTGGTTGAGCATTGGGCATATCATCGCAACATGACCACCACCATGAACACGAAATGAAAGGCAAACAGTTTCAGTTCCATCCGGAGGGATGACATTTTCAACTTTAATTAGTTCCAGTCCACGGCTGTTTTTATGCGTTTCCTTGTATCCAATACGAGCGCCCTTAGTGTCGTAAAATTCAACAATAATCATCGCATCGATGCCAACGTGATCAACATTTATATAAGCACTAGCCGACCATGGAGTTGAGGTGTCCAGCCCAATAACAATTTTTCTTGAGAACAAATTATACCAAGTATTGGTATCTGTCGTTGTTGGTTGATTAATACAAATACCTTGGTACCCGTTAACCCATGACCAAGCAAAATCTGACTTATACCAAGTTGCAGTTGTCCCACCAGTCCAAGATGTTCCATCCATATAGTCATATTGGAATTGTGAGTTAGTTACAATATTTCTTTTGCCAAAGGTATTGACCTGCCCTACAACAGAAGTTATCTGGTTGCTCAATTGCTCTACCTTGGATTGATAGGTGCTATTATCCACTTTGCCACGAACCGTCGTTTGAATGGCGTCCACAGTTTGCGAAATGCTTGAAAGTGCTGTGATTGTCGCATTGTCCAACGGACTAGTGGAATAATCAGTTGCGTTTGAACCTAACTCTAGTTTCATATTGGAGAATGTAATAGTGGCTGTCGAAGGCACATTATCAAGGCGGAGATAAACACCTTGTTGCGAAAACCCATTCAGCTTGATGGTTGCCACATAATGTTTCTTTGTGGTGCCAACAGTACTATCAATATACCCCATCCAAGTTCCACCGTCTGAGTTACCATTATTTTGGATAGTAAAGTTCGCAGAAGCCGTAGAAATAGCATCAAAGCTTAGAGTTACTGTAGTTCCTGCTTCTAATCTTCTGCTTAATGCGTACATTTGATATGCCTGGTTAACTTTATTGGCACCTGTTACAACGTATGGTTTATAGGTTTTCAATAACAAGTTGGTTCCCACAGCACTATCTTGAACCTGCTGCTGAACGGTCATCAAGGTGCTACTGAAGGAACTAGATGTTGCTTGCAACTGGCTAATATCATGCTTATTCGTGTTATTGTCACTGCTCAAAGAATCAAAGCTAGCAGATAAAGACTTAGTAGATGCCTGAAGCGTACCAATGTCAGTAGTGTGTTTACCGATAGTATTGTTAACAGTCGTAAACTGAGCTTTAAACCCACTGGAATCGGCTTTAAGATCATTGATACTGGTTGTATGCCCATCGACGGTACTCTTAACACTGGATATGGTACCGTTAATTCCGTCAGAAGTTGTCTTAATCTGGGTCTGAGTCCAAGTCTGGGTGGCGTAGCCGTTAAGGTCCTTCTGCTCAATTTTCTTGGAAATATCAGCTTTCATACTATCCACAGTTTGGGAAAGCTTTGATACAGCTGTGACTGTTGCATTATCTGCTGGATTAGGGCACCAATCAGTAGCTAGACTACCTTTTTCCAGCTTAAGATGACTTACAGTCCCGGTTCCAGAACCAGAAAATTGAATATATCCATTAGCAGATTCAACGCTTGTTATATTTTCTGGTACTACAAATGTTGATGATATTCTTCCTGAACCTGAACTATTAGTAGAAGGGATATTATACCAAGGACCAAAATAGCGTGTGTTGCTATCCGTAAATAGTTTTACTTCCCAACCAATACGGTTTTTAGCACTTCCTGCGACAAATCCTTGATATTCATAATCAACTGAGATCGTTACAACTTCTCCTTCTAGCCCTTTAAGTAGAGATAGAAAATCATCATTGTTTTCATTTGAAACGAAACCACCTGTAAATGTTCCGGTTAAAATTTTATCTGCAGTACCAGTTAATAGGTTAGTCCCAACAGCGCTGTTTTGAACTTGTGTTTGAACAGTTTCTAAGGTAGTGCTGACTTCTGTGGCAGTCTGTTTAAGTTGACTAATATCGTTCTTATTAGTACCATTATCAGTCGTTAACGTATTAAACCCAGTAGTCAATTCCTTGGACGTCGTTTGTAAAGTACCAATATCAGTGGTGTGCTTACCCAGAGTATTATTAACAGTCGTAAACTGGCTCTTAAATGAACTTGAGTCAGCTTTAAGGTCATTAATACTGGTAGTCTGACTGTCGACAGTACTCTTAATACTTGACATGGTTCCGTTAATACCATCAGCAGTCATTTTAATCTGATTTTGAGTCCACGTCTGGGTGGCGTATCCATCCAAATCAGTCTTGGTCAGTTTTGTAGCTAAGCCATTCTCTAATTCAGCAATGGTCATAGTCGATCCGTCAGTTAGTGTCTTATAACTCTGACTAACTGCCCCGGCAATTTGCTTGGCATCTTTAGAATCAGCGGCAGCAGAAGAAGCCTGTTTAACTGCAACACTAGCGTCACTTTGAGCACCAAGTGCACTAGCTAAGGCACTCTCTGCTTTTTGGTCAACTTTTCCGAATTCCGAGGCTGTAGAGTTTGCTTTAGCAACTGCGATACTAGCGTCGCTTTGAGCACCTACTGCTTGATCCAGTGCTTGATTAGCTAGTGCATTTGTATCATCGTACTTGGCCGCAAGCTGGTCAGCCTTATCACTGGCCGCTTTAGCTGCATCTGTACTAGCCTTAGCTTCCAGTTCCACTTGGTCAACTTTTGCTTTCACTTCTTCCCCAGTAGCGTCCGACACAGTAAGTACCCATTTACCAGTTCCATCTGCCTGACGCTCGTAAGTCCACAATTCAACTTTATTACCGTTCTGCTTGTACCAGATATCGTTAAATTTAGCTCCGTATGGCGGTTCAGTTGTATCTGTACCATAGATATAGTTACCCGAAGCACCTTGCCGTCCACCTAAGTCAGCAACATATTGTGATAGCTCGCCTCGCCAAGCATAGCTACTACTAGAGGTTGAGGTCTGATCTGCTTTAGAAACAGCAGACAAACTGCCATCAAACGTCATAGTATAACCATTATTAGGCACGTTGAACTTGTTGCCTTTAGTATCCTGTAGTGTTAGCCAATCGCCAGCTTCTATTGCAGGATTGCCAAACCAATTCAAACTGAAAGGGTAGAAGGTCAATCTCTGTAACTGTTGCCATATTGATGTTAAGCGATCCATTGTCATCAAACTGTTGGTGAGTTTAATCTGTGATCCTGACGTTGCCCCTACTTGAAGCGTGTTTGTAGTTTCGGTACTCTGACCTGTTGAATCCGTAGTAGTCGTTGTGACCTCACACTGAATACCGCCAATTTTGTATGGTGCTTCATTTTTCGTTAAGCCACCTTGTTCGTATTGGCTCGGGTCTAATGTATAATCTGGCTCTGCAATCGTTCGAATTGTTAATTTGCCGTCCCTATCAAACGTTACAAATCCTGCATAAAATTGAGCAATCATACCAATTGCATTTCGATACGTTTGACCGGTAATAGCACTCGGTAAGTCAACTTGTACAGGCAAACGACTAATGTCAGTTGTATTAAGCAAAACGCCAGCCAAATTTGCAATTTCTGCAATCACACTGGTCATTTTCGCAGGGTAAGTTAACTTAGAAGTGTAGGTACCCTCCAATAGACACATCTGGTCATATGCCTTAATTGTTGTCTCATCGTTGTTTCGGTCCATTTGAATGTCATCTGATACGATAAAAAGACCAAGCGAGCTATACTCATAGCCATTAGATGTTTTTATACCAATCTTAGGCCATACCGTCATGCCAGGTTTAAGTCCTTCAATTAAGTGCGAAAACTTAATTGTCACGCTGTTTTCATAATTCGAGCCAATACCAAACGTATCTCCAGTATAGCCACCTGCGTCATATGAAATGGATGCAACATCTGTCGTTTTATAGTCAATCTTGTTAATTGTGACAACTGCATCCAACGTCCGTTCAGTTGCCTTCCATGCAACAAGGGCTAAATCAGATTGCTTAATCATTAATTTTCACCCTCCTACTGTTCAATGAAATCCATTGAAACATTTTGCCAAATATAATCTGATGTCACTGGATTAAGTGTATAAATCGGTGCAGTCCGATCACCAACATAAAATGTTTTGGTCACTACTGCACCTTCTTGTGGGTCTAAATAACTGCAAGAAAAAAACTGTCCAGAGACAGCTTTTAGTATTGTGCTATTCTCGACCAGTGTTAGCGGCCCCCATTTTACTGTTAACTTGCGTTTGATTGCGACACGGTCTCGATGCAAAAGCCCATTCGCGTCACGTGATGCTTTTGCATCGATATCTTGGATTGCAACTTCTAGGGACTGTGGTGCTTTAACCACTGTCCCACCAATCTTCAGTGAATATGTCAATCGTAATCATCTCCTATAGTCTCAACATGTTTTTTCCATTCTTCTGATTTACCCCGTTAATGCCTTTAATGGCAGCATTACCGAACTTCTCATCACCAACTTGCAACGTCAAGTTCACATTGATTGGTTGGTTATTCATACTGCCGCCAACATTTGTCATTTGTAAGCCCTGTACAAGCGCGTTAACGATGCTTGTTCCAAGCTCGTTAATGCCACCACTATTCATACTCTGTGTACTTGTACTACTTGGCTGACTAGCCAGGTTGCTCATATCCATCGACTGAGTTAAAGCTGTAGGCATTTGTAGGCCATCACTGAACGTTTGTCCCATGAATCTTAGTGCCTGCCTAATCAGCTGCATTGAACGTGGCACGTTAGTCAGTGGCAAGACCATTTCTGGTCTATTCTGCTCAGCAATCTCAATCATTTGATGAGCATCAACAAGACCACCATTAGCAAAACGGCGGTGCCCAATCGGTCCACTGTGCAACCAATCAAATTTAGGCGTGCCCCAAATGACTGTGTGGCCAGCAGCATTGTAGTAATCAGAGTTGTTCAGATAAGCCAATACTTGGTCAAATGATGATCTAAAGTTATGATGTCCAGGGAAAGCAAATGCATCAAATGTTGACTTGACATACTGTAGTGGTCCACCTGCAGGATTACCAGCTAGCGAGTTCACATCAGTAATTGTCTGCGTAATATTTCGATTCCCAGTTTCTGACTTAGCTACTTCAATGATATCGTGTTGCATCTTTGACCACCGCGATTTAGGAACTTTGGTCATCTCTAGTGCGCGACTAATCATTGAATGAGTGATTGATCCACCATTTGGTCCTTCGCTCTCGCCGTATTCTTTGAGAATCTTACCGACCCAACTTTTAGCGCTATCAACACTAAAATCCACCATACTTTTAGCAACATCTAGCGGATAGCCGCCTAAACCGGTAAATTTAACAAACTTGTTCATAGCAGCTTTCAATACTTTTTCAGGGTGCGTGACATCGTCCCAAATATCACTTGCCGTATCTTTCACACCATCGGCAAAACTGCCTACACTGTCCCCTATACCACTGAACAAATCACCAAAATTTGGCATGCTAAAGTTGAAACTTGGCAAATTGAAGTTACCGATACTTGAAAAGTCAAAATCAAAGTCTCCAATACCACCAGCATAGCGTGGCACCATTGCTGTTGCTTTACGAGCCGTTTGTGCCGCATTGAGAATTTGAGTTCCTCTTGGAAGATTGACCATCATATTGCGAACGGCTGGGAAAAGACCTGTTCGTCCATTTGGTAACTTGTATGCTTCACGATACTTATCACCAACCTGATCATTAACGATTGCTGGACCACCTTTATGGCGACCACCAGTTGCAAATGAAGGCACGCTCCAGTGGCTCAATGATTTTGCTTTGCTGGAGGCGCCTACGTGATTGAGAATCCATTTAATGCCATCGATAACGCCATTAACGGCTTTTCCAATCGTACCAATAATTGCATTAGCAACATCCGCAGAACCCTTTTTTACAGACTTCCAACCAGATGAAAGACCGCCACCAATTTTACCGCCTAAACCACCGGCCCATTTTGCAATTGTTTTACCCGTACCAGTTCTAAACGAGGCAACCCAATTACCTAACTGAGTACCGGCTCTTAACGCAGCCGTCCTAGAACTCCCCATTCCAGAATTAGTCTTCGAGCCTAAACTTCCAGCCCAACTAGAGACAGTCTTACTTGCGCCAGTTCTAAAGTTATTAACCCATGAACCTAACTTACTACCCGCATTCTTGGCTAATCGTTTGCCATCTTCAACTTTAGTATTAACATTACTACCAATATTTGATGCCCATTTTCGAATACCGACGATTGCACCTTTAGATTTGCTCGTAAACTCAGACGTCCAGTTACCAATCTTTTTACCCGCTTCTTGAGCAGCCTTTTTACCATCAGAGACTTTCTTGTGAACACCGTTGCCAATATTCGATGCCCAAGTGTTAACAGTTCTCTTAGCACCGCCAACAAACCCAGTAGTCCAATTACCAATATTCTTTCCTGCTTGTTGGAAATCCTTCTTAGCATTAGTTATATGGGTCCCAACCTTTTTACCAACACTCTTAGCCCAATCGGAGGCTTTACCCGGTAATTTCGATGCCCATTTAAGAATATTCTTACCTGTTTTTGTATCTTTAAGGAACCAGGAAGCAATCGTGCCAACCGGATTAATAATAAAACCAATTATTTTAGTCCAATTTTTAGAGATCCAATCGATTGAATCTCCAAACCATTTGGTTATATTCTTCCACACAGAATTACAAAAATCTCTAAATTTCTTATTATGTTTGTATAGCGCGACGAATCCAGCAACTAATGCAGCGATAGCCAATACCACTAATGCTACTGGATTCGCGTCCATAACTACATTCAATGCAGCTTGACCAACAGCAGCCAGTTTAGACCACACAGACCAACTCTTGAGCGCCTTCCAACCATCTGCTAATGCAGTAGCATAATCTGACCACTTCATTTTTGCAAGCGACCATAATGTCTTCACGCTGCCAACAGCTTCTTCTAGCTTATCAATTCCAGTAATCCCTTTAAAAAAGTCTCTGAGAACATGCCCTTTACCACCAATAATAGCCGCTTTGTCAGCTAATTTTCCAAGTAGTCCTATTCCATTACTTAGCCCCGTCATTGTTACTTTAAATGCAAACATAGTTACTAAGACTTTCGCCATTGCTTCAACGGCCGTATGGTGTTTATCTACCCAACTGGAAATCCCACCTAATGCATCTGCTAACTTCTTAAGCATGCCAACGATAACTCCACCAGTCCACTTTGCTAATGGCTTAAGAAACGAATCCCATATCCATTTAAAGGCTGGCTGTGAAGCTTGAATAATGCTGTGTACTAATTTAAGTGCCGCAGATAATGCATCAAAGAACGTTGGAATTAAATTGGTAATCGTGTATTTGGCCAATGGTAACAGGATATTCTGATATCCCCAATCCAAACCATTCCATACGTCTTTGACTACTGGTCTAATCGCTTTTAGTAATCTATCAATCGATTGCAGTAAGGGCGTAAAGTCAAGTTTAGAAGCCCACTTAACTGTTGCTCCTGACATGTCATTTAACGCACCCAACATGTCATTAACCATACCGAGCAGCGTTTTAAAAATAGATGTACCAACGCCACCATGTTGCCAAGCCTTATCAAATTGACCGCCAAGTGCACTAATAGTATTAAAAATATTTGTGAATATCTTGTAGAGATTTGATGCAATCTTCTCACCCGCACCACTATTCCAAGCATTACGAAATGCTACTGCAATATTATTAAGCACTTTTATTACAGCGTTCAATGCATTTAAAATTGATTGAATAAGCTTGGTACCAGCGTTGCCATGATTCCATGCATTATCAAACGCCTTAGCGATATCACCAATCAGCCCGACTAAATTTGTCACCAGCGTAATGAGATTGGCAAAAATCCGTTCGCCCAGATTGCCGCCATTCCATGCACTACGGAATGAAGTGGCAATATCATGTATCAGTTTCAATACATTATTTAGCGAATTAAAAATGATTTGGACTAGCTTAGTACCACGACCGCCGCCACCTTCCCATGCTTGTGAGAAAGCTTTGGCAATATCGCCAATAATATTAAGCATGTCTGCTAACAATTGTAAGATAGCTTCTACTGTTTTCTGACCAGTACCGTTATCCCATACATGCATAAACGATCGCCCAACATCGCTTAGCGCTCGTTCAACCTCTTTCCAAGCATATTTAGCTGCATTCACTACTGACTTACCCTTGGCATCCCAAGCTGCCTTCATTGGGTCAAACAGCTCACCTAAAATTTTTTGCAGTTTTTTAGCTGCATCAGTTGCACTGTTGAATGACTGACCTAATGGTACGCCGAAATTGACACCATCATCGCCAGCTCCAGCATCAGTACCATCCGTCGATTGCAGTGGTGTACTTTCCGGTGCGTTTTGTGTTGGTGTTGAGTCTGGTGCCGTTTGTGTTTCCTGTGGAGTAAAAGTCTCTTTAGGCTTTTTATCGTAAGAGTAGTCTTCAGCATCATTGCTCTTATCAAGAACATTCAGTTCATCAAATCCCATCAAAGATTGCATGAGCTCTTTATTCTTTTTCTTGGTTGCTTCCATTGAGGCCTGGGACCGTTTATTTGCAGCCTCAATTGCTGCATTAGCAGCACGAACCTTGGCCGCACCTTGTTTGTTAGACTCAGCAATTTGTCGATTTGCTTCACGAACTGAGGCTGCTTGAGCTTGATTTTGAGCGCGTATTTGTGCATTAGCCTCACGAACCGACTTTGCCTGGGCAGCGTTTTGCTTTCGAATCTCTTCATTAGCTTTCTTAACAGACGCAGATGCTTTACTAGAAGCGGAGGCCGTATCATTAAGTGCCTTAGACTGCTCATAAAGCCCCTGCGCACCTTGCCGGGCTTTAGAGTAACTCATACCCGTTAGTGCTGATGTGAACTGTGCCAACCATGATGTGGCTTTAGATAATGATGACATTAACGCATTCACAGCCGGAAGAACAAAGTTATAAATCGGATAGAATGCTGTCAGTAAATTGACCTTGATTTGATTCAGACTACTTGCAAACTGCGCGTTCGTCTTAAATGCTGTCATCATCCCAGTAGCAAGTTGCGTCAAGCCTTGGTACAGCAACCCAAATACGATTAATTGTGATGGGAGGTACTTCAACTGCTGGACAATGCCGCCCAGTGCCCCGCTGGTCCGCCTAGCACTAGAAGAGGCTTTGTTCATTGAAGAACTACTACTATTTCCAAAATTACGTATCCGGCTTGTGGCACCTTGAATACCGTTGCTAATGCGACTGAACCAATTAGAAGGCCCCTTACCGGAACCTGATGCTTTATTCATTGCGCTACTTGCCGCACTGCCGAAACGATTATACGAACCTGCCGCTCGTGTAGCAGCCGTCCCGGATTCACCCATCTCAGTATTGAGCTTACCAATTACAGATTTAAGTTCGTCACCACGATCAGAAACATAAGCATAGCTCTTGTTCAGACTATCATTGGAATTAATGAGCTTGTTCATCTTATCGCGTGTGCTCATGATGCTCTTTTCAAGTGCCGTGCTTTGCTTGGTCAGCCGGTCGCTGGCACCCATCGTCTTCATAGAATCCTGAACATCACGATAGGAGCCCTGCAACGCCTTCAACTGACGCCGATAGGTTTCAATTTTAACTTCGTTTTGATCCATAGCTTTAGAAATCTGCCGTAGTGAGTCCGGCACCGCTTTAAATTCTTGTCGCATTGATTGGGCTAGGGCTTTAGCTTGGTTTTGATAACGCGTCATCTGAGCTTGAGCGGACGCAACCTGATTATCAATTTTAATTCCTTGCGTCCCATTCTGTTGAGCGGTATTCAAGGACGTTTTTTGATTCATTAGGTCACGCATCTTGGCTTGAGCAGCTCGGGCCTGATCCATCTTTGCATTGATATCACTCAGCATGGCCTGTAGGTCCTGTTTTACCTTAATCCGGCTACCGGTAAACATCTTGCCAGCATTCTGGTTGACCTTACTAGCCCCGGTAGATGTCGAGCTACTCATTCGTTCGAATGCAGTTTTGATAGTCTCGTTCAACCCGGACAACTGGTCTTGCAACTTTTGAACACCTTTAGAAACGTCCATCGACTGCTCGGTCTTGTCCATACCGGACTTCGCACTATCAGCGGTCTTCCCCATCAATTTATCAATCATCGGTTGAACCTTGGCAAACTGTTCTTCCATTTGTTCGGTGTTCACTTTAAATAGCATTTCAATTTCTTCAAGTTCCACGTTGTTTCCCCCTTCCTATGTAGTTTTTTTGAATTTTCGGGCTGTCTTAATCTTTTGCGACTGTTGCATTAACAGTAATTGATCCTGCTTCCATTCTGGCTCTGCTACCGATTTAGTCACCGTTTTAATAAATGGATATGCCTCTTCAACCGATGGCATTTTGCTAGGGTCATTCAAGGCAAACGCCATCATCTCAGCCTGCTTATGGTCCATTACTGCTCTCATCCGCATATCATCCATACGGTTACGATTGTTCGCAATTATTTGTACCATCAACTCACCGAAATCAAGCTCCCAAAAGCGATCAGAATCAATCCCTGATTGTACGGCTAACGGATAAATAGCAAGCAATAACTCGGAAACCGTCCGATAGTTATTATTTAGAATGTCGTCTCTGTTGTCGGTTCGCTGTCCAGAGTGACCTCCGATTCCGTATTCGTCTTCGAAGCCGAAGCTGTCTTGCCGAAAAAACCTGATTCTTGGAATAAATCTGTTAACACTGTAAATAAATCCATTGGGGCATGGCCTTCATCAAAATATTTTTCAAAAGCAGCAAAAATGTCGTTATCAGTAACTCCGTGAGTTTGGTTCGCTCCTTGCAATACGATAAGCATTTCATTCAATGGTGGCAATTTCATTCCGCCATCCGCACTCATAAAGAGCGACATCATAGATTTACCCAAGCGTTTTTCAATATTCAAAACATCACGGCCTGTTAACTTCAATTCAAGTTGTAATCCACCCATTTCAAACTTCTTAGTTGCTTTCTTTACTGTCATAACGTAATTCCTCCATTTTTATTATTCGTCTCATATCAGCCAGCTGGCTTACTCGTCTCTTACTCAAGTTATTTACTATCTGGATAAAATATAATTGTTCTAGGCTCCGGCGCTACTACTGGCCGTCGCAAAATCTGGACCGTCTGACACGATAATTGAAATCGTGTATTCAAGCGCACCGTTGACGGCAACGTTACCCATCTTGACTGTATATGAGCCAGTGAAAGTAGCGGTCATACCATCTGGATAAGTTACCTGCCATTTATATTGCTTGTTGTCACCATTGTGCGTTAAGGCCGTCGCGAAGTTAGCCCCCTTATACACAAAGGTGAATGCGAGCGTTGACGTATTTTCAATCCCAGGCACCGACTTCTTTTTCGTATCTGACAAATCGGTCACATCAATATTTTCTGGATCTGAACCCATGTCAGGAATTGTCTTAACACCGCCAATTTCTTCGAACTTAGTCCCATCCGTTGACATTTCTAATTTAGTTCCAGTTCCGGCAAGCCCGGCACTAGCATCTGCTGCAAATCGTTGTAAATCAAATACAGTTAACTTCTTTTTCAATTTCAATCATCCTTTCAACTTTCAAATACGCGATGACTCACATTATCAACTACACCAGTGAATCGCAGTACAGTGCGATTCACGCCCGCTAAATTGCTATCACCAACATCACTAGAAAAGCCCATATCACCAAACGATGACATGAGCTTATTCGTAATAATTGTCGTACTTCCTTCTTTTAAAAACAGATCAATCGTAATAGTCCATGCTGTCTGCAATTCTTGCTGATCAGCGTCACGAAAATAGGCCTTATGTGACGTGTTGTAAACAGCTGTTGGGAACACAGTCAGGCTGTCTGGATAAGTAGTTGATACCTGCTTAATTTCTGGTATAGCCATTAACGATTGATAGACTAATGACTTAACATTAACGATTACCATCAACTGCCCCCTAACTTGTGATGCAGAGCCGTCTCCACACTGGTCTTAATTATTTCTGGAGCTTCTTGACTAGCTTGTTTAACAGCTGGTGTCATGAATTGCCGGGCTGGTTGCCCGTTCGTGCGATAAAATTGCCGACCATTAATTTCAACTTTGGGCATTCCGTACAATTCATTGAGATCTGTATCAACGTCATCTGCTGGAATAAACCACGGTGTTTGCCTATACATGGGAGTAAAGCCATCAGGCAAGTCTTTCTCGGACTCTTCACCAACTCGACCAGTACCAAGTTCACGGAACAGTGCTACTGGATCATCTGACCAAACGCGACCAACAATCTCGCCATCTTTGTTAACGACCTCATATTTAATGCTACGGACTAGCTCACCATTGCCATATTTAACACTGGATTGTAGCTCTTTGACAGCATAACCCTCAGCCTTTTCAACGACATCGAACGTAGCATCCCAAACAGCGTCGTGCACTACCTCAGGAAGTTTGCCAAGCTGTGCCTTCAATTTGTCATAGCCTTTCCATTCAATCTCAGTCATTAGACCCATCATCTCGATTGCATTGCTCCAAAGTGATATTCTTGTGCGTACTAAACGTTTGAATTGAATTTATAACGTAATCAGGTTCATCATCCTTATCAACATTGACGCAAACTCCCCAATTCTCTTGCTGACCCTCATTGATGTCATCACCCTGATACTTGCCAGACTTGATGTACTTGAGCTCCTTGCCCCAAAGCTGCGCATTAACAGCACCGCCTGCAGCTTGAATATTCATTTTTACCGCTATAGGAGTACTCCATCCCGCCGTAATGACATTGCCTTCATCATCTTTACCGGCCTGCCTCTGTCTCAAATAAACAGTCGTGAGACCTGTTAGCCTAAGACGCATTAGAATCGCCTCGTTTTCGCAACACGATAGGGCGCTAATGCAGTTTTAATTATGTTAGGTAGTCCCAACTCAAACGATTGAGAAACACCGCCCTCTGAACGAGATGCTTCACCTTCTGTCCCTTGCTCGTTGTACATGATAATGGCAAGACGTTTTGCCTGAATTAGAATCGGTGTTGAGAGCGTAGACTGGGTATAATCCAAGCACGTTTGAACAGCATCGTCGAAGATATCATCAATCATTGCAGCATCCGGCGTATCTTTCTTAACACCCAATCGCGCATACAGTTTTATCAATTGTCCCGCCTTATCCGGTGGGCTTGGCTTAGCCATATTGTCACCCCCTATTCTTCATCTTCAGTTTCTGACTCAGTATTATCGGTGGTTTTCTCATCCTTCTGCTTATCAAGACAAACAAAAAGCTCATCATTGAACGCGTCTTGCGCAATGTTGAGCTCATCACCTTTTTCATATCGAGTATCCTTGTACCGAACCGGGAAATCTTTAACGCGAACCTTCATTATCAATCACTCCTAGACTAAAACCTGAGCTTGGAACACTTCATCCGCAGCGGCAAATGATGGTAAAGCAACCGCAGAAGCCTTTTCCCAAGTACCAATTGGATCCATAGAGTTTGTGTAGATCATGTCATACACGTTACCCACGGAATTAATTTGTGCAGTCCCACTAAACTGTGCCAATTCTTCCGGAGTTGGGCCAAATACTTTGTTACCGATGGGATCATCGTTCATTAAGACAAGTCGATTTTCTGGGAAGTAACGGCTTTTGGTAATCTTGCCATCTTTTCCGACTTGAGTATATTTCTGATCATAAGTCCGAAAGATTGGTAAGCCTTGTGCCTGCATGAAAGTATCAAAGTCAGCCTGCCCAAGTGCCCGAGTGGAGTTACCATATACGGCTTGTAAAACCTTCGCATTTGTCGTAATTAAGCGATAAATCTTACGACTAGTCAATGCACGCGTTGGCGTAATATCCATCTTATCGCACCAATCTGTAATATTTTTGAGGATATCCGCGTCAGCATTATCCCAGGTAGCAGCTCCAGTTAAGGCCTCTTGGTGTTCTGTTGGAACTTGATAATCAAGATTAATAACTACTTTGCCGCTTTCATCCGTTAACTCAGTCTTACCTGTAGCAAGCACATCCATTGCAGTTTTTTCAAGCCGGGCCAAAACGCCTTGGTTAAGCACATCAAAGTCATTGTATACGTGTTGCTTTAAGTAACTGGCTTCTGCCGCAGAACGTGGATTCAACATAGCATATAAATCTTGTTCCTTAATTTGCATTTTACGTTTAATCAATGCCAATTCAATAGCGGCTCCTTCTGCGGAACGACTACCGATTTCGGCTTCACTGTCAAAGGCTGCATAAGAAGCAATTACCGGAATACGGTTTTGGCGTTTCAAAATATCAATAGTCAGGGAATTGACCTTGATAGCCGGGAAAAGTTCATCCCCTCGCATGTCTGGATATTGACGATTCAAGGTGTAGTCGATTAGATCATGTTGCGTAAATAAATCTGAAATTTGAGCCATTTGTTATTCTCCTCCTTTATTTAAGCTTGCGCCGTAGTAGCGTCAGTATCAGTAAACGTAATCTTCTTCAATGCGGTAATAGCATCTGTCGCTGGAGCTACTGGTAATCGTTGCCCCAATAGGTAACCTTCTACAATTACACCGACCATTTGAGCACCGTGTGTTACGTCAGCTTCGTCAATCGTGATGCCTTCGGCTTTAGCGTCATTAGTCGGGTAAATAGTACCCGCTGGAATGACTTTGTGACCAAATTTGTCCGTAGTTACTGCATAGCTAGTATCATCAACTTGACGTGAAAATGATACAAACTTTTCAGACGCCATGAAATTCTTTTGTTCTACTGTTCCTTTATCCAATACATAGGCCATAACCTAGTACCTCCTTATTTTGTCGTCCACAGACTGGACTTCGCCGGTTGCTGTGAGTTATTTAATTCTTCCGCCACGGCCGCTCCTTCGGACTTGTTTACAGTGGTGTTCGTCCCCGGTAACGTTGTACCAGATGCTGCAATCCGACCATCGATCGCCTTTTGTAAACTTTCTTTAAATGCCTTAGTGATATTGGTATAAGCTTCCTCAACACCTTTTTCATCTGCAAGCACATCATCACTAAATGCCGCGATAAGCGTAGTGGGTAGATCATCCGCACCTAACTTAGCGGTAACGGATGCCTTGTTGTTACTAATGGCGGTTGCACGATTAGCGTCGGCAAGTTGCTTGGTTAATTGGTCTTTATCATAGTTGGCCTTTTCCAGGTCAGTCATCTTGTCGTAATCTTTTTGCTGCTGAGCTTCACTAGCCTGTTTTTCATCATGTGTTTTAATTGCCGAAGCAATCAGCTTATCAACACTTGATTGCCAGTCTTTTTCGCTAGCAAACGATTTAAACGGCGTATCTGCCTGATTGTCTTGATTGAAGTCGTCATTGTTGCTATTTTGATTGGCGTCGGTTGTGTTAGGCGTGCTATCAGCCGTCTGATTGCCACCTTCATCCCCGCCAGTTCCATTATCACCGTCAGCAAACATCTGTAAATTCATCTTTAGTTTGAGTAGCTTCTTCATAATTAAATTCCTCCATGCCCACGCATTTCCGATAACTCAGGCCACAAAAAAAGCACCCCGTGCATTACTCTAAGAGCCCCACACATTGTGCTAAATTGACCGTGGCGTCATTATCAGACCCACGCATGCTATTTAGTTTGAGTAGTTTAGCGACGTGCTCAGGTCATCATGCTAATCCTGATGGAACATTGTCGAAAGGATCATCGTGGCGGTTTGTATTGCTGTTACTTGGTCATATCCTTTATTAAGTGCTTCTTCATAACATGTTAGAAATGCATCCGTCATGAGCTTAAAGCCTTGCTCCGTGTCATCATCAAAAGCCAGGCCTTTCATTGCCATCTCGGTATAACGCATTAAATCCGAATTCTCTTTACTCATGATATTCTCCTCGTCGTACTAAAAAACGCCCAATCAAAATGATTGAACGCCCTACATTGCAACAATAACGATATCTTGCCATTGGTCACGGATTTTCTTGCCATCAATTACATAATCAAGAATCTCATCAACATCGTCAGTATCTTTGAAGTGATAATCAAAATCACCATTATCTTTAGAAATGATACGTTTGCCCTCACTATCAAAACCAATGTACCACTCAACATCATTGATTTTGATTTGAACCTCCATACGAACATCTAATGCAAATCGAAGTTGCTCCAAAGACTCTAAGTGATCCGAATCAGCTTTTACTCGTCTTACCACCATCTTTATTCACAATCCTTTCTGCAATCGTTAATTTCCGCCCAGGTTCTTCACGCCGGGGAACAACCTTGCCATTTTTCTTTGTAACGTGTAACCAGGAATGCGCATGCGGCACAATCGTGTGTATTTTGGCATTACCATGGTCGGTAAAATCAATGTCCAGCCGGGCCTTTCCAGTCTTACCATAATATCTTCGCGCAACTAGTTGCCCATCGACATAACGGTCAAAAACTGAGTTAGCTTCCTGTTGATACGGAACACCGTGCACCTCACCAAAATTGTGTACATTGTTCAACGAAAATTGTTCGCGTCGAACCTCGCGCGCTACTTTCAACAGGCTTTGGTAACTATCACTGTCATTATACTTCATCGTCTGAAAATCTTCGAATGTTTCGGGTACGTTATCTGCACCTAAAATCCGTTTGTATTCATCATACTGGGTAGAATCATACCGACGATTTCCAATTTGATTATCCAAATTATCGAAAGCTTGCCGACCATGCTTTAAGATTACTGCCTGGCGCCAATTTTGATAAGTAGCATCAGGCTTCAACTTGAGCTTTTCACCAGTAATTGGATCATTCGCCGTCCGTGGTAGCATGTACTTGCTATCTGACAAATAGATGATCGCAACAGTTCGGCAAAACGGATGCAACGGTGGAAAATTTACGTTTACTTCCGCTTCATTCACATTAAATATTCGCCCATCAATATTTCGACAAATCTTTGACGTTCGCATATCTAGCACAGCAACCAGTTGGTACGTTTTAACACCACGCTTTTTCCATTCATTGAGCTTCGTTTGATTATGAAAGTAGTTGGCTTCTGTTCTAATCAATCGTCGTGTATTGTAGCTGCTAGCTCCAAACTCCTTAGCTAAAGCTTGCACCATGTCACGTTCACGCATACCGCTCATTTGCTGTGCAGTGAATAGTTCACTAAGTCGGTCGGCTAGTTGGTCCGTGTTATGCCAAATCCGTTTAGAGTAGTTCTTGCCTTTAAACGGCGCATCTAATGTAGCCTTAACGTACTTCCCTGACAACTCTTTAAACCGTGTTATTGGTTCGTCTGGGTTCACTTTAACTGTTACCATCTCTTTACCCGTTTTAGGGTCAAAGATAGTTCTAGTGTGCATTTTAGGCTGACTATCAGCGCTCACGCCCGGAAGAATGACGTCTTTATCAAAGCCACCTATAATACTCTCGTTAGTTGCCTGATCAAGTGCTTCTTGAATTACCCTGGTATAAAGGTCCGTGGACTTCTCAATCTCAACAGATGCCGCTTGTTTCACCGCAATGTAGCTCTTAGCCTTGAGCTCTTCCAATCTGGTAATACGGCCCTTAGCTGCCATCCGTGATAGATAGTTGGTAACCTGCTTCTTCGACTCTTTATCATTGATATTATCAGCCAGAGCCCGCAACGTTACTAGTTCAGTCGGACTGACTTTCGTGTTAAGAATTTGCTGCGCCTCGGACCCCGTCATTTTACCATCTGTAAAATATCTTTTATATATCTGTGATACCTCACCAGTCAAATAGTTCTGAGCACGCATGTACGCCCTCGCAATGATAGTCGCTTGTTTGGTTGCAGCATCATGTGATTTCTGTTCGCTCTGAACGGCTCGCAGTTGCCAGTAACTTAACTTGCGTTTGTCATCCGCCACTCCTACACCTCCGAGCTTATAAAATCAAATACAGCAAAATTAAAATGCCTGTAATTGGCTTCCATCCAAGCGAAACTAATCCCAGCATTTTAATTATCACGATCACAAATACACCAATCGTTTTAATGATTTTATTCAATTCTGAGTTAATTGCCCTTCACCACCACTTGCAAATTCTGAGGATATTGTGCTGAAATATCTTGTAGTCCGTGTAATAAGGTCTCACACAGAACTTTGTTATCAGCACTGGGCTCAATCAATCCAATAAACAAGCCACCACTTTCGTTAACAGTGGCGTTAGATAGCTCATTAGTGATGGCTTGACCAAGCACCGAAACAGCAGCACAAACTAGGTCATGGCCCTTAATAGCACTATTCGCGTGGCCCGTTATCTGATAACTAACTACCTGCTTTTTGTTTAACTGAAACGTTGCCAGAATCATCCGCAGTTACCTCCTCGTTATCTGTGGCAGGCTCGCCGCCCATAGCTTTCTGCTGTAGCTTGAGTGCTTTTTCCTTTTCCTGATCCAGCATCTTAATCAACTCTTGCGGATCATTGGTCCCAGGCAACCACCCGAGGGCCACTAATTGCGGAATAACACCCTCAGCATTCTTAATATTATTGATGACATCTGCCATATTGACAGGAATATCAGGAACTATATTAATTGTTGCCCCAGAAGCGTCTACCGACTGGCCTTTAAACGTCATAATATTCTGCATTAAGCGTAGTCTCTGCCGAATACCCCGCGTTAAGTATCGCTGCTTAGTCGCTAACAATTGGAGTAAGCCGAACAGCTTGTATTTCATAGCTTCACCGCTAATCGTCCCAGCAAAGTTTTCGTCATTCATGTTAGGGACGTAAGACGTTTGATGAATGTCATCCTTAATCGACTTAACAAGTACTTGTAGCTGTGATTCGTCAAAGCTCTTGGTCAACCATTCAACGCTAGCACCCTGGTCGCCCTTACCAGGCGCTTCTAAGATGCCATCCTTTAAGTTAGCTCCTTCACCGTCCTCGCCCTCATCTAGCGTAAAGCCATAGACTACCAGCAAGGCATCCACGAAGTTCTTTTTATCGGTGATACGGTCTGACTGTAATTCGTTATAGGCGTTGATTAGGCTAATCGTTTGCTCAAAATCACCTTGGCGTTCTTCGTTATTACGATACCCAATCAGTGGGACGCCACTAAAATAGTGTTGAACGGCCTTAGGTTTGCTAACTAAATTAGCATCTGATAACACTCGTCCCGTCTTGGTTCGATACTGAATAATCCAGTGGGCCGTATAGATAGTGATTAGATAACCATCAGCATTACCACGTAGATCTTTCTTTTCCACGTAGTAAATACCAAACAGTGGATTTTTATCCAGCGTGTCATCCGTTACCAGTACGCAGCCGCGCGGATCAATTTTTTCAATTGCCAACTCAGTAGTTGTGTCTGATACTTTTTTAATGTAAAGCAACTCATACGCACACCCAAACACACTTAAATCTTTCTCCATTTCCGTATTATGCGAATCAATATCCATCTGGTCTTGAGCGTCCGTAATAGCTTTAATATCCTTGCCATTCGCCGGTGAAATGGAAACTGGATTACCCGTTGTAAAACCGGTAATCATGTCAGTAATGTATTTAGCATGGTTCGTCATTACCTTTTCATCTGCACGATCCAACTTAGCCGCCATCTCAAGATTACGGTTTAAGATATGCTGTTTGCCCTCATAGTAATGTTCCAACATGTTATAACGGCCAATGCGTTCCCGTTGCTGATCGATAGCATAGTTGATCACTTCGAAACTAGGGTTTTCAATATTACCGGCCAATTCACGGTCAATCGCAACATTGGAACCCCGCTTCTTGTTCAAATCATATTGCATCCGCTCACCTCTATCCTCTTAATCCCTTTGGCTTCTTAATTGTCCGTGCCTTGAGCCGTTCGTGTGTGTTATAGATGGCATACCGTAACGCGTCCATTACGTCATCGTTAAGCTTGACGGGTAAGCCCGTAGCCTCGTCCCAGACATACTGGTAGATTTCATCTAAAAAGGCATCAATTGCTTCTTTAATAACAAAAAAGTGGCCTTGCTTCATGCACTTAGCCACTGACTCAATTCCTGATAAAACTGATTTTTTAGCGTTGAACGCTTTGAGCCCTTCACGTTGGAACCGGGCAACGTGTTCTGGTCGCGCGCTATCAGCCCAGAACTTTAATTTCTTGCCGTAGCGCTCCTGAATCTCTTTGGCAATCGTAACCCAATAGTCAATCTCTTCAAACTGACGTGTATGTTCTTCAATTAAATAAGTATTGCCGTCTCGATCATCTGCCATAACTACGATTGTTCCCTTATGCTCATAGCCCCAGTCAACGCCACAATAGTAATTTAAGTTGTCCGGTAACTTCGAACGCGGAATAACCATGGTATCCTTGTTAAAGTCCCTGTACACCATCCCTTCACCAGATACCCATAAGCCAAGAATTGAGCGATCATAGAACATTCCTGCAGGCGTACCAGCTTTCTTGCGTTCAAGATACTCCTTCGGTAAGAAAGTGTTGTCATCAATCGTAAAATGATAACTGACAATGCCGGCCTTAGGATCGTTATTATCAATATAGTTCTTCTTCAGGTAATGCGTTGGTACGTCTGGGTTAGTATCACAAATAATCCGTGCATCAGGTGCCGAACAACGATCAAGGATTTCATTAAACACCGCTTCGTTTGCCAATGAAGCTTCATTCACATAAGCTCCAAAGCTTGTCATACCACGGATAGCACCAAGCCCAGCAATTGAACCAGTAAACGTTTGAACGACTTTCACGCCGAACAGCTTGAATGAACCGTGCTTATCAAACTTAAAATCAATTCCATATTTGTTTGTCAGTTCTTGCAACACATTGTTTTGTAATGATTTACTAGAATAACCCGCTAGAATATACATGGGCTCATCGATGTCCAGCTCGTCAGCCACTGCACGTATCCGCCGTAA
This sequence comes from Lactiplantibacillus paraplantarum, assembly GCF_003641145.1. Lineage (NCBI taxonomy): Bacteria > Bacillati > Bacillota > Bacilli > Lactobacillales > Lactobacillaceae > Lactiplantibacillus > Lactiplantibacillus paraplantarum. Next base: position 2,158,645 of record NZ_CP032744.1, read on the forward strand.
CTCCATCAAGAAGATATCATTATCAATTACCGTTTTACCAGAACGAACGGCACCATAGTTAATCAACAGCCGCCAATCATTCCGCTGCAATACCGTTTTCATCACATCGATTTGCTTTGATGTATACAAGTTAGTTATCGTGATCATCATTCCCCTCAATAGCGTCATCAATCTTATCTAATAATTTAGATACTTTGGTTTCAGTATCATCGCCTTTATCATTAAGAATGTGCGCCTTAGCTTCAACAATATCAGCTTCGAATTTAAGCTTTCGTAATTTTTGCTTAGCGACATCACCATCGTTGTAAAAAAGCTTAGCCAGACTGTCTAATGCTTTTTGCTTGTCATACAGTTTAACGACTAAGCCATCTTTACCACGATGGATATCTTGCACCAACGACCAATCGATTTGATCACTGGGCTTTAAATAAATGTCGGCAACATGCTTCTTAACTGGGTTATCGTCTGTATCTAAGAACACATTTCCATCCGTATCTTGCACTGTCTCTTCGTGAACTTTGTAGTCCAGAACGTCCCCCAGGCTGGCAAATGCCTGCTTAGCATATTCGCTGGCAATATCATTAGCAGTCACGTACAGTTCGGCACGTTGCTGCTTTTTTAGCTTGGCGAGCTGGCGTTTTACTCCAGCATTTCCCAGCATTCTTGGACCATTACGTAACGCAACCTCGTAACTGCAACCATAAGCTTTTTTATACGCCCAGGATGCATTAAAACGTTGCAAATAAAAAAGGCAAAACAACTTCTGCTTCTCAGTCAGCTCGTTATTTGCCTCTAATTCATTTACTATTTTAGGTGCAACCTTGGGTGCATCTTTTTTTCGTTTTGGTTGCACCTTTTTACTTGCGGATGCATCTTTTTTCCAGCCATCACGTGTACGCCATGATTTCAACGTTCCAACTGGTACATCGTATTTAGCCGAAATATCTTTATACTTCATTCCGGCCGCGTAATCTTTCCCCGCTGCTTTTCGTTTGTCCATTACATACCACCACACCTCCATTAATTGGAATTAATTAGTCTAGCTCAATTGCTTAATGCGTTTTGAGAAACAATAACAACGCTTGAATAAATTAATTTGAATCCACGATACAACGTAAGAATGCTTATTTTCGTCGTATTTCGTCATGTAATGATGTACCATTTGCTCGCCCTCCTTTATTTTTAATATGTAATTCACTAATCTAGTAAGTCGTAAGTTTGCTTAAAGATATCAGGCTTGCATGGGTAAAACTCACCGTGAACTCCTTTGATGATGTAATCACCCCGCTCAGCAAGCATATCGCCTTCCAATGTGTGAATGACTAACTTTACATCAGGTGTGCCTTTATTTTCAAAACTGATTACACTTTTTTTAATGGCTTCACAAGCCCATTCTGGATCTTCTTTTTGGTCATAGTCTCCCGTCCATTTGAAACAATCAATAACTACTGGTTTCTTTTGTGCTTTCATGCTGTACCTCCTTATTTTTATCCAAACTAAAAGCGCCATGCTGTTTAGCACGACGCTTCATCCATTTATCTAAGTGGGCATCTATCTCTGCTTCTTGTGGCGTGACGTAGCCGTATTTTGTGTTAATCATCTTTGCCATGAGTTGCCTCGTTGCTTGAACAGAATGGATATTGTACCCCGAATAATTCTAGATTCACTTTTTTCAAATCATCCTCAATAGCCTTATTGTCTTTCATATTCATTGTGACACCTCCTAATCATATGTACAAAAAAAGCCTGACATAAGTCAGACACCTTTATCATTTTATAATCCTAGATTATCATAGACCGAATCTGGGTAATAATACATTTTTTTCTCGTTATTTTTTCTGTGATGTGCATCGCTGTCAGGCCAATTGTCCATTGCGTATTTAATCGCCTTCTCATAATATGGAACAGAAATTGATAGGTCAGTTTTCAATTTCGTTGGAAAACGTTCACTATCTACACGCTTATTTTTGTCAATATTAACTACGATTATTGGCAATTCTAACTTTATTGCTACCTCAATTTCCCATCTCACAAATTTCCTAAGGTTCTTAGTATGCTCGCCTAATAAGAGAATAAACAATTTTGAGTTAGCAAAGCGTACTCTCAACTGTTTCTTAATACTTTCCTCCTCACTATCATCATAAGATTTATTTAAATCATGTGCATTGTTCAATTTAAAATCATCATGCGTATTTGCTGCCCATGCTTGAATCATTCGATAATAATTCATATCTTCGTCTCCATCAAACGCGACGTACACTTTATTTCTGTAGGCCATAAAATTGACTCCTTAATTGAAAATAATTAATTTCCTTATTAGTCTCTTTATCCAAGAGAATAACTAATTTGGTTGGCTTCTTAAATTTAATTCTTCGAAGCTTAAAAGTCCAGAGTATAGTATCTAATATTTCTGTAGATTCATATCTGTCATGATCGAGTCTAGTTATTCCAGAACCAAAAAGTGTTATAACTACCGTTCTTCCAGCATAAAACTCATCTATTTCATCCCAAAAGTTAATTAAAAATTTAACATAATCTTGAATTGATAAATATGCTCGATTTTTCTCATCAAAGTGAGTCAACGCTGTCAAAAAAACATCTTCTGAAAACTTGTGAATTGATCCAAGCTCGTACTTTGTTTTCTTGCCAGTATGTCTATCACTATTGATTTGTAATTTGTGCCTATGCTCTAGTCTTGAATCTCCATCAATAGACGCATCTAGTTGTGAAACACTATCAACCTTATTATCAATAAATTGGCCATTAAGAGAACTATGTGAAATTATTTCATCGTCAACTTTCGTATCAAAATATTCATTGAAAGCGAACACTTTGATAAATTTCTTATTATTATAATATTTATCGCTGAATATATCTCCTTGCTTTATTACAATTTCTGAATTTCCAACTTTTAGCCCGATTTTTCTAATCAAATTAGCACTGATCAATTTATACAAGTAAAAGATAATCATGAAAATAATAAAGCCGACAAGCATCCAGCTTCTAATCATTTCTTTAAAGTCACAAAACGACAGCAAAGCTCCAATGACTCCAAATAACCAGCCCCCACTTGTTGAAACCGACCTCCATAACTCCTTATTGAAAAAACCTACGTCCATACTTTCCATGAGCCCCCTAGCAATCAAGTCGTATAGCACTATACTACCTCATTGTTATTACAAAAAGAAGGGAACAAACGGAAAATATAAAAGCATCCATATTACATAAAAGTATAGATATAATTATTAATACTAAAGAAATAATAAGTTTCATAAACTTAAGATTTTTCATCAGAACTTCCCTTTCATTACCTAAATTTATGTATCAAAAAAAAGCCCGGTTCCGACCCCGGGCTTTAACTAATAGACAATGCCGGCGGCAGAGAGAAGCGCATCACCCCTTATAAATCCGCCGGCTACACAGATAGCTGGATTTGAACCAGCATAGACGGTTTTGGAGACCGCCATCTTGCCAATTAGATCATATCTGCTTAACAGACGGGCCGTCATATCAACTTAATCAAGGAGGCAACACAAATTGTACACCTGTGCCCGTCTAAAGTGGCGATGTGGAATCGAACCACATGCAGCATAATAAATACCGTATTTACCTTAATCCGCCACATACAACGGTTAGAGCTATCAGAAAAACGTTTATTTGTCGCCCTAACCAATTATCGATACTACTAATTTACCACCAATTTATTGCTATGAAGTCCGGCTTGAGTTCGGAAAAAGTTCGGTTAAAGTCCGGCTTGAGTTCGGTTTTGATAAATATTCAGATCTTCTAGGTAATAGCTCTGTGCAAACTGTAGCATTGCCAATGGCTTCCAGCGGTCAAAATACTGAGTCTTGCTGTAGCCAATATCCATGTAGCACATCGTGTCGCTGTAACCTTGTAGATATAGCCGATCTAATATCTCCTGGCACTCATGATCACAGCGAGCCATGGCCTGAATAGTCTGTCGGACAATCTGCTCTGCATACAGGCGGCGTGTAATCCGATCCTCGGCCGAGTTACCAGCTGGGGACGACTTAGGCATGCCATCCATGCTAGGCGATTTTAAATCAGCGACCGAATGGCCGGACGCCCGAACTGCTTGCGGTAACTTCTTATCCAGGAACCGCCGCACCTGTTTAATTGTTTTCTCCTGGTCAATTGGTGGAAAAATTTCATCTGAAATAACTTGCTGTTCGCCCATCATGCGCCCCTCCGCTTTCGTATGCTATAATTAATTTTGTAGGAATTAGTTGTAGCGCAATCAGCATTGGCAGCGCCTTTTATATGTTATACTTACAACGGTCATTCGAGTGGTCCTGTGACTAGTCGCCCTAGTAGGCGGCTTTTTGTTTACTCTCGCGCTCACTCAACTCCATAATGTCAGCAATGAAGTCCTGGCCAATTTGTGCCTGTTGCTCAGTTGTTAGCGCCGCGTTCATTTCCAGGTTGGCAACCGTGGCTTTCATTTGGATTGCTTTGGCGTATTCGGTGTCAGTCATGTTTTCCCTCCACCACATATCCGTCTAGCCATGCACGGGCAAAATCGTCCTGGTTCTCAGCAATCCACAGAGATAAGTCGCTAACCCCTGCTAGTGCCTCATCTAAAACACCAAACAGTGTTTCTTCCTGTCTGACAATTTCAAGATACCCCGCTACCTCTTTTGGAATTACTGGCAGTTCGGCATACGTCTGCTTGAATATCGCATCAGCAATTAACCAGCGTTCACCATCAATATCAGTTGCTATCCAGTCACCAACGCATAATTTACCTGACCCTGTTAGATATACTTCAGGGCTGTGGTGAGTTCCAAGCATTGTTCCTGCGTCAATTAATTCATACTTATCAACCATCTCATCGCTACCATCAAACTGTTCGGCCTTGATAGTGGCCGTTTTACGATAAACTTTAATCATTGTCGCCATCTCCAATCATCTGTTAGAACTCGATAGTTCCAGCGCTATCACAATCCATGCCACAACACTGATAAAAGTAACTCCATGCCAAAATCCGTCTAAGAAGTTCCCAATGATCGTGACTAAAATAAATAATGCTATCATGCCAAGCCCAATCTTGTTTTTAGTACTCATTTTCAATCCTCCCCGAACGCCCGCTTATTAATGTTGTACGGCTCATATTCCTTGGATAATTGCTTGCCATCTAAAGCTTTAGCTTTATTTGCTTCGGCATGTTCCTTCATTCGCCGGTGCTTCCGTTTAATCGTTGAACGCTTCTTAGTGTGTTTAGGCATTTTCGTCCTCCGTAATTTCATCTATTTCTACTCTAGGATTTCGTTTATCAACGGCAAATTCGTCCTGGAATCCTGTGATGTGCTTTCGATTGTCGTTGCCTAAAAGCCCAGCCTTCATAAAGCCGTCCAGCACAAACTTTTTAGCAAACGCGATATTATCCGCATCTTTCCGGTTGTTCTTCGTGTACCACGTAAATTTAAGCTTGCAAGGCCAACTGAATTCGACTCCAGAATTTCGACTAGCCCGCGCATATACACTACATAAGGCCGTGTACCGCTTCTTTAGGTTAGCTGCGGCGTATCTGTTGGCCCGTTCAGCCTTGATGTACTCATTTAAGCTAGGTAGTTCGCCCTTAATCACGACTTTGTTCATGCTTTCGGCACCCAACTAATGTAATAGCCATTAACGACCTCGTTAGACATACTGGCCTGTCTAATCGAAAACTCTGGGGCGTCAATCTTCTCGCATAATCGTGCCAGTGTTTGATAGGCGATCACTTCATCAGGATTGTTATGCTTCTCAGCACGCCAGTAACCGTTATTCAGTGGCAGGCTGTATTTGTGGACTAAATCCTTTACCCGCTTAAACTTAATCGACGTACTTTCGGATATCTGTCTGAGAGAATGTTTGCCATGCTTATACGCTTGCCGAATGGCTTTAATATCTTCACGTTCTCCCTGCTTCGGATCTTGTTTCATACTGGCTAGGTAGGCCGCATCACTGCTTACCTTAGTCCCAGGCTTAACCAGTCTAACTGGGACCGGCCATTCACCAGATTTGTAGTTATGTTGCGCGAGCTTAAACATTTCCGGTTCGGGCCCCATTGCTAGTGGGTGATCGATATCGGGTAGATCAGCGTTAATTACTAGCACCTGTGTTTCAGTCATGCGCTCACCCCTCTTTGACCATTGACTTCGATTCCAAAAATTTATTAGCAAAATACTGCTGCCCCTTGCCCGTAATTAGGGGCGTAAAGCGTGTCTTTGAACCATGGTTAGTGGTGATCACGGTTTCTCTCACTTCCATGATTCCCAGCTCCATCGCTCGTTGGGTCGGTGAGTTGTAACGTTTCCCCATCGCTATTAGGTAGCCATGAGTTCTTAGCCAATCGAACAAGCGGTTTTGACCAGTCTTAATACCATGCTGGCGTAATACCTTAGCAAAATTACCAACGCTGATAGAATCGTCTGAGCCTGAAACTGCTTGGCCTAATCTAGCTGGCCCTTGCAACTGTTCATTCTCCAGTTTCAGCTGCTCGTTTTCCATCATCAGAAAACTATATCCACGTTTGACAACCTCCACTGGGCTGTTCCAGCGCCTTTCAACAGCTAGGAAATAATTACGATAACGGCTACCATTTTGGTTTCTAACCATCATTGCTAATTGCTTAGCCATGTCAAGCGTAATAACATAATCGTCAATTTCCCGCACGGCCCCATTGTTGACAACCGTACTTGATGTACACTTGTCAAAATCGACCCCTTCATCAAACAAAGAAAAATTATTTTCGACCCAGCGACTAAAGCGTTGTGCGATCTGAAGCCCTTTATATAGATCCCGGGCAGACACCAACTACCGCCCATCTTTTTCAGTGATTTTAATCAATTCATTCATGCGCTCACCTCCGTTTGCAATCCTTGTCTAGCTTGCTCTAGATCAATAAAATACTCGGCTGGTTTACCCCAACATTGGGTCAAATCAAAATTTAAGCCATCCCGCTGATATTCAATAATTAAAACCTCGAGTGCAAATAGCTTGTACTCATGAGCGCACACTTCATCTTGCGCGCTACCGCCAGACTTTAAATGCCGCTTCATACGCTGCTTAGTCCAGTGCAATGCGGCCGGTTCATAGGCATGGTTAGCGGCTAACTTGACTAATTGATTACCCCAATTCATTTAGCTTCCTCCTGACTGTTCATGAACGCTAGGAACGCCTCGTCGCTCATATCGTCCTGCTCGTTATCGCTTGAGTTTGACTTAGAATCCGCCTGAGAAGCATCACTTTGCGCCCACTTTGGCATAATTTCCTTACGGCGCGACTTCGAATAACCACCCGGTTTATTAGCATTAGCCAACCGTTTATCGTGATCAACGGTTGCTTGTTTAGCCTGTGCCAGCGTCGTAATCTTTCGCTGCTGCCAACCCTTGATTACCGCACGCAAATATTTCAAAGCACCACGCGACTGCACATCGTGTTCACCAGCAATTTGAATGGCGTAAGCCACCAATTCAGGTTTAAGCACCGCAAGCCATTCATCAATTTCAGGACGAGCAACCCCGTTCGAAAATCCCCACAGGTTGGTCCAGTCATTAATGACCTGCTCGCGTGTGACACCCGCGTCATCATCATAAGAGTCAGTATCAGTCAAGTCAGGGTCAGTACTAGTAAGTTCTTTATGTTCTACTGGTTGACCTCCACCTTGCCCAACCGGTTGACCTACTTCATCTAAACCAGTTGGCCTACTTTTATGACTTGTAGTTGGGTTACTGGTTGGGTAACCATCTGACCTACTATATAAATTAATAATGCGATATTCTGGCGGCTTCACATTCTTCTTGCCTCTAACGTATTTAATTAGTCCTAGTTGCACTAATGAGTTGCGTGCTTTATCGAGGCCGGGTTCGGATAGTCCTGTAAGACTGAGTAATGCCGAATTTTTCATGCGAAACTGAACGTCCAACTTGCCTTCGTCGTTCGCATAGTCTAGTAACTCGCGATACAGATTATTTTGGCCGTTAGAGACACTCGCTTCATACATCTTAAAATTACGGTACGCTCGTCGTTGTTTGAAGTAATCCAAATTCGTCCCTCCTGTCCTTATTAATGGGCCTCTCACCCGCTCGGTGGATTCAGTCACTGCTGTTCAAGCCAATTCTGTTTTGTCAATCTATGAGTAAGTCGTCTGCACTAACGACGCTCTCTAACTTTTTGGTACTACGACAATAAGCACAATGTCCGCATTGGATAGGATCTGCTTCGCCTTTAATGACATCTTGAATATGCTGTTGAGATTCCAATACCTGGTTCATAGCATTAGTAAGTCGGTACTCCGGTAAATCAATAGCCTGCTTGTCTGGTGGATCCTGTTTGCTTACTGCCACGATGTACGGTTTACACGTCACACCAAATTGCTGCTTAATCAACTCTTGATAGACTGCCATCTGAAGTGGGTAGTTATACGCATATACAAACGGTTCTTTCTCACGAGTTTCTGGATTCCAATACGCCTTGTATATGTCAGCGGTCGTCTTGAGATCCACGAAGTAACCTTGTTTCAAATTGAGGCAATCAATCTTGCCCTTCCAGGGATAACCACTGATTTCACCAGTTACAATCACTTCCTTATCGCCTTGATAAAGAAGATTAAAATCATGGTCGTCAGATAAGGCTTCAATCATGGATTCAGCAATTTTGAAGTCCTTCTTGAGATGGCCCTTGCTCGGTCCTCGGCTTGAAATTGCTTCGGAGTGTTCATCAACGAACTTCGCATGAGCCTCCTCGCTCTCAAAATAGCTGTGAAGCCAGTTTCCAACGACTAACGCCGTTGATTTCATACATGGTTCCCATTTACCCTGCAACTCGGCTAACGCTTCTGCTTCACAGGCTAAAAACTTCTTGAACCATGTTGCTGACATAAATGATTGATCTGTCCAGCGATCGTAATAGTTAGCTGGCGTCAAGGTCTCCGAGGTTATCGAAGAGGTTTTGCTGGTCGACTTCGTCTTTGACAGGTTCTTGATCATTGCTTGATGCCTCCTTTGCAGCCGTTCTAACGGGTTCTTTAGCTGGTTCAGCAGATTCTACCTTCTCGGCTTTATTCTCTGCTACATCAGCTACCAATGACCTTTTAGTCGGTGTTACGTCTTTTTTATCGTCATTCTCATATTCGTTGCTAGTGGTTTCGTTAACTGCTTGCACGAACAAATCGTTATCACTTGAGCTGTTAATGTAGAACTTAGCAGCTCGATTAATTACAGTCCGTTTAGCCATCTCTTCTGGGAACTCGTTTTGAACCTTCTTCGTCTTAGCGTGGCTCCAACTGGTGTCGATGTCCTTTTTTGTCATAACCGTATATGTCCGGTTCCCGTTGATGTCTTCGATCCATGCAAAGGCCCCGATAATTGGCTTGTCTAAGTTCTCAAAGCTTGGCTCGAACTCCTTAACCACCAGCACCCCATTTTCACCGCCAATCTTGAACGTGTCGTCTTTGTGGACGACCTGTGCTTGAATATCCTTAACGTTTGAAAGACGCTTTACAACGCTAATTGAGCCGAAATAGGAGCGTTGCATGACTAACTGGTTGCCATAAGGAATGAAATAGCATTGGTTTTTAGCCGGGCTCAATCCTTGAATTGCCATGTTCATCAACGCCTTGATAACTGATCCTTGGTCACACTTATCAAGTAATGGTTGCCCCTTAGACGTATCACTCAAAATCAAGTAAGCACTGTTTAATGCATTCCCTACTGAATAATCAGGTGGTAATGACAAGCCTTCATTATTCTTCATATCCTCAATATTGTTATTAACCATCGTAACTAACTCATTACTCATGCTTCTTCCTCCTCTGATACCCAGTGATAGCCCAGACGTGTCATCATCGTGTCCGTGTCGATGTGTACTAGTAGCTCGTCCCATAGACGGGACTGACCAAACACATCAATCAGCCATTGCCAATTAGATTCCTCACCTTGATCTGGATACAACACACTTACGTCAGTCGAACCGAAAGTGACGATACAAATGGCGCTCAACATATCGGCCTGCATATCAATCGCCCACTGCTTAAAGTCATTGTTATCGATGTAATCTTGAAACAACTGTGCCTTGTCGAACTCGTCACCATCGTAGCAATAGTTATCTGCGTCAAGTACCCAGTCGCGTGAGTCGTTACGTTGCTGCCAATGCTCGTTTAAATCTGCCTGTGCTGGTATCATTTCGCCCACCTCCGTACCAAACGTTGCCTTAGTGACTGTTTCGGAGTACAATAAAAATCGAAAATAAATTTACTATGCGTCTTAGCTGCACGGGTACTACCAATACTCGAGCAGCTTTTTTTGTACTCAAATTTAGGCTTTAGCGATACTTTGCGTACTTCCAATTCGTTCGACCTCCTTAAATGTGCCAAAAACATTATTCAATTCTTCAATTGTGATTTGCTTGTAAAGCACATTTCCAATTCTGAACGTGAATTTCATCGTCTTCATCTCCTTAAATTCCAAACCAACTAGCAACTTCATGACGCTTGAACCATAATGCCGTTAACGCGCAGCCTACTATTGCTCCTTCAATCATTGCTATTTCCTCCTATCCTGCTTGCGTTTGTTCTCTTCTGCTCGCCAACGGCTAACTTCCGCCCAATTATATTGGCGAGCCCCTAATGCAACATCAGACGGCAATGGGTAGTATTCACGTCGCGCCAAGTTGCTTATTGTTGATGGCGAAACATTCCATTCAGCGGCAAGCTCAACACCTTTGAGCCATTTTTTAGGCTGTCCCCCTGCCTGATACTTAGGATTCTTTTTAATGGAAACCACTTGCATCTTTTATCACTCCTCCTAGCCATTTTCTTGGTTGACTTTATCGATTACTTCCTGCAATTTATCCATTGGAATACCGGCATACTCAGCCTTCTTAGCCAAATCGGTTATCTCGGCGCTAATCTCTTCTGCGTATTCACGTGGATAGCGTTCAATAACTAGTTGCTGCGCTGGTGTCCGATCTCTCGGCTTGACTGTAATAGCTTCTTCAAACTCAGCCTCAATTCTTTCTCGCTGACGCTGTTCCTTTTTCTGTTTCATCAAAGCCGAGAACATATCACCTTGTAGCTGACGATCATTCTGGAATGACAGCACGCCGAAATTCTCACGAGCACCAGAATAATTAAGCCAAAAATCGTTAATTACATTTGCTAACGACTTCCTTATTTGTGAATCAGTGCTTCTTGATCCACTCTTCAACCGAGACAATTGTCCGGGAGAAACATGCGTCCTATCTGCAATCTGCTGCTGTGTTAGTGTTTTATCTCTACCTAATGCCAATGATAATTGCTCTGCAAACTTGTTCTTCATACCTACACCTCTGTATTTTGGAAAGGGCTTTATATCGCCTTTCCACGTAATTCACCTATAATTTAAATTAATCGGGATGATCTAATAAGTAATCCATCATCTCAGCTGCTGGAATCTGCCAGCCGTTATGGGTATTCACATAATCAATAAAGCCACCCTGTTCAATATCCAAATCATGGCGATGCTTGGTTAAATATCGTGAGGCTCGTTCGGTTGATTTAGTTCCGTATTTATACCTGGCCAAATCTTTAAGCTTCCAAGTACAAATACCACGCTGTGCTTGCTGCCATGCTTGGAACCTCTCGTATTCTTCTTCGCTAATGAATTGGAATCCCTTTGGAGCCTCATGCCGAATCAATATCGTATCTGACATGTTCGCACCTCCTAATATGAAACTGACATAAGTTGGCTAGCTTGCTCGTTATACTCGGCCGTTACTGCTCGAAATTCAGCATCTAGTGCTTTATCGCTTAGTGCCTCAAACATTACTCTTGGTGTTTCTGGTTTAACCTTTGCTAGTGCATTGATTAATGTAGTTCGTGATAGATGTGTCATTTTGTTTCCTCCGTTCTTTGAAAATTAAATATTTGCTTTTAGTAACTCGAATATTCGACGCGCTTCATCAATGTTGCTCTCGTTAATTTGATATACGTTAGACACACCTAAATGGAACCTAATGATCGTTTTAACTGCGTCTGACAATGAATAAGCTTTTGGATTCTTACCGTACTTCTCGTTGACAAATTTCGAAATATCGTTTTTAAGCTCCATCCAAGCAGTGTTTCTTGCTTTGACTGGTGCTAGGCTTTTGGCGGCAATAGCTGCGTTTACCTCTGATTGGACCATTTCGTGCAATTGTTCTTGTGTGACTTCCATTACTCGATCACCTCCTTAGGTAACAGATCCTTGACATTAATTTCTAAAGCACTTGCCAACTTTATTGCCGTTCTAAGTCCAGGCGTTTTACTGGTATTTTCAATTCCACTAATTGTTGTTTGAGGAACTCCACTTAAATCGGATAATTTAGATTGTGTTAAACCTCTTTTATTGCGAAATTGGATTAATCGTTCTCTGGATGTCATTTTTTCACCTCATCTCTGTATACTCTTTAGAGTATATGCTCAATTGAATGTATTGTCTACTCATTTGAGTAACTTTATTTAAAAAAATAATGTTATGTTTGTCATATACTCATTTGGGTTAGGATGTGATATTTATGGATAAAACTCATAGCACGTTCTTCAAAGAACGTCTTTACTCGTACATGAAAGAACAAAACATAACATTAAATCGTGTAGCAACACTATCAGGAATGGCAGCAACAACCCTCAGCAATATTGTGAACCGCGGCTCTGCACCCAGAATTGATACTATCTATAAAATTTGTAGTGGCCTTGGTATCAGCGTCCACGACTTCTTCGACTTTCCGCCCTACAACGAGGTGGAAGAATAATGGCAACGCTAAACGATTCAATTTATGGACACAACCAATTTTCGGCACATGCCAACTATAGTGCTACACTAAAGCAAGTGCAGAGTCTCATTAATAATCAAGAAGTTTTGAATGGGTTACGCACATTAACTTTGCAAAGCAACGCGTTGAGACAACTTTCCAGTATTGCCACGTCCACTAGGCCGGCAATGCTAGCTTCAAGCAACGCGTTGAAACAGCTTTCCAGTATTGCTGCATCCACTAGGCCGGCAATACTAGCTTCAAGCAACGCGTTGAAACAGCTTTCCAGTATTGCCGCATCCACTAGGCCGGCAATGTTAGCTTCAAGCAACACGTTGAAACAGCTTTCCAGTATTGCCATGTCCGCTAATGTAACGGCAAATACCTTAAACGCACAAATTCAAAATGTTACTGCAATGGATCTAAGAACAGGTGCCAAATTCAACACTATAATTAATCAATTAGGGCTTAAAAACGTTAAAAAAACGCAGATAGAAATTAAAAACATGGCACAATTATTTGGACCGGAAGTAGTTGAAGGCATCCTTCACTCCATTAATGAATCTACGCCTGAAGTCGTACCAACCAAGCCGATAAAGAAATTCACGGAGGCCCAAGAACAAAATGCTGAAGTAAGCAAAATAAACGAGACCTCTTATGCCCATGAAGGTAAGAATGGTGAACCGGCGTATAGTATCATCAATAAAATTTTGCAACAGTATCATTCCCTTTCTAAAATGAAATTAATTATTTTCAATGCCATACTTGGCGAACTATTTTCTGCAATGTTGAGCTCACTAATTTCAAACGTAGGCCTGGCGAATGCAATCATTATGATGCTTATCTTGACTGCGCCTTACAACGAGGTGGAAAAATAATTTCCATAGACTTCTCACTTAAAAAGGTGGTTAAAAAATGTTAACAGCTACGATTCATTTTTTAGATGGTGAAACACTAACGCTAAACGTACATGACTTTGTTTGGGGTATTCGCACTGCGCCAATTAATGATCGTCCTAAAAAAATTTCTAAAAAGAACTGGGAAAAGATAACGTACGATTTTCCTAACAAAGACGAAATTAATGGTCCGTTTGAACTGAACGAACATATTAAGCTAGGATTAGTGCCAAGTATCACCAAACTTCTAAACAACTACACTTTCTTTTTCACTGATGATGACCCTGGCACCGTGTTTGCCAGCTCCAAAGTGGTAAAGATTGTCAGTCATTAACGTTTAATCCGAAGAGTTGCTATTTGCGATAGCGGCTCTTTTACTTGTTATTGGCTTCATTTTGGCATCTCCCTTTAATTACTCGAATTGTGTACTTCTTCTTCAAAAAAATAAGTCCATTTAACACGTTTTTTTGTCGATATATTGTTCATTCTTACAGCCATTTTCTTAGCTCTACCAACACTTGGTGTTCTGTGTCCTTGTTCGTAAGACGCTAAAGTTGTCTCTGGCATATTGAGAAATTCAGCAGCCTTTTTTTGCGTTAGTCCGTTGATGTCTCTCCACTCTTTTAACCAATGACGCATGTTAACACCTCCTAACTAAGTAATACGTTTCGCGTACCTTTGATGCTCACTAATATAATACAATTCGTGTACTTAGTCAACACAAAAATACTCTAAACGAGTATTTTTTATATTTCTGTACAAAATACGCATTATGCGTAGTAATCTTATAATTAATGAAGGAGGCCTATCGATGTTTGCTGAACGCCTTAAAGAATTACGAAAAAGAGAAGCTGGTCTAACGCAAGAGAGATTAGCAATGCAATTAGGCATGGCCAAAACAACACTGGCTTCCTATGAACAAGGAAAACGACAGCCTGATCTTGAAACACTTTCTAAAATTGCAGATCGTTTTTCCGTGACAACTGACTACTTGCTTGGAAAAAATGGCACGCCAAAATGGGCAACCAAGAAAGATACCATTGACCTGAAGGATTTTCTTGAAGCAAATGAGGGTTCGATGACCTATGGGGGTGAAGATCTTACTGAAGAAGAAAAACAACAAGTGCGTGTGGCCATGGCAACAATATTCTGGAAACGCCACAAGCATGATTAGGAGTTGTACTTATGGATAGAGTAAAAGATATCGTTAAAGCTATTGTCAACCGTTATCACACAGCGGACCCGTTTGTAATTGCGGAAAAGCTTAACATACAAGTAGAATGGTGTGACTTCGGGGCAATGCCCCTGGGTAAAAATGCTTATGACAACCAAGAGCCTATCATACTACTCAATAATTCTATTAAACACACGCCTACACAGTATTTCATACTCGGTCATGAGCTGGGACACGTTATATTCCACGAGGGGCTGATTGGGTACTACACTTCCGTTAAACATGGACATTCTAAGTTTGAACGTGAAGCTGATGAATTTTCAGTTGGATTAATGGGAATGTTTTTTATTGAGGAAAATGGTCATATTCCCTATTCATACAGAGAACTGGCCTATCAATACGGAGTACCATTCGACAAAGATTAATATCAATTAATTTGGAGGAATTATGGAAACTTTTGCCGAGATAATGTTCTTCATCTCATTGTTAATATTTATATATTTTATATGTCAGGGAATTTTTAAACTTATTAAAGGTGGCGGCTCAAAACGATCTTTTAAATATGGCTTGATTGCTCTCGCTGCATCTTTTCTATTTGTTATTGTAGGACTAATAGCTAATCCAGTTAAGAATACAGTAAGCAGTAAGGACACGATAGCACACCCGAAAAAAATCAGTACGTCAAAGATTGAAAGCGACGATAAACGTTCTAACAAAAAGCATTCGAACAAATCAAGTAGCAAAAGAAGTGATTCGAAGAAGACTAGCTCAAATAAAACAAGTAACATCAAAAAAAAATCTTCCGAGAATAATAGTGACACTAAGAAGACTGTAGCCAAAAAATCTTCAAGCAAAAATAAAGCTAGTGCTAAAAAAGCTACGAAAAAGCAATACAATTTCAATAAAGTTAAGCTTGGCATGACTAAGTCTAAAATAATTAGTATTCTTGGTAAACCAGATTCCGATACCTCTGGAACTCTATCATATGGCAAGGATTATTTAATGCTAAACGAGAAGGGAAAACTATTCAGTGGTTCCCCTAAAGCTATTCAAAAACAAATAGATGCCAATATAAAAAAAGAAAAAGCTTCTTCTAGTAAGAAAGTAGAAAACGATCGTGAATTACGCTCTTATGCGAAAATCTTCGGTCAAAAGGACGTTGAGACTCTTCAAAAATATGTTGGAACAGTTTACTCTTCAATAGAAACATCTAGTGGTATGGCCTATGGTTACAGCACTGAATATGGAATGCTTTACAGATTAGATGATAGTAGCACTGGTATCACTCATGTATATAAAGATGGCCTTGGAGACTCTGGTACACAACTGTATGTCGGTCAGACCATCAAACAAAAACAACGTAAAAATTATTATTACTATAACTAGGAGGAAGACATGTCTATTATTCTCACATGGTTAATAATTATTATCGCTATTATGTACTGGATTTTAAATAAGTTCGTTAAATTCATGACAGCGGGACATCTCAAACTAAAAGATTTAATTCGTGCAGGTCTTTGGTCAATGATTGGAATTTTCATCTGGAAAAAGTTACACCCAAATGAAGATATACCGGACCGCTTTAACTCAGAAATTAATAAGTATAAGGGACTTCTCGCACAGACACAGAAAAATCACGATAAGAATTAATATTGCTATAGACCAGATAGGAAGTCGATAAAGGCTAGGAGTTGGGACTACTTATAGTTCGGGGAATTATTGTTATTGGGGAATAACATATTTTGGAGGGATTACTTTGGATATATTTTTTACATTTATGTTTCTTGTATCTTTAATTGCGTTAGCTTACTTTTCAATTCGTGGGGGAATTCATCATTTCACAAAAACAGGTGTTAATCGTCTATACAAAAAATACACCTTAATCTCAGTAGGACTAACAATCCTATTCTTAGCATTAACGGTTTGGGCCGCCCCTTCTGGCACAGCAAGATCGAGTGCATCACAGTCAGATACAGCCTCAAGTAGCAAAGCAAAGAAAAGTTCAGCAAAAGATGCATCGAAAAGAAAGGCTAGTATCAGTAAAGCTAACTCTATTAAAGAGAAGGATTCATCTGAAAGCGCCCTATCAAGCAGCAAAGAAGAATCTGCAAGTATTGCTGCCTCCAAGTCTGAATCCAAAGAGAATTCAGAGAGTATGGCTAGTTCTGAATCCGAAGCAAGCAAAAAGCAGTCTGAGGCAGAAAGCTCTTCAATAGCTAAAGCCAGTTCAGAATCATCAGTTGCTAGCTCGTCATCAGCTAAAAAAGCGAGCGAAACAAGTACTACAGACAATGCTTCTTATACACAAAACGGTGGTTGGACTACTGCTGCTTCTGGTATGGTTTTTGTATCAGACTCCAATAAGTACTACACCAGCGTTAAAAATCCAGGTAATTACCAATATATGACCCAGAGTGCTGCTGATAATTCTGGTGCCAAGCCAGCACCACGGGGCAATCAATACGCAAGACCATAACAGGTCCAAGCCCTCGTCGGGGCTTTCACGCGAGTGTAGTTCAACGGTAGAACAATTATTTGCACACTTCTCATAGGTCTCACATCCTATATTGATGCAGGTTCGACTCCTGCCGCTCGCATTGTAACAAATAACCCATACTACCGCTTACTTTAGCACGTACATCACGTGGGCGTAATTCAATGGTAGAATAACGATTTCAGCCCTTCTCTCTCGTTTGAAATTGTTATGTAGGTTCAATCCCTGCCACCCACTTTTAAAAGAAAGAAGGTAAGATTATGGATAAAGATATGTCGAAATACGAACTCATAGATAACATTACTAATGACTTAACCTCTTTTATTAATCTGTATGCTTTCGTTTATCTTACAAAAGATAGCTACTCAAGGAAAGAATATGACCGCATAATCCAAGGAATGGAAAGAGATATGGTTGATCGTCTTAAGCAAAAATAATTGTAGGTACATTCTAATTAACTGTTGAGCCGACCAAAACCCATTGTTGGCTCTTATGCGAGTGTAGTTTAGTGGTAAAACGACAGCCTTCCAAGCTGTAGTCGCGGGTCCGATTCCCGTCACTCGCTTAGTAAAAAATGATTACTTTGGAGGAAATCTGTATGGATGAATCAAATTCAGTCAGCACGCCAATATTGTCAATTCCAGAATCAACTAACTACTGGTTAGTGAGGGCTGATGGTGGAAAATATTACTCTGATTTTTTAGAGGACGGATTCATTGCAATTGCTAATAACAAAATAACCATTGCATCCATTAACAAACGGAAGCAAAGTTCTAATTCAAATAATATTAACTACAGAGAACTATATCTTGATGCATATCCAAACGAAAGTAACCAGACTGCAGGTCTTCGTGCTAACCAGATTCGTAGATTTGCCAGCACTATGAAAATTAACGATATCGTGCTGGTACCTGCTAAAAACTCAACAAATTTTCTTATCGGAGTTATTACTAGCAGTGCATATGATGCTAATCAAGCTAATATCACTAAAAAGATCGATCTTCAAACATTAAATGCAAATCATTCTACTATTTGCCCGTATACTAAACGTCGAGACGTAACTTGGATTAAAGAAATTTTTAAAAATCAGCTTCCCAAAGGATTGTTGTGGGCATTATCAGCCCATGAAGCATTATTTCATATACAATCAATTGACGATATTAATTCAATTGACCGTCTCTTTAGCCCACTTTATATTAAAAACAAAAATGTTCACTTTCTTATCAGTGCTGGCACAAACGAAAACTTAACCATGAAACAATGGGATGAATTTATTTCTATTTTGAAGACTGCTGATATTGATCCAAAATTAATAAAGGTGGATATTCGCCGTAATTCGCCTGTCTCTATGAATTTAATCGCTACTGTAATAAAAATAAATGAGCTCTATAAATTATATAAAGCCATAGAGCCTTTTTTAGAAGCAGGAGTCTTAACCACTGGCACAGGTGGAACCTTACTTTTCGCATGGCGTGTAATTGGTGGTAAACGTGGTAAGGAACTGGGATTAGTAGAATGGTGTCAAGAAATTTATAGACAGCATTTAGAAAATAAAAAGCTTAAATACAAAGTTAATTATAAGATAGCTAAGCAAAAAGATTCAGAGTTAAAACGAGCAAAATTACATCCTAAAGTTAGTGGAACCTTAATTCTACCTGAAAGTAAATCCATGAATCAGGATCAGGAATCACTTTCGCAATCAACAAAGTTACGGGAAAAACAATCAAAAAAAGTACTACTAAATCAGCTTGTCGAGTTATTAATATACTTATCACTTTCAGCCAAAAAGTAATTGTTGTTGATAATAACCAGTAAGCCCAGATCTTTTTTAACATTGCTTTCCCCCCTTTTTTATAATTATACTCCTAATAAAACATCTTAGAGATGGTATTATTTAGCAATGAATTGTCAATTAAATGTGAAGTTACAAATCATTGTCACTCGCTTAGTACCCCTTTATTGGGGTATATATTTTCAGCTCAAAGGAACATACGTTTGGGAATGTCAACCTATTGTTATTTCCAGTTGGGAGGAATAAAACATGTCAGTAACCAAACTTAATAATGGTAAATGGCAGGCCCGTGTCTCTTATAAAGATGATGACGGTAACTATAAGTCGGTTACTCATTTAGAAAAGCGCAAAACTGACGCTGTTGAGTGGGAAACTAAAACTAAAAATGCTCTGCTGGAAGGTGCTGACTTATCACGTAGCACCGAGAGTCTAAAGCACTACTTTCTTGATTGGATCAGAATTTACAAAACTGACGGCGTATCGCGTCATACCCACGAGCTATATATGGGCAATTGGCGTCACATCTCTGCATATTTTAAAGATCGACCTATGAGCGCAATTAAACGGCCGGATTATCAGAAATTTCTGAATGAATTTGGTCGCAGTCATGGAATTGCCACATCTCACAAACTTCATCAACAAGTACACACCGCAATCAAGGACGCTGTAGCCGATGGTATTCTAAAACGTGACTTTGCTTACAAGGCACACGTCACTGGACGCCCTCCTAAGCCCGTAGAGGAAAAGTATTTGACGTTGCCCGATTATAAGAAGCTGCGTAAATACCTCATTAAAACGGCTGATTATGACCACATGACTATGCTGATGATGCTGTTTCAATTAGAAACTGGAACCAGGTTCGAGGAAGCTGCTGGTCTGACGTGGGATAATTTGGATTTGAATAATGGAATAGTTCACATTAAACAGCAGTGGGACGCTCGTAGACAGACTTTTCGTCCAACTAAGGGAAATGGACAGGCCGATGGAGATATAACCATAGGACCCGCCTACTGTCGTTTTATGAGGAGCTATCGTAGCACGCAGAAAGATTATTTAGAATTGCACGAAATGAAGAATCCTAAGAACCTCGTATTTTGGTCTAAACTAGGAAAAATCGTGGGCAATGGGAATGCAAACGAAGAGCTAGGACGTATTTGTAACCGTCTAAAGATCAACAAAGTTACAACACACGCCATGAGGCACACACACGCTTCGATTCTTATCTTAAATCATGAGTCCCTTCCCTATGTTCAACATCGCCTTCGACATCAAAAACTAGAAACGACCGTTAACACCTACGTCCATCTTATTGAAGAAGAAAACGGCGTGTCAGATAAGAAGGCTACCGAGCTAATGGACGAAGGATTTTAAAAAATGATAATTTTGTGATTGCTGTAGTCCTTGTGCCGCAAGGGATTACAAAATCATTTGTTAATTTTTCTTCCAAAAAATGCTATATTTTGGCTACTTTTTTCGTTTTTGGAAGAATCGTGGAAGAACATATCGTGTTTGAGTGGTTTTCGAGTGTAAAACAAAAGCACCAAAACGCCTTTATATCAGCGTTTTGGTGCTTTGTCGTTTCTCTATATTTGTCGACTTATCACCCGCACGGGGATCGAACCCGTAACTCCGCCTTGAGAGGGCGACGTCTTAACCAATTTGACCAGCGGGCACAAATTCATTTACTATCTTACCGAATGATAAGCGGCTTGTCAAATCAATTATGACTTTTGCCATCGAAAAACCGTAACAACAGCTAGCCCAACGAATAAAATCAAACAATAAACAACACTGCCCCAAAAAACGAATGTCAATAATTGCGGTAACAAAAAATTACGCATAACCGCTAAGCCGATTGACGTGACAGCCCAGACGATCAGCTGTTGACGTAAATGATTAAATAAACGATCTAATTCTGATTTAGACACGTACTCACCTTCCCATCAATTAGTTTAGTCATCTACCGCTACTAAGTTCAAGCAAAAATACAAAAAACATGCATAAAGTTTCACCAAAGTCTTGACAGTATTTGATGGAAAAGTTACTATTAAATAGTTGTTATTGGGTATTCGCCAAATTGGTAAGGCAGCGGACTCTGAATCCGTAATTTACTGGTTCGAGCCCAGTATACCCAATTAGAATTAATGATTAAACACTAACGTAGGTTTGACCTACGTTAGTGTTTTTTGTTAATTATGGCTAAGTAGATGAAATTTTCTTTTTTCGCCAACAAAATAGTTTACGGACTTGAATCGGGGTTTATAATAGATTATGTAGACTGTCTGTGAAGCCTTTTAAATCGTCACTATTTTGAAATCAATACAAAGGAGATAATGTTGTTGGTATACAAAGATGTTTTTGGTATCGATCACGATGATTGTCACATTGTCCAGACGCGGCACGAGTTTAACCGGATCTTCATCATTGAGAATGAAGTTGGCTCGCGTTTTACTTGCATCAAGGATGGTGCCCCACTAGAAAAGAAGATGTCCGGACACTGGAAGTATGCAAAAGCTAGCGATGCCCCGAAAAACTATGCTGTTCCTTACAAGGCTCAGAAAAACTAACACCCATTGAAAAGAGGATTATGATGCGGCGTTATCAACCGTCACCCAAATCAAATGGTCGGGTCCACCACTCGATCAGTCATAACACCAACCCCTACTATGGTCAACGTGGTGCCGATTGGGTCAAGAACACGAATGCTTCGTTGTTCAACGCCCAACATGAGCGCTCCCAAGCAAAGAATCACGTTGAGCGCCAAGTTCGTCACAGTATGCGTCAAGTGCTATGGGTGGTCGTGGCAATTATCACGATGTTACTTGGTGGTTTTATCTTATTCTCGTTTGCAATCAATATTTAATGACAAAAGAGCAATTCAGCTTATTTGACAGCCGAATTGCTCTTTTTATTAACCTTTTATTTCCTTGGTATCTACTAAAACTTTACTGACCATTCGAAGCTCATCAGTTAATTCAGAAGTTCGAATCCGGCCAAATTCATCTAGGAACTTACCGAGGCGTTCTTCGTTAACTTTTTCAATGACTCGCGCCAATTTTTCCCCTTTCGCGGTCAACGTTAAGTAACGATACCGGCGATCATAAGGATCAATGTTTAGCACAATTAAATCATTGTTGATCAAGTAAGTGAGCTTCCTTGAAATCGCTGAAGAAGAAACGTGGCGGTCAGCGGCTAGCTCTTTCACCGTAATTCGGTGATCAGTGCTATGGTCAAGATAGTAAAGAATCAAGAACTGTTCAAACGACACATCTGCATCAGTCACCATCGTTTGGATAATCTCACGAAGATGGCTTTCGAGCCAGGACATGCCCACTAAAACTTTCTCGAACAGTTCCGCATCGTCGTACTTGGCTTTTTTGGTATTAGTCTTCATCATTATTAAAACCCCATTCATGCGTCACGTTCAAGGCATCATCAACAACCCCGTGATTAGGCACGGACTTCTGCTGCTGGCATCACCGTAATTTCAAGATCACGCGTCATTTGTTTTTCAATCGCAGTCTGAACATCATGATCCGTCACAACTAAGCTTGACAACTTACTCTTACCGCTAATGATATCCTGAACATGTTGGTTATCCAAATCATCCGCAGATACAATTGGTAAAAGATGGAAGCTTTCATTGGTTGCTTGCAAACACTGGTCGAATAATGGTGAATTAATGCCCATCACTAACACACTGTTTTGTTGTTGTAAGACTGATGCCAACCACCAGTTCAATAATTGAGTTTCAGAATGGAAGACATTCGTAATGGCCTCTTCCTTATTCACTAATTGAATAGATAGTTCATGATTACTACCGTATTGCTTGACCATTGCTAAAGAGTGGTCCGGACGATAGAAGTTTTCTAAAGTAACTTGCGAGTTATTTGTCCGGTCAAGGTATTGGGTGACAGATAAGAACCCAGCAGCATCGTAGACGTCACGTCGAGTAGCCAGTGAACCATTAAAGTATGTCATGTACCAAATAGCACCATTCTTACGATACTTCAACGTCATGATTGGCGTCCCACCATCATCGGCAATTGACACAATCTGCTGGTCAGCATTACGTTTATATTGCCATGCTGGATTATCAGGTAATTCTGGCTTAGTCTTCGCAACCGCACCCGGAACCTTCGCTTGAATCGTATAGTACATATTATATAATCCGGTACGCTTATCAACGAGTCCAGCCGCTTGATAATTATTCCAAATATCTGGCAAACTATCATTATAGTTGACAGTAATCACGTTGGCATTATCCTTAACTTCACTCTTCAATAAGCCCATAATCATTTCCATTGAAGCTTTTTCTTCACTAGATAATGACTGAATCAGGTCCGTGCTGAATAAGAAGTATTTTGCGGACTGATCGAATTCAACGGGTGATACTAAGTGCGTTGTCCCGTAATCCGATTTTAACTTTGCATCGATTCCTTCAACCTTTTGTTGCAAACCTTTAACAATCGTTGCGTTTTGATCGTAGTCATGTTGTAGCCGATTAATCTTCTGGTTGATCAAGTTAAGTGAACGTTCCTGTTCGTCTTGGGCACTCTTCTTTTTACGATCATAGGCCACTAACGCATCTTGAGCGGTATGTAAGTCTTTTTCCGCACTCGTAATCGCGTGTTCTTTCCGCGAACGTTCACGGGTTTCAGTCTGTTCACGTTTCTGGAGTTTCACGAGTTCACTGTTGATTGCGTCACTCTTTTGATACAGGTCCTGAGCTTGCTTTTCTTGTTGCTTCATCAAAACGAATAACTTCTTCAAGTCTTGTTCGCCTTGAATTGCTTTACGCATATCAGCTTCATTCTGCTTGAGATCAGCTAATGATTGTTCTGACTGCGTAATCTTCTTTTCTAACGATTTGATGGTCTGATCGCTCTTAGCAAGAGCTTTCTTAGCATCATCATAACGTTTTTGAGAAGCATTGATGGTCTTAACCATTCCTTGCCGTTCACCATCATTAGTATTAACAACTTTATCCTGCTTAGATAATGTGATCTTAGCATCTTTTAACTGCTGTTCTAAGTTTAACTGTTCGGCGACTAAGGTTTCGTACTGTTGCTTTTCGTGCTTACGGTCTTGAACTAATTGAACCTTAAGCTCCCCGCGTAAAGTTTGGTATTGTTTGTTTAAATCAGCCATTTCACGTTCAATCGCCGCACTGTTCTTTGCCGCCGTTTGGGTAGCACGCCGTTGATTAACCCGGTTTTGACCCTTAACTGGGGCACTAGTCGAAGCCGTTACGCCACTGCTAGTTGGCCGGACACCGCTAGCCGACCGCACATTGGGGGTCGTGCTACTTTGGGTTGCCTTTGGTTTTGGCTTTTGAGCAGCAACGGTTGAAGTCGCCGTTGCACGCTCAGAATGATTACGATAATCCTCATTCTTATCTCTGCGCTTTTTATTGAACATCTTCATAATGCAACTCCTCCATAAACTTGATTGTTTGCTCAAAGAGTAGAAAGGTCATTGCTGACCTTTCCATCCGTTCAGCAAATAATCAAGCTATTCTAATTATTATGCTTCATGTTTCCGACGAGAAACGCCAAAGTATAGCGCTGAACCCATCAATAAGGTTGAAAGACCCAAGACAGCCAAAGCAGTCCCGTTTTCGTCTTCATCCGTTTGAGGTAACGTCTTCGCGTCAGAAGTCGTCGTCTTCGTCGTTACAACTGGTTGTAATGATGCGGAAGCAGGAACAACCCCACTCGTACCATTGCTAGTTGCAGTCGTGGTTGGCGTTACTTCATCATCAGAAACCGTGGTTGCTGGTGCGGTTGAAGCCGCCGTCGTTGATGAACCAGTGTTGACAGTGTCATCACTTGGCGTCGTAACAGGGGCAGTAGTCGTGGTACCAGTACCGCCACCATTGACGTTATCACCAGTACCAGGTGCGGTGGTTGGTGCCGTCGTGATGGTTCCGCCACCGTTATTACCATTGTCACCAGTACCAGGTGCAGTGGTTGGCGCAGTCGTTGTACCACCATTATCGGTCTTAGAATAAGTTAAAGTAATCGTAGCATCATCAGCGACCGTACCAGTCAATGCGCCATCAGCTGACTTGTAAGTGTAGCCATCGATTGTTGGTGTTGCGACCGTGTATGTGTCCCCAACTTTGTATGTTGTGGTCGTAGCGGTCTTGATGGTGTTACCATCAGCATCGACATAATTTACCGTAATCGTCTTAGTTTGTTCAGTTGGTGTCGTGCTACCGTTCTTCGTGTAAACAAGGGTAACTGTGTTACCGTTATATGCAATCGTCCCGGCAATAGCATCACCAGTTGCATGGTCATACGTGTAACCAGCAATTTCTGGTTGACCGACCGTGTAAGCTTGACCAACGATATATTCAGTTACACTAGACGTCTTGATGGTGTTGCCATCAGCGTCAACGTAATTGATCGTCAAGTTAGCTTTGTTTTCAACAGGTGTCGTTGAGTCCTTGGTGTAAGTTAAGGTAATGGTCTTATTACCATCAACCGTACCAGTTAAGGCGCCATCAGCTGACTTGTAAGTGTAACCATCAATGGTTGGCGTCTCAACGGTATAAGTTGAACCGTTGTCCAAGGTTTGGGTCGTCGCCGTCTTAATTGTCTTACCTTCAGCATCAACGTAGTTTACCGTAATCGTTGATTGTTCGACTGGTGTCGCATCCTTGGTATAAGTTAAGGTAATGGTCTTATTACCATCAACCGTACCAGTTAAGGCACCATCAGCTGACTTGTAAGTGTAACCATCAATGGTTGGCGTCTCAACGGTATAAGTTGAACCGTTGTCCAAGGTTTGGGTCGTCGCCGTCTTAATTGTCTTACCATCAGCATCAACGTAGTTTACCGTAATCGTTGATTGTTCGACTGGTGTCGCATCCTTGGTATAAGTTAAGGTAATCGTCTTATTACCATCAACCGTACCAGTTAAGGCGCCATCAGCTGACTTGTAAGTGTAACCATCGATGGTTGGCGTCTCAACTTTATAAGTTGAACCGTTGTCCAAGGTTTGGGTCGTCGCCGTCTTGATCGTCTTACCATCAGCATCAACGTAGTTTACCGTAATCGTTGATTGTTCAACTGGGGCTGCATTCTTAGCGTAAGTTAAGGTAATTGTCTTATTGCCGTCGTACGTCCCGGTTAAGGAATCACTAGCTGACTTATACGTGTAACCATCAATTGTTGGTTGGTCAATCGTGTAAGTCGTGCCGTTATCACCAGTCGAAGTAGTTGAATCCTTGATTACATTGCCAGCTTCATCAACGTAATTTACAGTAATGTCAGATTGTTCGACAACTGGAGCATAAACAAAAGTTACTGTATTAGCGCCAGCAACAAGCGTACCTGCAGCAATGTTTCCTGATTGAACATCACCGTCACCAATCTTGTAACCCGTGTAGGTATAGCCATCAAGACTTGGAGCAGTTAATTCATACGTACCGCCTGCACGAGTAAAGGTTCCATCAGTACCTTGCGTATACTGGTTGGATGCAGCCACAGTTGATCCATCAGCAGTTTGATAGTTAACAACAATACCGGTATTTTCAGCGTATACTAATACAACTTCATTGTTGGTAGCATCCGTATCAACTGTCCCAGTGAGGCCATTTGCATCACCAGTAACATTATTGCTTGCACCATAGAGTGCATAGCCATCAATCGTTGCTGGATTAATAGTAAAAGTTGTTCCAACTTTCCCACTCTTAGTTACACCACCGTCAATCTGAGTATACTTAGGGGTACCATCAGCATTAACACCGGTGATTACAACATACGCCACACTGACATCTGAAGCATCTTCAGCTGGCGTAGTAATCGTCGTGTCTGTAGTTACATTTGTTGTATAATCCCAACCAATTTGATTTGATCCTGCTGCGGTATCATGAACAGCACGTGGAATATCAGTAAAAGTTAAACCACCATTTGCAGAACTGCTAGTAGTAGCAGTGTAAACATAATTTAGTTGTAAATAACTGTTGTCCGCAAGTGAGTCAGCGTAAACGACACTTGGCATGCCAGCTGCATCATTATCAGTAAGCGTTGTGGTCGTTCCATCAGTAATAACCCCATCAGTTAGTGTATTACCAACTGTATATGATGTTAATTTCCAAGTACCAGTTGCAGAAGCAACGTTCCCCTTCACTGCAAACGAACCATTAGCGTCTGTCCAATCAACACTAGAATTTTTTGATAGCGTGACTGTGACATCGTAAGTAGTGTCAGCTTCAGTAGCAAAATTTGTACCATCAACAACGGAATTTACGTTGTCCGCTCCTGCCGCATCTGCATTCTTAACTACTTGACCTTTACCACTAGCTACGGTAGATGTAGCTTCTGATGTCGATGCACTAGCCGCTTCAGAAGTAGTTAGTGTTGCTTCACTAGTAACCTTCGGTGTTGCGTCAGATGTAGGTGTAGTGACTGTCGGAGCTGTTTGTTCAACAGTCGCAGTAGTAGCAACACTAGCAGCTCGTGATTGTACCTTAGCAGAGGTCGCAACAGCAGTTTGCGTAGTGTCATCTTGCTGTGCGGCTGAATTTCCGCTCGCTGAAGTAGCACTTTGTGTTGCAACAGTTGCGGTCGAACTGGCAGCACTACTTGAAGATGTTGCTGTTGAACTAGCTGTGCTTGACGTTGAAGTTGCAGTTGAAGATGCAGAACTGGCATCCGTAGCAGCTGACGAAGTCGTTGCTGAACTAGTTGCAGCTGAACTAGCAGCACTAGAAACTTGTTCTGTGTTGGTGTCCGTGTTTGCAGAAGTATCAGCTGAAGCATTAACGTTGGCAAAAACTAAACCAGCAGCTAGAGCTAACGTGGTTGCACCGGCATAAACCCAACGTTTACCGTCTTTATACATCTTTACCCGATAAACTGAATCACCGGTCATTTTTTGATTATCTTTTGACATATGGAATCCTCCCCGAGCACCCACGATTTTCTGCATTTATGTAAAATGATGGGTGACAAATCGCTTGCCAGCCCATCATCTTAGTCGTGCTTATCGTGTTGTGCTTAATAACACCATTACGATTTTGTTGGCATTCAGTTATATTTAACGAATTAGCCCTTAAATGCGGCAATAACGTTTAAGATAAAACTGTGTAATCCACCAAAGATGTCGTTAGAAACACTTGATGTATATGATGATGTGTGTGTACCTGGTAAAATATGAAAATCATTGAAAAAGCTCATGAGATTAATCCCCTTTAGTTTAGTTAATTATTAGCCCTTGATGGCTGAGATAACGTTTAATACGAATTGGTAGAAAGTACCAAGTGGTTGGTTGCTGACATAACTAGTATGTGATGACGTATGCGTACCTGGTAAAAAGTGCAAATCTGAAAAGAAACTCATAATGTATATCCTCCCTCATTATTTAAATAATATCAAGATATTAATTAATAAATTGATTAATTTATTTATCTAAATAGATTAACCCTTGATCGCTTTGATAACGTTCAAGATGAAACTATGCAAGCCACCAAAGATATCGTTGGAAACACTTGATGTGTATGATGACGTGTGTGTACCTGGTAAGATATGGAAATCATTGAAGAAACTCATAATATAAATCCTCCTGAAAGATTAGTTAAGATTACTTGCTGAATAAGCCCTTGATTGCTGGAATCAAGTTTAAGATGAAGCTGTGGAAACCACCGAAGATGTCGTTGGAAACACTTGATGTGTATGATGATGTATGGGTACCTGGTAAGACGTGGAAATCGTTAAAGAAACTCATAATGTAAATCCTCCTATAATTGTTTGACTAAATTACTTTTTGAATGCAGCGATCAAGTTCAATACGAAGCTGTGGAAACCACCGAAGATATCGTTGGAAACACTTGATGTGTATGATGACGTATGCGTACCTGGTAAGACGTGGAAATCGTTAAAGAAACTCATAATGTAAATCCTCCTATTTGTTTGATTAAATTAGTTTTTGAATGCGGCGATCAAGTTTAATACGAAGCTGTGGAAACCACCGAAGATATCGTTTGATACGCTTGATGTGTATGAAGAAGTATGGGTACCTGGTAAGACGTGGAAATCGTTAAAGAAACTCATAATGTAGATCCTCCTATAATGTGATTGATTTTTATTATTAGCTAAACAAACTCTTGATTGCAGGAATCAAGTTTAAGATGAAACTGTGGAAGCCACCAAAAATGTCGTTAGAAACACTTGATGTGTATGATGACGTGTGGGTTCCTGGTAAGAAGTGCAAATCAGTAAAGAAACTCATGAATAACTCCTCCTTTTTGGTTAATTAATGGTTAGTTCCTCAAGTCTCGATATTGAATCGCGAGACTCGATTAATGGAAAACAAATTAAGTTCTGCAAGCTTCGGTTAAGCGGTTAGAAAATTCAACTAATTAATCATCAGCCTCTCTAACACCCGCATCTGGCGATCTTAACCCTTAACTGCAGCAATCACATTCAACACAAACTGATAGAAAGTACCAAGTGGTTGGTTGCTGACATAACTAGTATGTGATGACGTGTGGGTTCCTGGTAAGAAATGTAAATCACTGAAGAAACTCATAATCAAATCCTCCTTAGAAAATTTACAAATCATTCGTTGATTAGTAACACAATTATCAATAATTTAATTTATCCTGTTAAATAACTAATATTGATTACTAATGCGAATGTGAAACAAGTAACCTCGTTTACGATTTAAATATTAACTAATTATCCCTACAATCGTCAATAAAATTACTAATATTTGAATAAATACAGGGCAGTATCATATTCAATTAGTAAATATACACACTATAGACTACTTACGCGTTTCATTAACGCCCCAAATTTGAGGGCAATATCAATATTATTTATATTTATCACGAGCTAGTCACAGCACCAGAAAGCGTTTAAATCCTTGTTAGTATCGCTATTTAAGCATGGTTGCTTTCTGGCACGCGCCTACTTTTTTTCCCGATTATGTCTCTTATCATTCATAAATTAGTAACCTAAAAAATAATTATAAAATTAGCTTTTTTCAACTTATTATTAAAATTATTAATACTTTTAGCCGATTTTTTACCGCTTCTATTGTCCGCGTTAACCAACACTTACCATTAAAATACATTATTTTTCACAAAAAAAGTGGTCATTGCCATCGTTCAGCAATAACCACTTACTAATCTTAATAATCGAATCGTATCGCTCTAAATGCTTCTAACCGTGTTGATATTGCAACCGGTAAAAGTCACGATAACGTTCATGCGTTGCTAATAAGGATTCATGATCGCCATCTCCAGTAATGCAGCCATCCTCCATAAAGAGAATCCGCGGGTACGCCTCAATTTGATTCAGGCGATGGACAATGGTAATGGTCGTCAAGTCAGCTGGTAAGGTCGCCAATAGCTGCGTGACCCGTTCTTGGTTCTGATTATCAAGGCTAGCCGTCGCTTCATCGAGAATCAGTAACGATGGCTCGCGGACGAGTGCGCGAACAATGGCTAAGCGTTGCCGTTGTCCACCTGAGACATTGAGGCCCCGCTCACCAACATCAGTGTCCAGACCCGCCGAGAGCTCCGCCAACCAATCGGCCAGACCGACTTGCGTCAATAATGCACTCAACTGTTCATCTGGCACGGCCTGAGTTGACCCTAATAACAGATTGTCGCGAATTGTTCCTGGCATTAGATCGACTTCCTGACTCACGTAACCAATCTGATTACGAATCGACGGGATTGTATAACTGTCCATTGCCTGACCGTTGACGTCCAGATCACCGCGGGTCGGCGTATAATAGGCCTCTAATAACGAGACTAAGGTTGTTTTCCCACTACCGCTCTCACCAATCAAGGCAATTCGTTCACCACGGTGGATCGTTAAATCAACGTCCTTGAGTACTGGTTTATCATGTTCATAACCAAAATCAACGTGATCAAAGTCAACCGTATCGATCGTTGTCAATGTTTCCCCAGATAACCGTTTATCTTCTTCGGGACTATCTAAGATATTATCAATTCGTTCGGTTGCCCCGACCGTTTGTTGGAGTGCCGTTACTAAGCCCGTTACGCTACTTAGTGGTGAGATCATTTGGACTGCATACATTAAGAAAGCCACTAAACTTCCAATCGTCAAAGCCTTTGTTTGAACCAAAATACCGCCATAAACAATGATAATAAAAATCGCTGCCAACAACATAATGTTAAGGACTGGGTTCAATACAGAAATCAACTTGATTTGGCGAACACTGAAGCCCTTGATCCGATCAACTTGATCGCTTCCTTGCTGTTTCAATGCCTTTTCAGCAACCATTGCTTTCACTAACCGGTTTTGTCCAATCATTTGAACCGCAGCACTATTCAAATTGGCCGTTTCTTTTTGAATCGCTTTGGAAATTCGCGCTAACACTTGCCCCATTGGGACGATAATCACGGCCATTAGTGGGACCACAATCAAAATAATAATCGTTAAGCGAAAGTTTAATAACAGCATTAACGTTAAGGAACCGATAATCGAAATGATCCCATTGATGGCGTTTGAGAACTGACTGGAAATCAATTCAAAAATCGTCGACGTATCATTGACCACCCGACTAGACAGTTCCCCCGTCCGATTATGATCAAAATACGGAATTGGTAAATCAACGATATGTTGCCATAGCGCACTACGTAGCGTTGAGACCGCGTCCACCCCTGTGTAACTGAGCAAGAAGCTCGACGCAACACTTGCAAATAATTGGACGACGATCACGACTGCCAAGCGTCCTAATAACTGTCCCGAAGTGCCATGATTAAAAGCATCGATGAATTCTTTCAACATCAACGTAATCCCAAGGCTACAAATCGTGGCGACAAACGACAATAGGATCCCAACAATGAAGAGCCCCTTCTTTGGGTGGGCATGCGTCATGATCAGTCTTAGCAAATCACGGGTTCCATACTTAGCATGCGGTTGGTTAGCCGATGACGTGATATGTGTTTCCATTGGTTGTAACTCCCCTCATTGCTTGAATATCTGGCTGAACAACTTGATCATTCCAGCGTTGCCAAATCATCGCTTCTGAAAAGCGACTGCTATTGCCATACGCACGTTCACTCATTTGTGCCAATTGCTTTGGGTTTTGCAATAACGCCAAAATCACCTTACCAAGTTCGACTAAGTTATTCGGCGTAATTAGACGCCCATTTTGACCATCATTAATCATCGTCGCTGGTCCATACTTGATGTCGTAAGCGACTACCGGCACGCCATGACTCAGCCCTTCCAAAATACCTAAGTTAAACCCCTCATACTGGCTAGTCAAGACCATCAGTTGGGCCTGATTGTAAACAGGCGTTAAATCACGTTCAAAACCTTTAAACGTGATAAATGATTGCCAGTGTTGCGAACTAACTAGTGCTCGTAACCGATTTTCTTCTTTAAATCCAGTCCACGAATCACCATAACCATAAATATCTAGCGTCACGTTTGATTGTTTTTCGTGAACATAAGCGACAGCCTTGATTAATTGCTCTAGATTTTTTTCAGCTGACAACCGCGCAACCGCAATAACCTTACCAGCAGTCCGATCACCAAAGTCAACTGGCCGTGTGGCTAATTGCTCATCGCTCACACTGCCAACTGGGATCGCCAAAGTTGGAATCACATTATGAATATGGTTTGTCATGTCGTCACACTCTTCTTGCGTTGACATAATCAAGCCCGCCATCTGATTCGCATGATCTAAACCAATCTGGGTGTATGGCACAATTGGTGAGTTGACAACGTCAAGTGGATCCAGCGTGAAATTACTGTGTAAAAATTCATACTTGCGGGCTAATGTCGTCATTTTAACTATTGGATTCATCCCCGCATCACTGCGATCCACGATCATCGTCCCATGACCACCATATTCCGTATTCAATGCGTCTAAGAAAAACGCCGTTAACTGATCCCAATCTTCAAATTCATAATTGTGACCATGATAGTTTAAGAGGCGCTGGTGCGTAGCGACCGGTTGTTGCTTCTCGTTCGGCCGAAAGAATGTCTCTAAAACGGGTTGTTGTTGTAAATTGCAATGTTGCTCTAACACAATATTCTGCTTGTCATCAAAATACTGCGCCACCGTTAAGAACCCCCGCGTGTCATAGTAGTCACGTCGGCTAACTGCGCCTTGAGGATTGAGAATATCAACGTAATCAATATTACCTTGCGCATTCAGCATCAAAGCCTTTTGACGTTGTTCCCGTTGGATCACATCAAATTCATTGGCACTGACCCGTTCCAAAGTTTCACCCGTCACCCGCGGGTAGTTAGCGGCTGTCAATGGTTGACCCTCATAATTCGTAGTCCCTTGAAAATAATCATACATATTGACTTGAAATTCGTCATCATAACCGATCTGATGCATATTTTGGTGCAAGTCCCGCACAAAGTTACGGGTCACGATCAACGCGGGTACCCGATGCTTTGTGAATAACTTTTGACGCTGAATCATGGCTAATTCAATAGCCGATGGCGTCGAATCAATTTTACTTGTAATAAAGAAATACATTTGCTCCGCCCCCGCTTTTATTCATGTGATAAACTCTCAACTGGATCTAATCGTGCAGCCATGTGTGCTGGTGCCAAAGCTGCCAACAAACTGATTACAACACTGACCGTGATGCCACCTAGCATTGCTGCCCCTGAAATTCGAACAATTGGATACTTGATTAAACTATAAATCGCCATATTGCCTAAGAATTGCCACCCTTCACCAAACAGTAATCCCATAATCGCTGCTAATACCCCAATAGTTAGAGCCTCAGCAAAGAACAAATGACTAATATCGCGTTTACGGGCGCCAAGCGCTCGCAGTACCCCGATTTCACGAGTCCGTTCAGAAACACTAACGTATAAGACAACGATGATCATAATTGCCGAGACCAATAAAGCAATGCCAGCCACGCCAGTCAATACGTTAGTGGCTAAACGAATATAGGTATTCAATGAATCAATTAAATCACCGATTCCAGTGTAGTTATACTGTTGTTTCTTATTAGTCCCCTTGATGGCCTTGATGTTGTGTTCAACTTGCTTAACATGCGCCAGTTTGTCAATCTGGACAATGGCAAAGTTTGGCCGGTAAGCCACGTTCTTAGCCGCCAACATCTTTTTAACCGTTTGGGGCAAAACAACAACACTTGTATCATCGCTACCAGTAATCCCACTAACGGTTAATGTCTGCTTGACCGTTACGGATTGATTCTTGCGATTAACCGTTGTCAACTTAACTGTCAATTTTTTATGAAGTGCTTTTTGATAATGCTTTTTGCCCATCATCTTCTTGGCTAACTTGCGACCAATTAAGACTTGGTCAGTGCCCGGGCGCGACCCATTCTTAATGGTTTTACTCAAAATTGTCGGGTTATCCGTCTGGAGACTTGCCGTCACCGTTGTTTTTTGATAATTAGCCTGAGTACTCGTATAATAGCCTAACTTAGCGGACTTAACATGCTTGATAGCTGCTAACTGTTTGGCATTAGCAGTTGTCACTTCAGCGTTCTTAGCCGCTGTGACTTGTTCTTGATTAACTGCAGCCTTGTAAGCTGCCGCACTTGTCGCTTTTTTACGCGCAGACGTGCTGACCTTCCCCGTCTTCTTTGAAACTTGCACAGCGGTTGGATTGACCTGCGACGTAATCTGGTGATTCATATAATTTTGGATCCCTGATCCTAAGCCAAGCATCACAACGATACTACTGATTCCAATCGATGATCCAAAAATAATCAGTAAGTAACGGAGCCACATCCGGCGCATATGCTGCATTGACATCCGGAACATCTGTCGAAAACCAAGGGTCCGATAACGAGTTGGCTGTTTATCGACCACATCGAACGGAGCCCCAATCACTAATTCATCATGAATTTGGCCATCATCTAAATGAACAATGCGTGTCCCGTAATCAGCAACTTCTTGCGAATGAGTCACCGTAATGACGAGTTTTC